>JBKQRS010000417.1:0-24421 GCA_052143915.1 Bradyrhizobium sp.
TCGATCTGCGATGTGATCCGCAATCTCTCTGGCATGTGGAAGCTGATGTTTCCAAACAAGGGATCGCGCTACGTCGATCTACCGCAGAATTTTGAGGACGATGTCGGCGGTGAATTCTACATGAGCGAATTGAACGAGATTCGCGAATGGCTCGCCCAGCTCACCGGGAAGCCGGTCACCGATGAAGCCATCCGCGCCTCCATTGTGCTGTTCAACGAGAATCGCCGCCTGGTGCGCGAGGCCTATGCACTGCGGGCGAAGCAACCCTGGAACGTTCCTTCCTCGGAACTCTATCTTGTGCTGCGCGCGGGCCTGGTCCTGCCGGTGGAAGATCACAACCAGCTGGTGCGCGACTATCTCGCGTCGGTGCGCGAGCAGCAGAGACCAATGAAGGACAATTGTCGGGTGGTTCTCTCTGGCGTGTTCTGCGAGCAGCCGCCACTCAACCTGATCAAATCGATCGAGCTATCCGGCTGCTACATCGTCGATGATGATTTCATTCTGGTCACTCGCTGGGAAAAATCCGAAGTCTCAACCGACGGAGATCCGATCGCGAATCTTGCACGCTCTTACCTGCACGATTCAATGTCGACATCGGCGAAATACGAGCCGGACGGGCCCAACAAGGGCATGTATCTCGTCGACAGCGTGCGCGAGCACCGCGCCGAAGGCGTCATCTTTGCAATGCCGAGCTTCTGCGATCCCGCGCTGCTCGAACGGCCGATGTTGCAAAGCGTGCTGAAGAAGCACGGCGTCCCCCAAATCGCGTTCAAATATGCCGAGAATTCCGGCCAGATGCAGCCTATTCGCGAACAGGCGGGAACCTTCGCCGACTCGATCAAACTCTGGAGTGGAGCATGACCATTATCACCACGCCGCACAGGGCTAGGCCGCCTGAAGTTATCAAGGACGCTTCCATGGCGAAGCAGAAGGAGATGATGAACGGGCACTATGAACGGCTCGCCAATGCGCCGGAACGGGGCGAGAAGGTCGCGGCGACGTTCGTTCCCGGAAATCTCAACGAATTGCTGATGTGTTTCGATTTCGCCAACAATTTGCCGGAGGTCAATGCGATCCAGAACGGCCTGCGCAAGACCAGTGGGGGCTTCGTCATGGAAGCCGAAAAGCTCGGCCATTCCGAGGACGTTTGCACCTACGTCAAATCTGACATCGGCATGATGGCCAAGGGTAATATTGGTCCCAACGGGCGCAAGCTGCCGGATCCAGACGTGCTGCTGCTGTCCTACACCGGCTGCTTCACGTTCATGAAATGGTTCGAACTGCTACGCCAGCAATACAAGTGCGAAACGATCATGTTTCACACGCCCTATATGGCGGACGGAAAAATCACCAGGGATATGGTCCAGTATATGGTGAAGCAGCTGAAGCGGGACGTCATTCCGAAGCTCGAGAAGGTCTCCGGCGTCAAATTTGACATCGACCGGTTGCGCGAATACCTGCGCAAGTCGGCCAAGGCCGAAGACGATCTGGTGTGGGTGTTGCAAGCGGCTAAGACCAAGCCTTCGCCGATCGACGCCTATTTCGGCGGCATCTATTATATCGGGCCGATCTTCGGGGCCTTCCGCGGCACCGACGATGCAGTCGACTACTACCGGTTCCTGCGTGAGGAAGTCGAGCAACGCATCGCGCTCGGCAAGGGCCCCGTCACGCCGGACGGCGACATGGGCAAGGAACGTTATCGTCTGGTCGTCGAGGGACCGCCGAACTACACCAACTTCCGCCAGTTCTGGAAGATGTTCTATGATGAGGGGGCGGTGGTCGTCGCTTCCAGCTACACCAAGGTCGGCGGCACCTATGATTTCGGATTCCGTCACAACCCCGACAATCCGCTCGAATCGCTCGCCGAATACTGCCTCAATGTCTACACCAATCGGAACCTGCCGATGCGCGTCGACATGCTGGAGAACTATGTCAATGAATACAAGGCGGACGGACTTCTGATCAACTCGATCAAGAGCTGCAACAGCTTCTCGGCCGGCCAGTTGCTCATCATGCGGGAAGTCGAAAAGCGCACCGGCAAGCCGGCAGCCTTCATTGAGACTGACTTGGTCGATCCCCGGTATTTCTCCGCGGCCAATATCAAGAATCGCCTCGAAAGCTATTTCCAGATGATTGAACAGAAACGCGCCGGCTTGCGCGGTGCCGCTTAGGAGAAATCATGCGCACATTTGTTGGCATTGATCTCGGCTCGACCACGACGAAAGCCGTTCTGCTTGACGAAAACCAGGACGTCGTCGGACGCGGCATTACCAATTCGCGTTCCAACTATGGAACCGCGGCGCGTGTCGCCAGCGAGGAGGCGCGCATCGACGGGCGGTTCACCCTGTTCCGCCGCGCTCTGAGTACCGGTGAGGCCAACCAGGACCGTGTCCAGGAGTTCCTGGGCGCGCTGGAGCGAAACTTCCGTCTCGTTCAATTCCTGGAGCAGCTCAACGACCTGGAAGAGACCTGCATCGGGCAGTTGCAGACTGAGCGATTCGCCAAGGTGGCAGAAAAGATGGGCGAGGCGCTGAACGAAGTATTCCGGCGCCTGAAGGCCGAAGCTCCGGAACTTTATGCGCCGGGAGCCAAGCGCAAGTCGGACTTTTTCCGCGATATCGCCGGCTCCCGCTTTCATGTTCATGCCGAGGCCGTCGCGCGCGAGGCCAACGTGCCGCATGATATTTTGCTGAACGCCTACGACAAGTCGATCATTGACGTCGAAAACCGGCCGCCGGCCGGCGACATGAGCGACAAGTTTCGCCGCGCCATGGCGCGCGTACTTGAGATTGATCCGCATCTGGTCGACGGGTCGAACAACGTTCCCGGCACGATCGAGGATGCGCTCGGCATCGAACTCGAGGAGACTTATCTGGTCGGCACCGGCTACGGCCGCGTCACGTTGCCTTTCTCCAAGGAACATATCCGTTCGGAGATTTTGTGCCACGGGCTCGGTGCGCACATGATGTATCCGAAAACCCGCACGGTGCTCGACATCGGAGGACAGGACACCAAGGGTATCCAGATTGACACCGCGGGCATCGTCGAGAACTTCCAGATGAACGATCGCTGTGCGGCGGGTTGCGGACGCTACCTCGGTTATATCGCCGACGAAATGAATATGGGTCTGCACGAGCTTGGGCCGCTGGCGATGAAATCGAACCGGCCAGCGCGCATCAATTCCACATGTACCGTGTTTGCCGGCGCCGAGTTGCGCGATCGCTTGTCCCTTGGTGAAAAGCGGGAGGACATCCTCGCCGGCCTTCATCGCGCGATCATTTTGCGCGCGATCTCCATCATCTCGAGGTCGGGCGGAGTGACGGACGAATTCACCTTCACCGGCGGGGTAGCCAAAAACGACGCGGCGGTCCGCGAACTGCGTAAACTTATCAAGGAAAACTACGGTGATGTGACGATCAACATCAATCCGGATTCCATCTACACCGGGGCGCTCGGTGCCGCCGAATTCGCGCGTCGCGCGGTCGGTTCCTGAAACAGGAGTTATTCATGACTATCACGGCAGGAATCGATGTCGGAACCGGCGCGACCAAGGTCGCACTCTTCAATGTTGAGGGCGGTGCCGAAAAGTGCCTTGTCAAGCGGGTCGAACGCCTGCGCCAGCGCGATCCCCTGAAGCTGGCGGAACAGATCTATGACGACGTTTTGGCGGAGGCCGGCCTGAAGCGCGGCGACGTCGCGTATTGTGCGACAACAGGTGAAGGGGAGGCGCTGCATTTTCATACCGGTCACTTCTACTCCATGACCACCCACGCCCGTGGCGCCATCTATCTGCGCCCCGAATGCCGTGCCGCCCTCGACATGGGCGCCCTGCACGGTCGCGCCATTCGTCTCGATGAGCGCGGCAAGGTGCTGAACTACAAGATGACCAGTCAATGTGCTTCCGGATCCGGCCAGTTCCTGGAAAACATTGCGCGCTATCTCGGCATTGCGCAGGACGAGATTGGCACGTTGTCGAAACAGGCGGACAATCCGGAGAAGGTCTCGGGGATCTGTGCAGTGCTGGCCGAGACCGACGTCATCAATATGGTGTCGCGGGGCATCACGGCATCAAATATTCTCAAGGGCATTCACGAGTCCATGGCGGACCGGCTGGCCAAGCTCCTGAAAACGATTGGTGGACTGGACGGAACCATCCAGATGACCGGCGGCCTTGCGCTCGATGACGGCCTGGTCGAGGCCATGAAGGAATCAATGGTTCGCGAGAAGGTCAAGGTACCGATCGAGAGCCATCCGGATGCGATTTTTGCCGGTGCCTTTGGTGCCGCGCTGTGGGGCGCATTCCGCCACGAAAAGCTGGCGCGTCTCGCCGAGCAGGCGAACGCCGCCTAGAGCCAAGGAGAAATCGATATGGCCCTTTTGATCAATGAAGACTGCACTGCATGTGATGCGTGCCGTCCGGTTTGTCCGAACGAGGCGATCACGGCCGGCGAAGTGATATTCACCATCGATCCCTTGCGTTGTACCGAATGTGTCGGCGCCGAGGAGGAACCGCAATGCAAACTCGTTTGTCCGGCTAACTGCATTGTCGCAAATCCGGATTGGCCCGAGACCCCCGAGGAGTTGCAGAACAAATATGAACAGCTTCATTCCTGAGCAACTCGCAGGAGCGAGGTCATGCAATCGTTCCGGCTGAAAGTTTATTCGATCGATGGCGTCACGCCAGTAGTTCATCCGCTCAGCTTCGTGCATCCAGAGGCGGTGCTGATCGGTGACGTGATCATCGAGGAAGGCTGTTATATCGGCCCCTGCGCGTCACTTCGGGGCGATCTTGGACGAATCATCGTTCGAAGGGGATCGAACGTGCAGGACAATTGCACACTGCACAGCATGCCGGGTTTCGATTGTGTTGTCGGTGTCAATGGCCATATTGGACATGGCGCGATCGTTCACAGCGCGCTGCTTGGTCCCAATGTTCTCGTCGGCATGAACGCTGTGGTGATGGATCACGCGCGGATCGGCGAAGCGGCAATGATCGGGGCAATGAGCTTCGTGAAGACTGGCGCCGAAGTGCCGGCCCGTCATCTTGCCGCGGGCGCTCCCGCACGGGTCGTGCGCGAGCTTTCCTCGGACGAACTCGCAAAGAAAATCGAGGCCACAAAGATCTATCAGCAACTTGCGCGCCGGAGCTTGGCTTCGTTGCGGCCGGCTGAGCCTCTCGCGCATTTCGACGCAAACCGTCCGAGGGTGGATGCCGATATCGTCTTTACAGCACGGCATGCGCTGGATGCGTTGCAACCCCAACCGTTGATTTGAATCAATGCAGTCAGAGTACCCGTCAGAAACAGTTTCGACCAAGAGATAATAGGCAATAGCCTTCGGGAGGATGGTCTATGATGGCTAAGTCGGTCGGCTGGACGACGGGCGGCTCACCGAGCCATCCCGATTCCCTGGAATTCGATATCAACAACATGCGGCCGGATGAAGTTCTCGTCAGGATCGACGTGCACGAAGCGAGCCGTGTAGGCATCGATCAGAACTGCAGCGGCGAAGATACGACGCACGAATCGCAGGAGGTTTGCCGCGGTGTTCGCGGTCGCGTCATGGAGGCGGGCGCCGACGCGCTATGGTACGTCGATCGTTTCGTGATCATTCCTGCTGACGGAAGCAGGTGCGAAAACTGCGACTCCGGCCAGCGCGACAAGTTGGCCATGTATGCCGATCAGGAATACGCAGAAACTGACGACGATGGGACACCTGCCAGATATGTCGTAGTACCGGCGCACCGATTGTGTGTGGTGTCGGTAGCTATCGATTGGCGGAAACCAACATCAACATAGGCCAGACTCCAATGATGCGATCCCCATCGGTCTTGTTGCGTATCCGCCCGCTGCTTCACGAATGAAATGGAGAGCCGGCAATGCAATCGAGATTGACGGCCGGCGACCTTCAGACCATTTCGCGCATCGCGGTGTTCCGTGGGCTGAAGCCGGAAACGGTCGAGCACATCGTCGCGCCGGCGAAGGCCATCACGTTGAGGGCCCACGAACTGATTGCGCGTCAGGACGAGCCGGCGACTGCGTTCTTTATCGTCATCCACGGCTGGGTGAAACTTTACTGCAGCCTGTCTTCGGGTGACGAGACAGTGATCGAGACGATGACGAAGGGCGGCAGCTTTGGGGAGGCGGTTGCCTTTACCGGCAACCGGTATCTTGCTTCTGCGGAAGCAGTGGGCGAAGCGCGCATTGCGCGGATCCCCGCGGATCACGTCATGCGCTGTATTCGCGACAATCCCGATATCGCGGCGCCGATGATCGCGTCGATCTCCCAGCATATGAGTTATCTGGTCCAGCACATCAAGCAGCTCAAGGCCCAGAGCGGAGTTCAGCGGCTCGCGGAATTTTTGTTGTCGCTGTCGCTTACGGAGCAGGGGCATTGCGCGCTTGCACTGCCCTACGATAAGAGCTTGATCGCGGGGCAACTCGGCCTTCAGCCCGAATCGCTCTCGCGTGCGTTCGCGAAGTTGAGATCGATCGGCGTCATCGTCGAGGCGTCGCATGTCGAGGTCAGGGATGTAGCGGCGCTGCGTCAGATCGCTGCCAACCATCGCGGTGTGTACCCGGCGCGATACGGTCCACGACTGACGTCAGGTGAGACAGCAACTGATGTGACGACATGCGCGCGTTCAAATCCAACCTCGACGGGGCTTGTATGATTTCATCGCAGCGTCTTCATCCACCTGGCTGGCGACCGCCGATCGGCTACGCGAACGGAATCAGTGTCGACGCGGGGCAAATGGTGTTCATTGCGGGTCAGGTCGGATGGGACGCGGAGCAGCATTTCCACAGCGAACTGCTGGTTCCGCAATTCGAACAGGCGCTCAAGAATATCATTGCCATTCTCGCGCAGGCTGGCGGCGAGGTAACTCACATCTGCCGGATTACGGCGTACTGCATCGACAAGCCGGCCTACCTCGCTAACAGGAGTGAACTGGGGCGCATCTGGAAGTCACTGATGGGAAATCATTATCCCGCAATGAGCATGATTTTCGTCAACGATCTTCTCGACACCCCCGCAAAGATCGAACTCGAGGCGACGGCGGTCCTCCCCGGGCCCATGAAGTGAACCACAGGTCTCAGGCCGCCGTTTGCACGCAGGGCACCGATCATTGCCTTTTCACCGGCTGGCACCGGAAAGCCGTTCAGGCTCCGGCTTCGGCGAACAGGCTTGCGGTCAGCCGCCGCGCCAGCGCAGCCGCCGCCATCCGACGATAATTGGCGGACGCAAGAGTGGTTCGCATCGGCTGGACCTGCTTCTGCACGAGCCGGTCGATCTCCTGCAGGAGACGATCATCGAGCGGCCGGAGCGCGAGATCGTCGGTGCCGGACAGCAGGAAGGGACGGGAATTGGTGCCCGTCAGCGCTATTCGGAGTGAACCGATGCTTGCACCGGAGCGGGTGAGCGCTACCGCTACCCCTGCCAACGGATAGTCGACCGCACCGCGCACCCGCACTTTCGCATAAGACGATGTGGACGGATTGGCAGGGAGGTGGATGGCGGCGACGAGTTCACCGTCCGCCAGAGTAAGATGCGCCCTGCCGTCCTCGACATAGAGCGCGTGCAGGGGAATTCGCCGAACGCCCTCCGCGCCGACGATGTCGACCTCAGCGCCGAGAACAAGCAGAGCAGGCGCAAGATCGCCGCTGAAGGCGGCGTGACAGCGCTCTCCTTGCGGCGCAACGTGACATGTATCGCCGCGGTTCTTGAGGCAGTATGAATTCGCGCTCCGCCACCATTCGCTCTGATTGTAGTAGATGCAGCGGGTGTCGAGGCACAGATTGCCGCCGAGCGTTCCCAGATTGCGGTGACCAGGCGCGGCGATTGCTCCGGCGGCCTTTGCCAGGGCGCGATAATGCTTCCCGATCGAGGCGTTGGCGGCGATCGCCGCGATTGTAACGCCGGCGCCGATCGTCATTCCGCCGTCGCTGGTATTGATCTCGGCAAGTTCGCCGATACGAGAAATATCGATCAGCAAATCGGGCCGGCTGATGCCGCGGCGCATGTTCACCAGCAGGTCCGTTCCGCCGGCGATCAGGCGGCTTTGTGGATGCGAAAGCAGCGCCGCGATCGCCTCCTTCACGGTTGTGGGTTGTGCAAGACGCATTTCGGCCGGGGCTGTGGTCACGATGCGGCCCTCGAAATGCGGGCGAGCTTTGCCTTCCGGCGCTGCTGGATGAGGCCTTCCACAACCCGATCTGGGGTCACCGGGAGTTCGTCGAAGTCGATGCCGATGGCATTGGCAATCGCGTTGACCATGGCGGGTGGGAAGCCGGCCAACGCGCCCTCGCTGGCCTCCTTTGCCCCGAATGGCCCGAACGGATCGTGGCTTTCAACGACGTGGACTTCGATCGGGGGGGATTCCGCCATCGTCGGCATGCGATATTCGAGGAAACTCGCATGCGCTGGCAAGCCTTCGAGATAGCGGGTCTCTTCGCACAACGCCTGGCCCATTCCCATCCATACCGATCCCTCGATCTGCCCTACGACCGCGAGCGGATTGATCGCGTAGCCGCAGTCGAGCGCAACCCATACCTTGTCGATCGTCACCAGTCCGGTCGCGTCGTCGACGTCCACCTCGACGACTTGAGCGGCGTAGCTGAAGCCCATGGTGGAACCGACGGCGCCGCCACGGTGCTTGCCACCCTGGGATTCTGGTGGACAGCTGAACGTACCCTTCACGGTGATGGCGCCTTCGTCGACCAGCGCGGCGGCAACGACATCCGCGAAGGGCAGGGCCGACTGATCGCCCGCGCCGACGCGGAACGTACCACCTCTGCATTCTACCTGTTCTGGGCGCGCCTCGAGCTTGCGCGCCGCCGCGGCAACCAGAACGGCCTTCATCTGCTTTGCGGCGTCGATCGCCGCGTTGCCCACCATGAAAGTGATCCGCGACGAGTATGCGCCGTTATCCTTCGGCGTGATGGCCGAATCGCCGGCCACGACGCGGATGCGACTAAGCGGGACGTCCAGCGTTTCGGCTACTGCGATCGCGACCATCGTCGAGGATCCCTGACCGATATCGGCAGCGCCGGTGAGCGCCGTGATCCCGCCGTCGAAATCCAGTCTGAGGTTCACCACGGCGTGCGGTTCACCGGTGAAATGGATCGGCTTCGCCGAGCCGCTGACATAGTGGGAGCAGGCCAAGCCGAGGCCTTTCCCCGGTGGCATCTGACCGGCGCGCTCGCGCCATTGGCTTGCCCGCTCGACCTTGTCGAGACATTCGGCCAGCCCGTAACTGTTGACCATTAGATCGTTCAGCGTTCGGGTCGGTGCCTGCAACAGATTGGCGCGGCGCACCGCGAACGGATCCAGTCCGAGCTCGCGCGCCATGCGGTCGACGAGACATTCAAAGGTATGGCGCATATCGACCGACCCGTGTCCGCGCATGGCGCCGCACGGCGGAAGATTGGTATAGACCCGATAGCCGTCATATTTGAGCGCTGGAATGTCATAAAGACCCTGCAAGAGGGCACCGGCATAAAGGATCGTCACGATACCATAACCGGCATAGGCGCCGCCGCGCTGCACCACTTCACAGGCGCAGGCCGTAAACCGGCCGTCGCGCCGCATGCCGATCCGAAGCGTTACGTCTGTCTGTGGGCGCGCGCGGTGAGTAAGAAATGTTTCCTCCCGCGTCAGGCGCATCAAGACTTTGCTGGCCGCTGCCCGCGCCAGCATAGCCGTTATGATTTCAAAATTCAGGACTTCGACGCGGGCTCCGAAACCACCGCCCACAAATGGCTTCACGACTCGGATCTGCGCTTCCTTCATGTGAAGGCATCGCGCCAGCATCAGGTGCAGATAATAGCCGACTTGCGAGACACTCTGCACCGTGAGCCGGTTGCTGATCGGATCGTAATCCATAAGGCAGGCATGCGGTTCGATTTGAGCGTGGTTGACTTCCGCGCAATTGATCTTAATGTCGCGGACGATATCCGCGGTTTCGAAGCCGCCTCGCCAGTCACCAAACTCGTGATGGACTTCGCGTTCCAGATTGCCGGCCTTGTTGTCGTGCAGCAACATCGCGCTGGGCTTGCGGGCTTCCTCGGAGGTGTAATAGGCAGGCAGCTCGTTCACCTCCAGTTCGATCAGTTCGATCGCGCGCTCGGCTGTTTCGGCATCGACGGCGGCCACAGCCGCGATCGGCTCGCCACGGTAGCGCACGCGACCACGGGCCAGCGGATATTCGTTCATGGCGATCGGCAGGACGCCGTAGGTCAAGTCGCAGTCGTCGCCGGTGACGATTGCCTCGACGCCTTCTAGCGTGCGGGCCCGGGACACGTCGAGTCTGATGATTTCGCCGTGGCTCACCGGGCTACGGAGAATGCGTCCGACCAGGGCGCCCGCATGATCCAGATCCGCGGTGTAGCGTGCGCGGCCGGTGACCTTCTCGACCCCGTCAATCAGCGGAACGCCGCGACGGCCGAGGCCGCCTTGCTTGATTGGTTCAGCCGTCATGGCTTGGCTTCCGCTGCCGATTTGACCGATTCGAGAATTTTCACATAGCCAGTGCAGCGGCAAAGATTTCCGGACAGGGCGGAGCGTATCTGCTCGTCGGTCGGCGACGGATTGCGGCGTAGCAGGCCCTCCGCTGCCATGATCATTCCCGGTGTGCAAAAGCCGCACTGAGCGCCGAGCCGCTCGTGAAAGGCGCGTTGCAGCCGGCTGAGCTTGCCGTGCCTGGTCAGGCCTTCAATAGTTTCAACATGGCGGCCCTCGCAACGAACCGCAAGCACGATACAGGACGGCACCGGCTCGTCGTCGATCAATACCGTGCACGCCCCGCACTCGCCGCCGTCACAGCCGGTCTTCACGCCCGTGAGTTGCACGACCTCACGCAAATAGTCGACCAGCAGCTGTCCTTCTGAAACGGCGTCTTCACGTATCCGGCCGTTGAGCTTCAGTTTCAATAGACGCATCGTTTTCTGCGGTGCAGGTGCATGCATCGAAACGCTCCTCCGACAAGCAAATGTCCTCCCTTTGCCGCCGGCGTTCCATGACAAAAGTCAAGCCACCCGACTAAATCGCCCGAACATTGGAAGTTTAGCCTAACCGAAGTCAAGGAACGGCTCTCGATTCGTCGCTAGACAGGACAATCCGGATTGATCGGCGAGGCCGGCGATGACGGTTCGTGATTACAACGCTACTGTCGATTTCGTTGATCGGAACGTCGCCGAGGGCCGGGGCGACAAGACCGCTTTCATCGATCCCTCGCGCAATCTCACCTACGCGGAGCTGCAGGACGCTGCGGCGCGTATTGGCCCGATGCTGGCGCGTCTCGGCATCGAAAGAGAAAACCGGATTGCACTGGTGTTGCTCGATACGGTTGATTTCCCGGTTCTGTTCTGGGGGGCCGTACGGGCCGGCGTCGTTCCGGTTCTGCTCAACACCCGCCTAACCGTCGACCAATATCGCTACCTGCTCGAAGATTCGCGCTCCAAGGCAGTATTTGTTTCAACCGCGCTGCTTCCCCTCATTGAAGAAGCGGCGGTGGGTTTGCCGGATCTCAAGAGGGTCGTGGTCGTCGGGGGCGGGCCCGCGACGGTACCGCGCCTCGACACGCTCTTGGCCGCTGAGAATGAAGGTTCCGCGCCGGCGCGGACCTGCGCCGACGATGTCGCCTATTGGCTGTATTCATCCGGCACGACGGGAATGCCCAAAGGGGTCATGCATGTGCACTCGAGCCCCAGGTTCCTAGCAGAGAGCGCCGGCAAGCGCCGCATCGGCTATCGCGAGGACGACGTTGTCTTCTCAGCCGCGAAGCTGTTTTTTTCCTATGGTCTCGGAAACGCGATGTTTTGCTCGATGTGGGTGGGGGCGACTTCGGTATTCTATCCGGAGCGACCGACCCCGCAGACCGTATTCGAGGTGCTGCAGGGCTATCAGCCGACAATGCTTTTCGCGGTTCCGACGCTCTACGCGGCGATTCTTGCCGATCCGGAATGCGCGCTGGAAAGGCTGTCGGACCGACTGCGGTTGTGTTTTTCGGCCGGCGAGCCGTTGCCGGCGCATATCGGAGCCGCCTGGAAGGAGCGGTTTGGGCTCGATATCGTGAACGGTGTCGGCTCGACCGAGATGGGGCATCTCTTTCTGACCAATCTGCCCAAGGCCGTGGAGTACGGCACATCGGGCACGCCCGTGCATGGCTACAAGCTCCGACTGGTGGACGAGGAAGGGCGCGACGTCAGCGATAATGAGATTGGCGAGCTTCTGGTAAACGGCGAATCGGCGGCAGCCGGCTACTGGAACCAACGTGCGAAATCACGTCGTACCTTCGTCGGCGAGTGGACCCGAACCGGCGACAAATACTTTCGGCGTCCGGACGGGGTTTATACATACTGCGGCCGTACCGACGATATGTTCAAGGTCAGCGGGATTTGGGTATCGCCGTTCGAAGTCGAGGAAGCATTGACCAGCCATCCGCTGGTCATCGAGGCTGCCGTCGTGCCCGCCGAGGACTCCGACGGCCTAATCAAGCCCAAAGCATTTGTGGTGCTTGATGACTGCGCCGCGAATGATTCTGATCAGGCGCTTTACGAACAACTCAAGGTCCATGTGAAGCGGACGATCGGCCCATGGAAGTATCCGCGGTGGATCGTGTTCGTCGACAATTTGCCCAGAACTCCAAGCGGCAAATTGCAGCGCTTCCTGCTGCGCGAGATGGGACATTCCTGAATGTTCAAGACTGAAACCAGGGGCGCAATTCTTGAACTCACGATGGAGCGTGCGCCGGTCAACGCTGTCAATCGCGAATGGATCGACGGTTTCGGGGCAATCCTTGACGGTCTGGGACGGCAACAGAACATCTCGGTGCTGCTGATCCGTTCGTCGCAGAGAATTTTTTCAGCGGGCGCCGATCTGAAGCTGATCCACGACTGCTTCTCGACCGAAGACGGCCCGGAACGGATGATCGAGACGGTCCGGCGCATGCAGCGCCTTTTTGATCGCATCGAAGCTCTGCCGCAGGTCGTCATTGCCGAGATCGGCGGCGCCGCGCATGGCGGCGGGTTTGAACTGGCGCTCGCCTGTGATTTGCGTGTTGCGGCCGAGAGCGTTCCGCTCGGCCTGCCGGAGGCTCGCCTGGGTCTGCTGCCGGGCGCGGGCGGCACGCAGCGGCTGTCGCGCCTCGCGGGTCCCGGCGTCGCGCGCCGACTCATCCTGATGGCCGAGGTCGTTACCGGCGCTCAGGCCCGCGATCTCGGGCTGGTGCAATGGGCTGTGCCGGAGGATCAATTGACCGCTTTCGCCATTGGCGTCGCCGATCGGATCGCAGCCTTATCGCCGGCGGCGCTGACCGCGTGCAAGCACTGCTTCAGCGCGGCCGATGCTCCGATCGGTTCAGGCATGCTGATCGAACTTCTGGAGACCCACAAACTGTTCAACGCCGCTGATACCCGCAACAGGGTCAAGGCATTTCTCGACAAATGAGGGTTCAGACATGAGGCTCGAAGGAAAAACTGCTGTGGTCACCGGTGCCGCATCCGGTATCGGTCGTGCGACCGCCGAGATCCTTGCCCACGCTGGCGCGCACGTCATCATTGCCGATCTTTCCGCCGACAGGGGCGAGGAGGTGGCCGAACGCCTTCGCGGCTGCGGTCTGACGGCCAGCTTCGTGCAGATTGATGTTGCATCCGATGAGTCCATTGCCGCTTTTGCGAAACTCGTGCTGGGTCGGGGCGAGGTGCATGTGTTGGTGAACGGCGCTGGTTTTGGCAAAGGACAACCCTTCGTCGACAATGACCGGGGATTTTGGGAGCAGGTCGTCGACATCAACATGCTCGGACCGATCAAGCTCACGCGTGCGCTGCTCGGGCCGATGATCGATCGGCGGTCGGGCAAGATCGTCAACATCGCAAGCGACGCGGGGCGCGTCGGCAGTTCGGGCGAAACCGTCTATTCCGGCGCGAAGGGCGGCCTGATAGCCTTCAGCAAGGGGCTGGCCCGCGAGATGGCGCGCTATTCGATCAATGTGAATTGCGTGTGTCCCGGGCCCACCGAAACTCCCATGTTGATGGTTTTACCCGAGAGCCACCTGGAGGCGTTCAAGCGCGCCATACCGATGCGGCGGTTCGGCCAGCCTACAGATGTCGCGAACGCCATCCTGTTCTTCGCCAGCGATTTGTCGAACTACATCACCGGTCAGACGCTTAGCGTGTCCGGTGGATTAACGATGGCTTGATTGGGCCGCCGCAAGACAAGGAGATGCACGTGCAGACGTTCAAAGCCGCCGAGTACAAAGCGACACACTTTCAATGGGAGGTTTCCGGGAAGGTTGCGACCATCACCCTGAACCGGCCGGAACGCAAGAACCCCCTGACCTTCGAGAGCTACGCCGAGCTCAGGGATCTGTTTCGAAGCCTGTCCTATGCGGGCGACGTGAAGACAGTGGTCGTCACCGGCGCAGGCGGAAACTTCTGCTCTGGCGGCGATGTGCATGAGATTATCGGTCCCCTGGTAAAAATGCAGGAAGCCGGCGACATGCAGGGCCTTCTCGCCTTCACCCGCATGACGGGCGATCTGGTCAAGGCGATGCGGCATTGTCCGCAGCCCATCGTAGCCGCCGTCGACGGCATCTGCGCCGGCGCCGGCGCGATCGTTGCCATGGCGTCCGATATCCGGTTCGGCACACCGCGGGCGAAGACGGCATTCCTGTTTGTCCGCGTCGGGCTCGCCGGCGCCGACATGGGCGCCTGCGCAATCCTGCCGCGCATCATCGGGCAAGGTCGGGCGTCGGAGCTGCTCTACACCGGACGCGTGATGACCAGCGAGGAGGCCGACAAATGGGGTTTCTTCAATCGCGTTGTAGCGCCGGATGAGGTTCTTGCCGCGGCGCGGGCATTGGCGAAGGAACTTGCCGACGGCCCGACGTTCGGGCACGCCATGACGAAATCCTGCTTACATCAGGAATGGGCACTCGACGTCGATTCCGCCATCGAGGCCGAGGCGCAAGCGCAGGCGATCTGCATGCAAACCAAAGACTACGGCCGGGCGTATCGCGCCTTCGTTGCCAAGCAGAAGCCCGTCTTCGAGGGGGATTGATGGCGGACCGGAGCTTCCTATCTTGGCCGTTCTTCTCGCTGCGGCACCAGGAGTTACATGATCGCGTCGAGGCCTGGGCGGTTGCGAACATATCGAGGTCGAGCGGCGACGGCGAAACCAGCGCCGCGGCCGCCGCAATCGTTCGCCTCATGGTCGCTGAGATGGGCAAGGCGGGGTTGCTCTCTACCGCGGTCGGCTGCGACCGTTCGCTGCGTGGGCCGTTGGATGCGCGCAGCCTGTGCATCTGCCGCGAGGTTCTGGCGCGCCACGCAGGGTTGGCCGATTTTTCCTTCGCCATGCAGGGTTTGGGCACCGGTCCCATCAGCCTGTTCGGCACCGAGGAGCAAAAAGAGCGCTGGCTACCGTCGGTCGCGCGGGGAACAACGATTTCAGCCTTTGCGCTGTCGGAAAAGGAGGCAGGGTCCGACGTTTCGGCGCTCGCCATGCGGGCGCAGCCGGACGGCAATCAATGGCGGCTCGACGGGGCGAAGACCTGGATTTCGAACGCCGGCATCGCCGGTCTCTATGTTGTCTTTGCCCGCACCGGCGATGCCCCCGGCGCCAAGGGTCTTTCGGCGTTCGTGGTCGAAGCCGATACGCCGGGGTTCTCGGTTGCAAAGGTCATCGATCTCATCGCGCCGCACCCGATCGGCACACTTGCCTTCGACGGGGTGAAAGTGCCGGCCGCCAATTTGCTGGGATCGCCGGGCGACGGCTTCCGGATCGCCATGGCCACGCTCGACGTATTCCGTTCGACCGTAGGGGCCGCCGCACTCGGCTTCGCGCGTCGGGCGCTGGATGAGGCGCTCAAACATGCGAGCACGCGCAAATTGTTCGGTCAACCCTTGTCCGATTTTCAGCTCACCCGCGCCAAGCTCGCCGACATGGCGCTCGCTATCGATGCGGCTGCATTGTTGATCTACCGCGCTGCCTGGACCAAGGACGTCAAGGGCACCCGCATCAGTCGGGAATCCAGCATGGCGAAGCTTTTCGCCACCGAGGAGGCGCAGAAGGTGATCGATTCTGCCGTGCAGATTTTCGGTGGGCTAGGGGTCACCCACGGCCACATTGCCGAGAAGCTCTATCGCGAGATCCGGGCGCTGCGGATCTATGAAGGCGCAAGCGAGGTGCAGAAACTCGTCATCGCGACGCGGCTTCTTGCCGAATTCCAGGTCTAGGCCGGGCGTATTCAGGCGCCCTCTGCGGCGGAACGGGCCGAAACTTTGCTCTCGCCTTTCGCGCCGCGTTTCTGCTTCTCGACGATCCTGAGCAGCGTGGTGATCGATATGGAACTCAGCGTCGCGATCGCGGTGTCGTCGACCTCCCGAAGCACCTTGTGCAGGGCGCGGCCCTCGTCCTGGTCAACGGGCGGAGAGTCTTCGGCGTCACGGCCGACCGGCTCGAACAGTTCGATCACGTCGAGCAGCGTCACCCGCTTTGGGTTCCCGGAGAAGCGGTAGCCCCCGCCGGCGCCGCGCACCGATTCCACGAGCCTGGCTCGTACCAGACTTCGCAGAACCTTGGCCAGGTGATTGAGTGAAATATCGTATTTCGCGGCGATTTCAGCGGCCGAAATTTGTTGGTCGGAGTGGCCCGCGAGCTCCAGCACCGCATAAAGTCCGCAAAGCGTCGCCTTTTGTAATTTCATCGCCTTCGTTCTTTTGGTTGCGCCGGACCAAAGCGCCGTAATGGACCCAGTGCGACCTTAAAGGCTTAATCGAGGTCTTTCTCTAACTGAATAAACGGTCCCGCCATCATCCCCAGACTTCGAAAGAAAGACAGGACGAGGTGATTGTCGCGATTCAGCATTGTCCGTACCTTCTCCACCCCGGCCCGCCCGAAGGTCTCGCACAACGTCTCGAAAAGCCGGGTTCCGACGTTGTGAACGCGAATCTCCGGATCGACGTTCAAGGCAAAAACCCAGCCACAAGGTTCCGATCCGAATTCGAAAGCCCTCACTTCGCCGGTGATAAAGCCTACCACCCGACCCTGCTGTTCGGCCACTAGAAACGCTCTGCCAACCCCGCGCGATTGTTGAAAATGGGCGAACAATTCCTGCCAATATTGCAGCTTTGCCTGGCCGGTGGTCTTTTCGTCGAGACTTACGATCCAGGGAATATCCTCGGCCAGAGCCGTCCGTATTTCGATATCGCCGAATGGAATTTCTTCCTCCGACTTGACCGGCGTCTTCATCCCTGTCTCCCGCTTTGCTCTTATCCATTTATTAGAAGCCGGAATGGCAGGATTTCATTGATCTGAAGCAAAGGCAGCGGACGGTCGCGCGGGCGGGCCTGGCGATCGCGATGGGCGCAAGATATTGAATTTTATGGTATTTTTACCTGGATGCCCAGACTGCATTAGCTGAAAAATTGCGTCAAAACGGTAACCAAAAAAAATATGTCAATGCAATGATGCATTGCCGAGATGAAATCTGTAAGTGCCTTGCTATGATGAAATGATTCTCCGACAATCAAGGCAATGGCGTTGGCTGTGGTATCCGCGAAGACTGATGTCGAATTCGACGTCGCCAACCGGGTTTTCTTCCGTCTCTATCAGGCGTCGAACCTGATGCATAAGCAGGGCACGCGCTATGTCGGCAAATTTGGAACCACGACGCAGCAATGGGCCGTGTTGGGCGCCCTTGCGCGGCCATTGGTCCGCGACAGCGGAATGACGGTCAAGGAGCTGATCGAATTTCTCGAAGTCAGCCGCCAGAATCTGACGGCCGTGCTCGATCGGTTGGAGGGGCGCCGCTGGATCAGGCGCGTTAAGGACAAGGACGATGGGCGCAGCAGGCGCATTCGCCTGACGGCCGAGGGCAAGTCGACGTGGGTCCGCATGCTGGCGCCGATTGAGGCCTTTTACGCGGCGGCCCTGGCTACCTTCGGCCAGGATGACCAGGTCATGCTCTATCGGCTGCTCGATCGTCTCAAGACCGCGCTCACGAAGGTCTGAGGATACGCAGTCTTACGAAAACGCCTGGATGCCTGGTGTGGTGCGCTCTGCCTGTTTCAACATCTTGTAACTCTCGATGGCGCATTGGGTTCGCACGTTAGGTCGTGCTGAATTGAATCAGCGATCAAACTTCCGGAAATCGGGCTTGCGCTTCTCGCGATACGCCTGACCGCCTTCTTTCGACTCCTCTGTGTTGTAGTAGAGACTGAGCGCGTGCATGCCCATGCTGGAGATGCCGCGGATCGATTCCGTATCCGCATTGAAAGAGCGCTTGGCGAGGGCGAGTGCCGTCGGACTGCGTTCAAGCAGTTCCTCACACCAGCGATCGACCTCGGCGTCGAGCTCGTCGTGAGGGACCGCGATATTGGCGAGCCCCATCTCCACCGCCTGCGCTGCCGTGTAGCGCCGGCACAGATACCACATCTCCCGAGCCTTCTTCTCGCCGACCACTCGCGCCAGATAGGCGGTTCCGAACCCGGGATCGACGGAACCGACCTTTGGTCCCACCTGACCGAATTGCGCACGATCCGAAGCGAGCGTCAGATCGCAAATCGCCGCAAGCACGTTGCCGCCGCCGATCGCAAAGCCGTTGACCCGGGCAATAACCGGCTTGGGCATATCACGAATGACGCTCTGGAACTCATCGATGGGCAGCCCGATGGTACCCCGGCCGTCATATTGTCCGTTGTGCGCGCCTTGGTCGCCACCGGTGCAAAACGCCTTGTCGCCGGCGCCGGTCAGAACGATAACGCCGATCGACTTGTCCCAGCCGGCGCGCTGAAATGCGTGGATGAGCTCCTCGACCGTCTTGCCGCGAAAGGCGTTGTAACTCGCCGGCCGATTGATCGTGATGCGCGCGACGCCTTTCGGACGCTCCTCGTAGATGATGTCCTCATAAGCCGTCATGGTCTTCTCCTATTAGTTGGATGTCGCGTCACCACGTCGGGGTCGATTCGGCGGAATTCTTGAGCCTGTCGCGTTACCCCTAGCCGCGACCCAGCGGCGTCCCAGACCGCCAATTTCACCGGCTGCGCCCGAAACGACGACAATTTTCGTCCTCGGCCCCCGCACGCACGGCTTGGAGCAAAATAGGAATAATAAGTCAATGTATTGTTGTATTGCATTGACCTGCATCAATTTTATAACAAGGTATTGATCTATAATTTTAATATACCGTGCACACTCGCGAGACCTACGGCCGCTTGAGGCCGGAAGCCCCAGAGCACCGAGGATGCAAACGTGACAACCCAACCCGAAGTCCAGGCACTTGGTGAGCATTTCAACTTCGCGGAACACCTCATCAGGCGCAACTCCCGGCGTTCATCCAAGACGGCCTATGTCGACGACCGCGGCCGTCTGAGCTTCGGCGAGTTGACCGAGCAAATCCGACGCGCGGCCGCCGCGTTGCTGGCTTCCGGGGTGCGTCGCGAGGAGCGCGTGCTGCTGCTGATGCACGACTGCAATGACTGGCCAGTGGGGTTCCTCGGCGCGATGTACGCTGGCATCGTGCCGGTAGCAGTCAACACACTGCTGACCGTCGATGATTACGCCTACATGCTGCAGAACAGCCGTTCGCAGGCGGTGATGGTGTCGGGGGCGCTGCTGCCGACCTTGCGCGAAGCCATGACGAGGGCCGGGGCTCAGGGCGGACACGAAGTGAAGGCCGTGATCGTTTCACGTCCCAACTCCGCGCTTGCGCAGGGTGAGGCAGTGCTGGATTCGCTGCTCGGCCACCACGCGCCATTGTTGGCGCCCGCCCAGACGCGTCCCGACGACCCTGGCTTCTGGCTTTATTCCTCGGGTTCCACCGGCCGCCCCAAGGCCACGCTGCACAGCCATGCCAACCCATACTGGACTGCAGAATTGTATGGCACGCCGATACTGGGGATTACCGAGCACGACGTTTGCTTTTCCGCGGCCAAGCTCTTTTTCGCCTATGGCCTCGGCAACGCGCTGACCTTCCCTCTGAGCGTGGGCGCGACCACGATTCTGATGGCCGAGCGACCGACACCCGAGGCGACATTCAGGCGCTGGCGCGGTGAAGCGGATGGTGCGCGCCCGACGATTTTCTTCGGTGCCCCGACCGGCTATGCCGGAATGCTCGCTTCTCCCGATCTCCCGGCGAGCAATGAGGTATCTCTGCGTCTGTGCTCGTCGGCGGGCGAAGCGCTGCCCGCCGAATTGGGAGAGCGCTTCACCGCACATTTCGGCCGCGAAATCATCGACGGAATCGGCTCCACCGAGATGCTTCACATCTTCCTGTCGAACCGTCCGGGGAAAGTGCGCTACGGTACCACAGGCTGGCCAGTTCCAGGTTATCGCGTCGAACTGCGCGGCGAAGACGGCCAGCCGGTGCCCGACGGCGAGCCAGGCGATCTCTATATACAAGGGCCCAGCTCGGCGCTGATGTATTGGGGCTATCGAGATAAGTCGCGCGAGACCTTCCAGGGCGCCTGGACCAAGAGCGGCGACAAATATGTGCGCAATGCCGACGACGGATCCTTCGCCTATGCGGGCCGCAGCGACGACATGCTCAAGGTCAGCGGCGTCTATGTGTCGCCGTTCGAGATCGAGTCTACGCTCATTCAGCATCCGTCCGTCCTGGAAGCCGCAGTCATCGGCGTGCCCGACAAAAACGGTCTTACCAAGACCAAGGCTTTTGTTGTGCTGAAACCCGGATTGAATGCGAGCGGCGATGATCTCAAGACATTCGTGAAAGGCCGTCTGGCCGCCCATAAATACCCGCGGACGATTGAGTTCCTCGACGATCTGCCGAAGACTGCCACCGGTAAGATTCAGCGCTTTAGGCTGCGCGAGCGCGAGGCAGCCGGGAAATGATCGGTGCTGGCGGCGCGGTTTGTCCGCTCCCGGATTAACCGGCGCGAATGTCGCATGGCCGCGCAATGCTCGAAGCTGAATGATTATTGCTGCGCCGCATGCAGACCGGACATTCGCCGCAAGGCTGACGCCGGCCAAGTGCCTCGCCATTGCCGGCAAGACACTCCGGTGCGGCCTTAAAGTGGCATTGACATTCCCAAGTTTTACATGTCCATTAAGTGGTATTTGAAATACCATTTCACAGAGGACTTTCCCACACAGGAGGCAAGATCATGAGCGCGTCTGCCCAGACCGATTTCGCCAGCCGTACGCTCGCCGACATCGCATCCACGCTGCCCGGCGCGACCGCCCTGTTCCGCTCGGAGAAGCTCGACTTCTGCTGCGGTGGCAAGGTAACGCTCGCCGAAGCGATGGCCGCCAAGCAAAAGAAGCCTGACGCCCTTACCGTTCAGCTCCAGGCCCTCGAAGCGGCGGGGGCGCCCAGCGACGTCCCAGACGATACGGACGGTCTGATCGACATGATCCTCACCCGCTTCCACGAGGCGCATCGGCGCGAATTCCCCGAGCTGGTCAGGCTAGCGCGGCGCGTGGAGGCCGTGCATTCCGACGCTGCCTCCGTGCCGGCCGGCCTTGCGGATCTATTGCAGCACATCGGCGACGAGCTTGAATCGCACATGCAGAAGGAAGAGCAAATGCTGTTCCCGATGATGCGCGCCGGCGGGCATCCGATGATCTGCCATCCGATCGCGGTCATGTTGTCCGAGCACGACGACCACGGCGAAAACCTGCGCAAGCTCGAAGCGCTGACCAACGATTTTACGCCGCCCGAAGAAGCCTGCACGACATGGCGGGCTCTCTATGCCGGCGCGCGCAAGCTGACGGATGACGTCATGGAGCACATCCATGCGGAGAACAACATCCTCTTCCCGCGCTTCGCGTCATAACCAGCGCCGGCCGCAGTCGCAGAACCGCAATATTCTTTGTAGCTGGACCCATTTTCTTCGTCGCATTCGTGCTTCGTATTTGTGATCAGAACAATCCATGTGCGCCGCCGACGGCGCCGAGGACGGTTACGACGGCGACCAAACTCAAGGCCTGATGCCCGCGCAACAGCACACGAAAAGCGCGATCGGGATCGCGCCGGGCGCGCGCATCAAACCACGCGTGCAAGAACAGGGGTTCGGCGACGAAGAGCATGGCGGTGAAAAGCGCCCATAGGCCGATCATCGCGTCAAGCCACCAGTAGCGTGGGTCAGCGACCCGTCCCCAAAGCTCGTAGGAATACAGCATGTAGAAACCCGATAAGCCGACGAGAAGCGTCGACGCACGCGCCTGCGTCGCAAAACGGCGTTCCAGCGCATTGAATAACGTGAGGCGTCGCGGCGCCTCAGTTTCAAGCAAACTCGGCAGGACGACGAGCGTGACGAACAGAAGCCCGCCGATCCAGTGGACGATCGCCACGACATGAACAGCGCGCGCAACGGTCAGCCAGTCGATCATTCGACTAATCCGACAACGGCAGTCGCAACACGTCGAAATCGGCCTGCCCTAGCTCTCCCTTAAGAAAAGCCGCCGCCATTCGATCCATCGTCGTTACGTGCGACAACACCAATTGTGGCAGGATGAACTGCATGCGCCGTCGCAAGTCTCCGCCAGCAGATTTCGGACCCTCGCCGTGGGCCATTTCCGCGAGGAGAACATTGTGCTGCGCAAGGTGACAGTACAGCCCGGGAAAATCCTTTTCCCTCAGAAAATCCTCTTCGCGCGCAAAATGCGCAGCCAGCTCTTTCACAACGTCCCGGTACAGGGCTGGCAGATCCATGTCCGGCGCACACGATGCAGCCTCGAACATCCTTTCGATTCTGAGATGGTCCTGATCCATCACTTCGACGCCTAGAACAATGGTTGGACGTTCCATCATGGGTCTCATGTTCAGTTCAAACCCAACCGCGATGCGGTCAGGCGTTGGCGCTGCGCTTCGAGGCTTTGGGCGCCAACTTGTCAATCGAGGCAAACCACCGACCGGCCGCGCAGTCGGCGAGGGTGTGTTGATCCAGGCTCTCGTAAAAGCATTCCCGGGCCTTGCGCAGCATGGCGCGCAAACGGCAACCCGAATCTAGGACGCATCCGCCTCCGTCCTCACGGAAGCATTCGACGATCGCCTGATCCGTCTCCAGGGCGCGCACCAATGCGCCCAGCTGTACATCAGAAAGCGGCTTTGCAAGCGATACGCCGCCGCCGCCCCCCCGCACTGTGCGCAAAATGCCGAGCGCCGCCAGATCCTGAACGATCTTGTGGAGATGGTTTCGGGACAGACCACCGAGCTGGTTGGCTATTTGTTCGACATTGACGTTCTGACCCGATTCCTGGCGCCCGAGCAGCATCAGGACGCGAAGGGCGATATCGGTCGAGGCGAGGAGGCGCATTAACCTATCCTTGAAGTGGAGTCGCTTTTACCACAATTTGCGCGCAGGGTAAGCGGCATTGATGGCGACCGTCGCCGGCCCGCGCCACCGGCTGGCGCCAGCCGGACGCGCCTCTTCACCGAGCAGCCCTTTGAGCAGTCACAACGCCTGGCGGCGTCGCCGGCCGATATCGGCATGAGTGAGCGTTGAGCGCTTTGGTTTCGGTGAGATCGACGTTGTCATTTTCAAATCGAAATCCCGCTATTCCGACAAAGGAAAATTCCAAAGTGATCTCAGTGCAGCTCGAAACGTGAACATGTCGGAATGCGCGTTGAACCAAATCAGCTTGCAGACTACTCTTAATCAGCGGGTCGCAGGTTCGAGCGCTTGTGCGCCCACCAACTGTTTCAATGGCTTAGTGGCAATTTTAGCCGCAGTCGCTCGCCAAGGTGGAGCGCTGAACACGACCGGCACACAGTGCCGAGCCTAAGAACTCTTGGGCGCCAATGCATTGGCAGCGGATTTTGATTCCACCATACGGAGGTTCGAATCCTCCCGCCCCAGCCAGAAATCCCTAACTCATTGAATGTAGATGGTTTCCCGGAATGAGCTGGGGATCATCCTTTAGCTGTGCACGCGCCTGTTCACGCGGGGTAAAGTCGTGCGCGCTGTCCAGCATGTGGTTCGAAGAGGTGGCGTCTATCCGTTGGTCGACGATCCGTCCTGCCGGGCAGCGCAATCGAACCGATGGCTTCTTATCCGAAAGGCGTTTCCATGGAAGAGCGGTCCCAATTGGCTGATCGAATCCTTGATCAGGTCGCAGATGCCGTCATCTATGCAAACCGTTCTGGCGCGATCGTCCGCTGGAACCGCGCTTCTGCCGCTTTGTTCGGCTTCTCCGCGGAGGACGCGCTCGGCCAAAGTCTCGATCTGATTATTCCCGAACATTTGCGGGCCTCACATTGGCGCGGCTTCGAAGCAGCGATCACAAAGGGCACAATGAAGCTCCAGGGCCGTCCCACGCTAACCCGCGCGCTGCACAAGAGCGGACGCAAGCTATACGTCGAGATGACCTTCGCGATCGTCAAAGGCGGGGCCGAAGGCGAAGTGCTTGGCTCGGTCGCAATGGCGCGAGACGTAACGGACCGTGTTGAACGAGAGCGCGC
>JBKQRS010000418.1:0-10618 GCA_052143915.1 Bradyrhizobium sp.
TGATCCTCTCGCTTGTCGTCCTGCCGTTCTGGACCAGCGTGCTGGTGCGAGCCTATGCCTGGCTGGCACTGCTGCAGAGGACCGGTGTCGTCAATCAGTTGCTGCAGTACCTGGGGCTGGTCGATGAGCCGCTGGCGCTGGTCCACAACACCTTGGGCACGGTCATCGCCACCGTGCATATTCTGCTGCCCTTCATGGTCCTGCCATTGTACGCAACCATGCAGAAGATCCCGGGCGACCTGATCCAGGCGGGGGCCAGTCTCGGCGGCAGCCCGTTCCACACGTTCCGGAGGGTCTTTCTTCCGCTATCTCTGCCCGGCGTGGTCGCCGGCGCAACGTTGGTGTTTGTGCTGTGTCTGGGTTTCTACATCACGCCGGAACTGCTTGGCGGGGGCCGCACCGTCATGGTCTCGCAGCTGGTGAGCCGAAACGTCGAGCTCTACGATCAATGGGGCGCGGCCAGCGCCGTCGGCGTGGTACTGCTGGCCGGCGTGTTCGCGATCTTTCTCGCGGTCAGCCGTTTCATTCCCCTCGATCGCATACTGGGGCAAAAATGAAGCCGCTCTCGCTCGGTCGCATTGCCTTTGCTGTGTTTTGCACCCTGGTGGCTCTCTACCTGATCCTGCCGGTGCTGATCATCGTGCCGATGTCGTTTTCGAGCGCGCGCTTCCTGACTTTCCCGCCACCTTCGTTGTCGCTGCGCTGGTACCAGGAATATGTCGGCAACCCCGCCTGGATGCAGGCGACACGCGTGACGCTGACCGTTGCCGGGCTGACGGTGCTGATTGCAACGCCGCTAGGCGTTGCCGCGGCCTATGCCATCACCCATTCGTCTCTCCGCGTCATGCGTCTGGTCCATCTGACCTTGATGCTGCCGCTGGTCGTGCCGATCATCATCATCGCTGTCGGCATATTCTTCGTCTTTGCCAGGGTCGGCTTGATCGCGACCATCTCCGGGCTCGTGCTGGCCAACGTCATGCTGGGCCTGCCCTATGTCATCACCTCGGTTGTGGCGGGCCTGCAGAGCTTCGATAGAACCCAGGAGATGGTGGCGCGCAGCCTCGGAATGAACAGGTTCCGCAGTTTCTTTGTCGTTACGCTGCCGCAGATCAGGGCCAGCGTCGTGACAGGGGCCATTTTCGCGTTCATCTCGGCGCTCGACGAAACAGTCGTCGGGCTGTTCATTTCCGGCGGCGCGTACCAGCCGCTGACCAAGCGCATGTTCATCTCGTTGCGTGACGAGATCGATCCGACCATTGCGGCGATCAGCACGCTGATGACGGCTGCCTCCTTCATACTTGTGCTGCTGGCGAGCACGCGGCAGAAGAAAAGCGCATAGACGGGCATCGCCTTGCCGCGCAGCGCCGCCGTCAGAATGTCGGCGGCGTGCAGGCGCTGATCAGCTCGCACGGTTTGGTGCCGACGCAGCGGAAGCGATGCGGCCGCCGACTCTCGAAATAGTAGGCGTCGCCGGGTCCGAGGATGCGGCGTTCGCTGTCCACGGTCACCTCCAGGCGGCCGCTGAGAATGATGCCGCCTTCCTCGCCATCGTGAACCAAGGGAACGCGGCCGGTGTCGCCGCCCGGTTCGTAGCGCTCCTTCAGGATCTGGAGGGCGCGGCCGAACAGGTTGTCGCCGACCTGGCGAAACGAGATCAGCCCTTTGCCGATCTCGCTCAACTCGTCGGAACGGTAAAACGCCTTGCGCGGCCGGTCGGGTTCGAGCGCGAAGAATTCCGCCATCCCCATCGGGATGCCGTCGAGAACGCGCTTCAGCGCGCCGACCGAAGGGTTCATCTGGTTGGATTCGATCAGCGAGATCGTGGAATTGGTCACCCCGGAACGTTTGGCGAGCTCACGCTGGGACAATTTGTTGCGGCTGCGGACGAAGCGCAGCCGTTCGCCGACATCGATGCTCATCGTCGCTCCAGGATGGCGCTGTTGAGTGTGTTGCGGATCGAATAATTACTATCATTCGAGGTTAGCAAAATCAATGCGTTAGATGACAAGAGAAAAGGACTTGCTGCACATTCGTCAACATGGTGTCGATGCTGCGAGCAGCAACAGGGAGTTCGCCCGTGACCATTCATCAGATCCCGAACACGCGAAGCCTTGATGCGTTCTGGATGCCGTTCACGGCGAACCGGCAATTCAAGGCCGAGCCGCGGCTGATCGCCGCCGCCGAAGGCATGCACTACACGACGGTCGATGGCCGCAAGGTGATCGATGGATCGGCCGGACTGTGGTGCATCAATGCAGGTCACGGCCGGCGCGAGATTGCGGATGCGGTTTCGCGGCAGCTGATGCAGCTGGATTATGCGCCATCCTTCCAGATCGGCCATCCGATTGCGTTCGATTTCGCCGAGAAGCTGGCGGCCGTCGCGCCGGGCGGATTGGACCGCGTCTTCTTCACCAATTCCGGTTCCGAGTCGGTCGACACGGCGCTCAAGATCGCGCTGGCCTACCATCGCGCTGCCGGCCAGCCGACGCGCACGCGCCTGATTGGCCGCGAGCGCGGCTATCATGGGGTCGGTTTCGGCGGCATGTCGGTCGGCGGCATGGTGAACAACCGCAGGGCGTTCGCCACCCATCTTCCCGGCGTCGATCATCTGCGCCACACCCACGATCTTGCCCGCAACGCCTTCAGCCGGGGGCAGCCCGCGCACGGCGCCGAACTCGCCGATGACCTCGAAGGTCTGGTCGCGCTGCACGGCGCTGAAACGATTGCAGCCGTCATCGTCGAGCCGGTCGCGGGCTCAACCGGCGTATTGGTCCCGCCGCAAGGCTATCTGCAGCGCCTGCGGGCGCTCTGCGACAAGCACGGCATCCTGTTGATCTTTGACGAGGTGATTACCGGCTTCGGCCGTCTTGGCGCGCCGTTTGCCACCGACTATTTCGGCGTGACGCCCGATCTCATCACCTCCGCCAAAGGCATCACCAACGGCACTGTACCGATGGGCGCGGTGTTCGCGAGCCGCAAGATTCACGATGCGCTGATGACCGGGCCGGCCAGCCAGATCGAACTGTTTCACGGCTATACCTATTCCGCCCACCCGGTGGCCTGCGCGGCCGGGATCGCGACACTGGAAATCTACCAGAAGGAGAATTTGCTCACGCGCGGTGCCGCGCTCACCGACTATTGGCAGGACGCGATGCATTCGCTGCGCGGCTTGCCGAACGTGATCGATATCCGCGCCATCGGCCTCGTCGCCGGCATCGAGCTGTCGCCGCGGCCGGGTGCGGCCGGCATCCGCGGCTACGACGTCATGGTGGACTGCTTCAACCGCGGCCTGGTGCTGCGTAATTCCGGCGACAGCCTCGCGATGTCGCCGCCGCTGATCGTCGAGCGCAGCCACATCGACGACATTGTGGCGATACTCGGCGACGCCATCAAGCGGGTGGCCTGAACTTTGCCTGAGCCTGGTCGCTTGCCAGGATTTCCGCAAGCGACGGATGGCGGTGGCGGCGGGAGCGGATGATCGTGAAGGTACTGGTTCTCGGCGGCGGCGTCATCGGCGTCACGACGGCGTATTATCTCGCAAGTAGCGGGCACGAGGTTACCGTCGTCGACCGCCAGGCCGAGCCGGCGCTCGAGACCAGCTTCGCCAACGCCGGCGAAGTTTCGCCCGGCTATGCTTCGCCCTGGGCCGGTCCCGGCGTACCGATCAAGGCGGTCAAATGGCTGTTGATGAAGCATGGCCCGCTGGTGCTGCGGCCGAAGCTCGATCCCGCGATGTGGTCGTGGCTTATCAAGATGCTGCGCAACTGCACCTCGGCGCGCTACGCGGTCAACAAGAGCCGCATGATTCCGCTGGCCGAATACAGCCGCGACTGCCTGCGCGCGCTACGCGAGACGACCTCCATCCATTATGACGAGCGCAGCCGCGGCACGCTGCAATTGTTCCGCCATCAGGCCCAGCTCGATGGCACCGCCGGCGATATCGCGGTGTTGAAACAATACGGCGTGCCCTATGAGGTGCTCGATCGCGACGGCTGTATCGGTGCCGAACCGGCGCTTGCCGCCGTGAGAGAGAAATTCGTCGGCGGTCTTCGATTGCCGCAGGACGAGACCGGCGATTGCCACATGTTTACGCAAGCGCTCGCCGCGCTTGCCGCCAAACTCGGCGTCCGGTTCCGCCTCAAAACCACGATCGAGCGGCTCGAAGCCGACCCCAAAGGCATATCAGGTGTCGCAACAAGCGCGGGCATGTTGCGGGCTGACGCCTATGTGGTCGCGCTCGGCAGCTGGTCGCCGCGGCTACTCCGGCCGCTCGGCATTTCGATCCCGGTCTATCCGGTGAAGGGTTACTCGATCACCGTGCCGATCGCCGATCCCGATGCAGCCCCGGTTTCGACGGTGATGGACGAGAGCTACAAGGTAGCGATCACGCGGCTCGGCGAGCGCATCCGCGTCGGCGGCACCGCCGAGGTTTCGGGCTATTCCGACAGGCTTTACTCGGCGCGACGGGCGACGCTCGAACATTCGCTGACGGACATGTTTCCGCGTGGCGGCCATTTGACCGAGGCCACATTCTGGAGCGGGTTGCGGCCGATGACACCCGACGGCCCGCCGGTGATCGGCGCAACCCGCTACGCCAACCTTCATCTCAACACCGGTCACGGCACGCTCGGCTGGACCATGGCCTGCGGTTCGGCGCGCGTGCTCGCCGATCTGCTGTCGGGCCGCAAGCCCGAGATCGATACGGCGGAGCTTGCGCTCACCAGATACGAACATCGCTTCGGTTAGAGCGGGTTCAATCCGGCGATCAGCCTGACGGGCAAATCAATGGGGCTCGCGGTTTGTCTGTCCAGATCCATCATGAAAAACATTTCGCTTCGCCACGTACCCAAATCACTTTTATATCCCCGCCATCCCGTCCCGAAACGAGGGGCGTATCGCGATCGTCACGGACGTTGGGATGGGATGCGGTGGACGCGGCGGCGGCGCAAGACGAGCGACGCTGATCGCCTTCGCTAAAGCTTCGGCGGGACGGGTACCAAGCCCGCCGAGAAGGCTTTTTCGGAAGGCGTTCGCGGACGGCGAAGTCGTATGGTCCTGACGCCTCGACGCCGGCGTCAAGCTCTTGAGAAGCAAGCTTCTTGGGGGCGACGGTGACAAGAAAGCCCGATCACCGGGGAGAGTACGATATAAGCCGTAAAACCATTGCGCGGGGAATGCCGGGCGTTCCGGCGTGACCGTGGTGACTACACTCGTGTGCTTTCTACACTGCACACGAGGCTGCGGGCGCGCCAGGCGCCCGGCATTCCCTGCGCCCTCTGATCGAGAGGGCGGCAGTTTCTCCTGCAAAACTCGCGCGAACGCGCGGCGAGAATGCGAAGGCGTGGCTTTACGTCATTGCGAGGAGAGAAGCGACGAAGCAATCCACGCTTGCTTCCTGTGGCCTCATGGATTGCTTCGCTGAGCCTGTCATCGGGCGCGCATTTGCGCGACCCGGTGGCTCGCAATGACGGCTTGACCTGGTTGTTTGAGATTCGAATCTGTGGCCGCACGCTCGGTGCGCCCTCTCCCCCCTTGCGGGGGAGAGCTGGAGAGGGGGGGTAGCCACGAACTCCGGACTCGCGAACACCCCTCACCCCAACCCTCTCCCACTCGAAGTCGGATATATCCGACTTCGACAATTTGATATGCCCAACTCGGGTAAACCCGAGTTGGGTGGGAGAGGGAGCTCAGCGCCGACGCGGAGACACCGCCGTCATTGCGAAGGCCGCAGCTGGCCAATCACCGCCGCTCCCTGAAGAACTCCTTCAGCAGCGTCGCGGCCTTGCGCTCGCCGACCGCCGAATAGACCTCCGGCACGTGATGGCAGGTCGGCGAAGCAAAGAATCTGACGCCCGAATCCACCGCGCCGCCCTTGGGGTCGGCCGCGCCGTAATAGAGCCGCCGGATCCTGGCCAGCGAGATCGCGCCCGCGCACATCGTGCAAGGTTCCAGGGTGACATAGAGGTCGCAATCGATCAGCCGCTCGGTTCCGATGGCGTCAGCGGCCTGCCGGATCGCCACTATTTCGGCGTGCGCGGTCGGATCGCGGTCGGTCAACGTCCGGTTGCTGGCGGTCGCGATGACCTCGTAATCCCTGACAATCACGCATCCGATCGGGACTTCACCCGATTTTCCGGCATTTTCGGCGGTTTTCAGCGCCAAATCCATGAAGGAAGGGGCGGTCATGCCTCGTATCATCGGAATTAACCTGCTATGAGATGGGCCTTCAGCAAAAGTGGATACCGGTTTTGCGTGAGAATGCGCCTCGATTTTTGAGCGCGCGCATCACTGTCATTTGCACCTGCACCCGAAACGAGACCTTTCATGCCCCGCGACAACGACAAAAACAACGATTCCCGCGGCCGGCGTGACCGTCCGCCCGGTGGCAAGGGCCGCTCCGGCGCAGCGCGGGGTCCCGAGAAGAAGTTCGCCAAGCGCGGCTTTGCCGGCAAGGCAGAAGGCGAGCGACGCCCCTATGCCGGCAAACGCGACGACGCCAAGCCCCATGCCAAGAAGCCCTATTCGGGTGCGGGCAAACCCTATGCGAATCGCGAAGATCGGCCGCCGCGCCGCGACTATGGCGACGCGCCGCGTCCCCGCGGGGATCGTCCGTTTGCCGATCGACCGTCGCGGGACGGTGGCGCTGAAAAGCGTTCATTCAGGCCGCGCGAAGACCGTGGCGGCGACAAGCGCCCGTTCACGCCGCGCGGCGATCGTCCGAACTATGATCGCGGCGATGCTCGTCCGGCAGCGCGCTTCCAGGACAGGAAATTCGGCGACAAGAAGCCTTATGCGCCGCGGGAGGGCGGCGAGAAACGACCCTACACACCGCGCGGCGAAGGTTTTCGCAACGACGGTGACCGTCCGCGAGCAGACCGCCCGTACAGTGCGAGGCCGCCGCGCGATGGCGATCGTCCCCGGGAGAAGCGACCCTTCGGTGATCGTCCAGAGCGAAAGTTCGGCGGCGACAAGAAGTTTTCGCGCGGCGCGCCACGGGATCGCAACAGCGATCCTGGGTATCGCAAGAGCGAACCTGGCGATCGAGGCCCGCGCAAGGATTTCGGCGATCGCCCCGCGCGGGGTGAATCAAAGCCGTGGCAGAAGCGCGATGCTTCGTCGCCCGATCATGTCGGCCGCAATTCGCGCCCCTCTCGTGACGGCGCGCGAAATTTCGACAAGCCGCGCTTCGACAAGCCTCGTTATGACAAGCCGCGAGAGGACCGCGGCGGCGATGAACGTCCGCGTTTTTCGCGCCCGCGCGAGGATCGTCCATCTGGCGACCGTCCATTTCGCGAGCGTCCGAAATTCGATCGTCCGAAGTTCGACCGTCCCCGTGAGCGCGCCGAGGGCCGCACCGACTGGCAGGAGCATCCGCGCAGCGAGCCGCGCGGTCGGGACTTCGATCGGCCGCGCCGCGACAACGAGGACGACAGCAAGATCTTCGCCAAACGTCCCGCCTTCGGCGGCCGCGGCGCCTATCGCGAGCGGGCGCCTGAGGAGCGGCGTCCGGCGCGTCCGCCGCGCGTCAAGAAATCCGGCGAGCGCATCGCCAAGGTGGTGTCGCGGGCAGGGTTAGCCTCGCGCCGTGACGCCGAGGAATGGATCGTGCAGGGGCGCGTCACGGTCAACGGCCGCGTCATCAATTCGCCGGCGCTCGATGTCACCGCCAACGACGTCATCACCGTCGACGGCAAGCCGTTGCCGCCGCGCGAGCGCACCCGGCTGTTTCTGTTCCACAAGCCGCGCGGCTTGATGACCACCCATGCCGATCCCGAAGGCCGGCCGACGGTGTTCGACAACCTGCCGGAAGGCCTGCCGCGGCTGATCTCGATCGGCCGGCTCGATTTCAACACCGAGGGCCTGCTGCTCCTGACCAATGATGGCGGGCTCGCCCGTGCGCTCGAACTGCCGGAAACCGGCTGGCTGCGGCGCTATCGCGTCCGCGCCCATGGCGAGGTGACCCAGGCGCAACTCGACGAGCTGAAAAGGGGCGTCGAGGTCGACGGCGTCAAATATGGTCCGATCGATGCTGTGCTGGAGCGCGACCAGGGCGCCAATGTCTGGCTGGTGTTTGCGATCCGCGAAGGCAAGAATCGCGAGGTGCGCAATGTCATGGCGCATCTCGGCCTCGAGGTGAACCGGCTGATCCGGATCTCCTACGGTCCGTTTCAATTGGCCGAACTCCCCGAAGGTGCGGTCGAGGAGGTCAAGACGCGGGTGCTGCGCGAGCAACTCGGCGAAAAGATCGCTGCGCTGGCGGGTGCGGATTTCAACCGGCCGATGCCCGGCGAGGCGGAGACAAAATCCGGGGATGAAGCGGCTGAGGAATCGCGCGGCAAGAAGCCGTTCAAGCCGGCCGGCAAGAGCGGCCTGATCGCCGACCGCAAGGGCCGCCGCGTACTGGTGCAGCGCACCGGCAGCGAGGAGGCGCGCGCCCGCAACGAGGCCGAGGCCAACGGCTACGGTCCGCCGCGGCGCCCACAGCGTGGCTATCACGGCAAGCGCGACCTCAAGCCGCGGGACGAGTAGGGGCGGCATGCGCGTCGTCGGTGGACGATTGAAGGGCCGCAACCTCGCGTCGCCTTCCTCGCGCGACATCCGCCCGACCGCGGATCGTTTGCGCGAGTCGCTGTTCAACATTCTGATCCACGCCTACGACGATCCGATTGCGGACGCGCGCGTGCTCGACCTGTTCGCGGGCACCGGCGCGCTTGGCATCGAGGCGATCTCGCGCGGCGCCAAATTCGCGCTGTTCGTCGACAACGGCGCCGAGGCCCGCGCGCTGATGCGCAACAATGCCGAGGCGCTGGGCCTGGGCGGCGTGACCAAGGTCTATCGCCGCGACGCCACCAACCTCGGCGCGGCGCATCCGATGGAGCCGTTCTCGCTGGTGTTCCTCGATCCGCCCTACGCCATGGGACTGGCGGACAAGGCGCTTGTCTCGTTGCGCGATGGCGGCTGGCTCGCTCGGAGCGCGCTGTTGGTGGTCGAAGAAGCCAAGGCCGCGGCGTTCAAGGCGCCCGAAGGTTTCGACGAACTGGAACGGCGGGCGTATGACGATACCGAGTTTGTGTTTTTGAAGGCAGGCGATCCGTAGGGTGAGCAAAGCTATTGCCGAAGCTCGCCCCTCCTCTCGCGACGCGGCGGGGAGGGGTCAGGGGTGGGGGGTGGCGCCGCGATTGCTGAAGCTCCGGTTCCTGCGGATAGACCCCCCACCCCCAACCCCTCCCCACCGCGCGCGATGCGCGCGGGAGGAGGGGAGTTCAGAGTAGTGTCTTGCCCGGACTCTACGACCACACCTCTACCTTCGTCCGAACAGCTTCTCGATATCGGCGAGCTTCAATTCGACATAGGTCGGCCGGCCGTGGTTGCACTGGCCTGAGTTCGGCGTGTCTTCCATCTCGCGCAACAGCGCGTTCATTTCCTCCGGCTTGAGGCGGCGGCCGGCGCGCACCGAACCATGGCAGGCCATGGTGGCCGCGACATGCATCAGCCGGCGCTCCAGCGGCAACGCCTCGTCCCATTCCGCCATGTGTTCGGCGAGATCGCGCAGCAGCGCGCCGGCGTTGGTCTTGCCGAGCAGCGACGGCGTCTCGCGCACGGCGACTGCGCCGGGCCCGAAGGATTCGATTGCGAGCCCGAAGGATGCAAGCTCCTCGGTGCGCGCGAGCAGCCGCTCGACGGTTGCCTCGTCCAGTTCGACGATCTCCGGGATCAGCAGAATCTGCCGCTGCACGCCGTTCTTCGCCAGCGACGCCTTCAGCCTTTCATAGACGATGCGCTCATGCGCGGCGTGCTGGTCCACGACGATGAGGCCGTCGCGGGTCTGCGACACGATGTAGGTCTCGTGAATCTGCGTCCGCGCCGCGCCGAGCGGGCGGTCGAGCAGTTCGGCCGCAGGCTGCCCCTCGAAGCGCACATCCGCGGTAGGGTGACCCACGTCGAACGCGGCCTGACCGGGTTCGGCAAAGGCCTGTGCCGCGGCGCTTTCAAAGGGTGGCAGCGGCCCAACCGGATGAGCCGGCGAGCGCCGCCAGTCCCAATTCGTCGGGCGCGGGGCAAACGACGGGCGGAACGAGGCGATCGCGGCACCATCGCTATTGGCCGCGGTGCGTTTGCCCTCGCGGGCAAGCCCCTCTTTCAGCGCATGCACGATCAGGGCGCGGACGAGGCCGGCATTGCGGAACCGGACCTCGGTCTTGGCGGGATGCACATTGGCGTCGACCTCCTGCGGCTCGAGCGTGACGAACAGCGCCACCACCGGATGGCGGTCGCGTGGCAGATAGTCGGAATAGGCCGCGCGCACCGCGCCCAGGATCAGCTTGTCGCGCACCGGCCGGCCATTGACGAACAGATATTGCCCAAGCGCGTTCGCGCGCGTCAACGAGGGCGCCGCGGCAAATCCTTCAACCACCACGCTGTCGCGTTCGGCGCGCACTTCGATCGCGCATGCTCGAAAATCGGCGCCCAGAATATCGCCGAGCCGGGTCAGCCGGCCCGCGGCGCCGGGCAGCACTGCGGCCCAGGTGACGGGCGCGCGTTCCTCGCCGGCCAGCGTGAAGGCGATATCGGGCCGCGCCATCGCCAGCCGCCGCACCACCTCGCGGATCGCTTCGGC
>JBKQRS010000419.1:0-12843 GCA_052143915.1 Bradyrhizobium sp.
CGCTGCGCAGGCCTATTTCGTGGCCGCCACCATGGTGATCGCGGTGCCGACCGGAGTGAAGATATTCTCGTGGATCGCCACCATGTGGGGCGGTTCGATCGAGTTCAAGACCCCGATGCTGTGGGCGATCGGCTTCATCTTCCTGTTCACGGTGGGCGGCGTCACCGGCGTGGTGCTCGCGAATGCCGGCGTCGACCGCGTGCTGCAGGACACCTACTACGTCGTCGCGCACTTCCACTATGTGCTGTCGTTAGGGGCGGTGTTTGCGATCTTCGCCGGCTGGTACTACTGGTTCCCGAAAATGTCGGGCTACATGTATAACGAGACCATCGGCAAGCTGCACTTCTGGGTCACCTTCATCGGCGTCAACCTGGTGTTCTTCCCGCAGCACTTCCTCGGGCTCTCCGGCATGCCGCGCCGCTACGTCGACTATCCCGACGCGTTTGCCGGCTGGAACCTGGTCTCCTCGATCGGCTCCTATATTTCGGGATTCGGCGTGCTGATCTTCATCTACGGTGTGATCGACGCGTTCGTGCGCAAGCAACAGGCTGCCGACAATCCGTGGGGGGCCGGAGCGACCACGCTGGAGTGGACGCTGTCGTCGCCGCCGCCGTTCCACCAGTTCGAAGTGCTGCCGCGCGTGCAGTAATACGACTGCGCGGCGCCTCGACGGCGCCGCGCCTCTAGAGAAGCGAGTCCTGTCTTGTCGGTTGTCGATCATAACGCCATCGAGCTGTCGCCCCGGATTTCGGAGGCCGACGTTGCCGATTACGTCGCACTGCTGAAGCCGCGGGTGATGTCGCTGGTGATCTTTACCGCGCTGGTGGGGCTGATGATCGCGCCGGGCCACGTCCATCCGGTGCTGGCGTTCACCTCCATACTCTGCATCGCGGTTGGCGCCGGCGCGTCGGGCGCGCTGAACATGTGGTACGAGAGCGACATCGATGCCTTGATGTCGCGCACCGCCAACCGGCCGATCCCGCGCGGCCGGGTCACACGTGCGGAAGCGCTGGCCTTTGGGATGACGCTGGCCTTCTTCTCGGTGATGACGCTCGGTATCCTCGTCAACTGGATCGCCGGCGCGCTGCTGGCGTTTACGATCTTCTTCTACGTCGTGATCTACACGATGGCGTTGAAGCGCTGGACGGCGCAGAACATCGTGATCGGCGGTGCTGCCGGCGCCTTGCCGCCGGTGGTGGCGTGGGCGGCCGCGACCGGTTCGCTGTCGGTCGAACCGCTCTTGTTGTTCCTGATCATCTTCTTCTGGACCCCGCCGCATTTCTGGGCGCTGGCGTTGTTCCGCAGCGACGACTATGCCCGCGCTGGCGTGCCGATGCTGCCCGTCGTTGTCGGTCCCGACGCGACACGGCTGCAGATCCTGCTCTATACGATCGTGCTGGTCGCGGTCGCCGTCGCGCCATGGTGGCCGCTCGGCTATTTCGATGCGGTCTATGGCGTGACCTCGCTCGTCCTCGGCGGCGGCATGCTGGCATTCGCGGTCAACGTCTACCGCCGTCGCCAGGGCAGCGAAGCGTTGCGCGCGACGCGAAAACTGTTCGCGTTCTCCATCCTTTATCTGTTTGCGCTGTTTGCGACCTTGCTGGTCGAGGTTGTCGCCCGCGCCATCGTGCCTTCGGTCTGGTAGGGGGTGCATGGCAGGGCAATGGCCGACAAGCAGGAGCCAAATGGAATTGTCCTCACCGAGGCACAGAAGAAAAGCCGCCGTCAACGCTCCATCGCCATCGCGCTGGCGCTTGGCGTTCTTGTCATCCTGTTTTTCGCGGTCACCATGGTCAAGGGGCCGGCCGTCCTAGTGCGGCCGTTGTGATGGATATGGAAAAAGAGCCGACGATACCGCCACAGCCGACCTCCAGCCCCAAGGGAGCTACGCGCCGCGGCCTAAGTCGTGATGTGGTGGTTGGTTCGATGGCCGGCCTGGTCGCCGTGCTGATGGTCGGCGCGGCCTATGCGGCGGTGCCATTTTACAACTGGTTCTGCCGCACCACCGGCTTCAACGGCACCACCCAGGTTGCCAAATCGGCACCGACCTCGGCGCCGCTTTCGCGCAAGATCGCGGTGCGCTTCGATTCCAACGTCGCGGGCGGCTTGCCGTGGAAATTCGAACCGGAAAAGACCGAAATCGAGATCAAGATCGGTGAAGTGACCACTGTGTTCTACACGGTGACCAACCAGTCGGCGCGGACCACGACGGGACAGGCCGCCTACAATGTGGCGCCGCTGACGGTCGGGGCGTATTTCCAGAAGATCAACTGTTTCTGCTTCACCGAACAGACCATGGCGCCCGGTGAAAAGCGCGAAATGCCCGTGGTGTTCTATGTCGATCCGTCCATTGTCGATGACAGCGATAATGACGGGCTGAACACCATTACCCTTTCCTATACCTTCTATCCCGTGCGCGACCCGGCCCCGAAGCCGGTGGCGGCGGGCGAGCCGGACAAACCCAAGGGAAACCTCTGAAGGGAAACCTTGATCACCGCGATCTGGGTATTTGATTTTTGAGACGAATAAGTGCCGAATAGGCACTGCTAACGGAGAGACCGCAAATGGCTACGGCGCAAGTCAAGCACCACGATTACCACCTCGTCGATCCGAGCCCGTGGCCGATCGTCGGCTCCATTTCGGCCTTCATCATGGCGGTCGGTGCGATCACCTGGATGCATCATCTTTTCGCGGTGGCGCCGATCATTTTCGGCGTCGGCACCATCGGCGTGCTCTACACCATGGCGAGCTGGTGGGCGGATGTGATCCGTGAGGCCCAGTTCAAGGGCGATCACACCCGCGTGGTGCAGATCAGCCACCGCTACGGCATGATCCTGTTCATCGCCTCCGAAGTGATGTTCTTCGTCGCCTGGTTCTGGGCTTTCTTCAATTCGGCGCTGTTTCCGGCTGATGCGGTTCATGCCGCCCGCGACGCCATCTTCGGTTGCGGACAGGGGGCGCAAATGGGCGCCTGCAGCGTGCCGGGCACCTGGCCACCCAAGGGCATCGAGGCCTTTGATCCCTGGCACCTGCCGCTGTTGAACACGCTGTTGCTGCTGACCTCGGGCACCACCGTGACCTGGGCGCACCATGCGCTCCTGGAGAACGATCGGCAGGGCCTGAAATACGGCCTGATCCTGACCATCCTGCTGGGGGCGTGCTTCACCTGCGTGCAGGCTTATGAATACAGTCATGCCCTGTTCCACTTCTCCGGCAATATCTACGGCGCGACCTTCTTCATGGCGACCGGCTTCCACGGCTTCCATGTGCTGGTCGGCACCATCTTCCTGATCGTGTGCCTGGCGCGCGCCTATGCCGGGCAATTCTCGCCGACCCAGCACCTCGGCTTCGAATTCGCGGCCTGGTATTGGCACTTCGTCGACGTGGTCTGGCTGTTCCTGTTCATCTGCATCTATGTCTGGGGCACCGGCGGCGGCCGCCTGGTGGGCGCCGAGTAGTTTGCGCTCGACTGTGCTACAAGGGGGGCGGCCACGAGGCCGCCCTTTTTGTTTCGCCGATACGCGGAAGACGTCGCATGCAGGACCAGACCTTACCGACGGTGACCCAGAGCGCGCTGCGCGGACTGGCCTGCAAATGTCCGCGCTGCGGCAAGGGAAAGCTCTACGCGGGCTTCCTCACCCTGCGGCCGAGATGCGAATCCTGCGGGCTTGATTACGCCTTTATCGATACCGGTGACGGGCCCGCGATCTTCATCATCATGCTCGCCGGCGCCATCGTCGTCGGCGCCGCGCTGATCGTGGAGGTCAAGTACCAGCCGCCGTTTTGGCTGCATGCGGTGCTCTGGCTGCCGCTGATTCTGGCGACCACGCTGTTGCCGCTGCGCGCGATGAAGGCGCTTCTGATTGCGCTCCAGTTCCACCACAAGGCCGCGCCCGGCCGGCTGATCGATCGCGAGCGGAAATGACCGCGACGGCGGGACGGCGCCGCGGCGGCGTTGGTTTTGGCGTTTTCACGCTGGCGATGGTGGCGGTGTTCGTTGGCCTCGGGATCTGGCAGCTGCAGCGCCGGGTCGAGAAGCACGCCTTGGTGGCGGCCCTGACCGAACGGCTCGCCGCAGTGCCTGGATCGCTGCCGCCGCCTGCGCAGTGGAGTGCGCTCGCACCGGCCAGCGACGAATTTCGCCGCGTCAGTTTCAAGGCGACCTATGCATCGGGTCCGGATGCGATGGTCTATAGTTCCGGCTCAGCCGTGCGCGAGGACGTTTCCGGTCCCGGCACCTGGGCCTTCATGCCGGCGCGGCTGCCGACCGGCGAAACCGTCGTGATCAACGTCGGCTTTGTGCAGAACACGATGCAGGATCGGGCCCAGCAGGATCGCGCGGTGACGCGGCTCGTCACCGGCGAGCCGGTCACGCTGACCGGCTACATCCGCTTTCCGGAAACGGCGGGCATGCTGACGCCGGCGGAAAATCTCGCCAAGCGATTGTGGTTTACCCGCGATCATCTTGCCATGGCGCGGGTCCTTGGCTGGGGCGAGGCCGCGCCGTTCTACATCGATCTGGAGCAGCCGGTGCCGGCCAGCGGCGTTCCCAAGCCGGGGACGCTCGAGGTGCATCTGAAGGACGATCACCTGCAATACGCCATCACCTGGTTCGCCCTGGCCGGCGCCGTGGTGATAGCCTTCGGGGTCTGGTTGAGAGGGCCGGAGCGCGGAGTTCCCCTTGGGAAGGAGCAGAAATGAACGCGTTCCGAAAGAGCCTTCACTCTCCGGTGGCGGCGCACCCGCGAGCGATCCGGTTGGGATCCACGAATCTCAGCTGTCAGCGTTACTCATCGCTGCCATGCCCTGCGAGGGTCACGATTTCGGTTTGAACCGCCTCCAGGCGCGCCATCATCAGGATGCCGGCAACAAAAGCCAATCCAAGCGTCTCCGCCTGCTCGATGGCGTCGTCAATTTTTTCGACCAATGCTCTGGTTCTATTTTCCCGTAACATGGAAATCTCCTCTAATTCACGCTAATAGCGCATTCGAGCGCTTGAAATGGCCGTGCGACGCTGCCGAAGGAATTGCATCCGCTCGAAGTGATTGCGCATGGCCGCAGCCATTCCGCGAGGCGACTAGATCGCCGGGACCAGGTCACCGACGACGCGCCGCTCGACGGCGGCAAGACCCTGCCAAACCAGTATCGAGCCCGGCACCGAACGACGGGAACAGATTTCCGTCCACGCCCGGTCGTTGATCTCGACGATGACGGCGACCGTCGACATCGAATTGATGTCGACCGGAAGGCCAAGCGGTCGCGCCTGCCAGCCCTGGTCGAGCAGTCGGGGCAGCCACCAGCTCTCGAGCACAATCGTGAAGGCGGAAAGGCCGATTGAGAGGCCATATTCCATGGCAGCGGCCTGGATCACGGCCTCGGCTCGCGGCCCCGCATGCTCGCCCCGCCTGTTGGGCACGACAAAAATCCGCGACAATTCGTAGACGTCGTGACGCCGCACCGGGCCGTTCAAGGCGAGTTGCGGAAACAATTCGCTGAGAAGCGTCGGCGCGATCGTGGGCACCAGCCGCATGCCGGCCACGATGTTGCGTCCTTCCAGCCCCAAGAGGTAAACCGTGTCGTCCGTGTCGAACCGGTCTATTTCCCGCTTGTCAGGCCGGTCGAGATCCATCCATTTGCGTTCGACCACGTATATCTGATGACGAAGGCGAAAGTAGTCTTCAAGAATATGAGTATACAGATGGCGATTGTCGCGACGGATGACGTGGACTTCCATCTTACCCTCCCAAGCGGCGCAGGTGCCCCGTCGGGAGAGTGTTTTTTTGCCGTTGATCCGCCTACTGTCCGAAAGGACAGGTCAAAGCTTGATAAGACCTCGGGCCAGGGCTTTGGCGACCGCCGATGTTCGATTGACGGCGTTCAGTTTGCGCGATGCCTGGATCAGGTGGAATTTCACGGTACGCTCGGAGATCTTGAGAATGACCGAGACCTCCCATGAGGTCTTTCCGTCCGCCACCCATCGCAGAACCTCCCGTTCGCGGGCCGACAGCACGTCGCGCTTTTTCAGTTGCGGCTGGCCAAGCGATCGAATGCGGTTATGCGCGTAGACCCCGATGAGCTGCAGCGCGCCCTTTGCGACGGGATCAATATTCAGTTGTTCGGTAGCCATACTGATCACCGCCCCGCCGCCGTCGTAGTGGAGGGGAATGCAATAACCCTGCATCAACCGAAACTCGGTGGCGCGGGTCATCACAAGATGGGCGGCGGGATTGCTTTCCTTGTCATAACGCGCCTCGGACCACTCGAACGGCTGGACGGTCGAGGCGCCATGGTGGGGCACAGGATCGATCGCGCTGTAATTCTCGCGCGTATACATCTCAAACCATTCCGGCGGCCAGCCGTGGGCCACGGTCAGGTCGGAAAGCGATGTGCCGGGCGAGGGCAGACCGGCCATGATGTAGGCGTGAAAACCGCAAGCCTTGATTTCGGCTTCAAACATCTGAATGACGTCAGGCGCGCCGAGCCGCTCGACCGCATCCACAAAATCGAGAGCTCGCCTCCCCCATTGCTGGGCAGCGTTCGCCATCCACCGTCCCCCAGGGTTCCCCATGGAGATTGCAACCGGCACGTGCCTGCGTCAATTGCGGAGAGCCGCCCCGAGCGCTCCGCGAGTTGATTTGTCGCATTTGTGAGTGCTGGCGGAAGGCACGGCCACGGCCCGCGCGTCGTGCCGGTGACGAGCGGCCCGAAGCTGGCGCCATTGACGCCCTCTCGCAGCCGCGGGTTCCGTGGGATACTTCCCGCAGGCGATCGATCCTGATGCACTGATCTTGCCGAGCCTTGAACGGCTTTCTTGACGGCTTTGTTGGCGGTTTTCTTCGTGGTTTTCTTGGCGGTTTTGAAGAAGCGGGCATGAAGAACCGGTTTCCACTTCCGCGGAAAACGCTTTATGGTGCCGCGCGACTTTGCCATCGGCAAAGTTATATTATTGATGGAAATCAAAGGCTTGTTTGGAAGTCGGGCCTTTGGAGGGCGGTTTGACGCGATACATTTCGACGCGGGGGGAGGCCCCTGCCTTAGGTTTCTGCGACGTGATGCTGACCGGGCTGGCCCGCGACGGCGGCCTTTACGTGCCTGAAGCGTGGCCGCAGCTTTCGTCCCAAACCATTTCGGGATTTTTCGGCCGGCCCTATTGGGAAGTTGCGGTCGATGTGATCCGCCCGTTTGTCGGTAACGAGATTTCCGACGCCGATCTCGGGCGCATGGCCAACGAGGCCTACGCCACATTCCGTCACCCCGCGGTGGTTCCGCTCGATCAGATCGGGCCGAATCAATTCCTGCTGGAGCTGTTTCACGGCCCGACGCTCGCGTTCAAGGACGTCGCGATGCAGCTGATCTCGCGGCTGATGGATTACGTGCTCGCACAGCGGGCGCAGCGCACCACTATCGTGGTCGCAACCTCGGGCGATACCGGCGGCGCCGCGGTCGACGCTTTTGCCGGTCTCGACAATGTCGATCTGATCGTGCTGTTTCCGCACGGTCGAATCTCCGACGTGCAGCGGAGGATGATGACCACGGCCGGCGCCGGCAACGTTCACGCGCTTGCCGTCGAAGGCACATTCGACGATTGCCAGGCGATCGTGAAGGGGCTGTTCAACGACCACCAATTTCGCGATGCGGTCGCGCTGTCAGGGGTCAATTCCATCAACTGGGCGCGGATCGTGGCGCAGGTGGTGTATTATTTCACCTCCGCGGTGGCTCTCGGGGCGCCGGCGCGATCTGTGGATTTTACCGTACCGACCGGGAATTTCGGCGACATCTTCGCAGGCTACGTCGCCAAGCGCATGGGCTTGCCGGTCAGGTGGCTGCGAATCGCCGCCAACGTCAACGATATCCTGCCGCGTACGCTCAAGACCGGCATCTACGAGGTGCGTGAGGTTCACGCGTCGACGTCACCATCGATGGATATTCAGGTCTCCTCTAATTTCGAGCGGCTGCTGTTCGAGGCGAGCGGCCGCGACGCAAGTGTCGTCCGCAGGCTGATGGCGTCGCTGAAGCAATCCGGGCGCTTCGTGTTGCCCGACGCCGTGTTGGCGGCGATCCGCGAGGAATTCGACGCCGGACGCGCCGATGAGACCGAGACCAGTGCCGCCATCCGCGCCACCTGGCGCGAGGCCGGCGATCTCGTGGATCCGCATACTGCGGTGGCGCTGGCGGTGGCGGACCGCGACACGCCGGATTCGAAAATTCCCAACATCGTGCTGTCGACCGCGCATGCCGCGAAATTTCCCGAAGCGGTGGAGGCGGCCTGCGGCGTGCGGCCCGAACTGCCGGTCTGGCTGGAGGGTTTGATGACGAAGCCCGAGCACATCGAAGTCATTAAGAACGACCAGGTTGAAGTCGCGCGGTTCGTCAAGTCGGTCAGCCGTTCCGCGAAGCAAGGAGTCGCCGGATGAGTGTCGATGTGACCAAGCTCCCCTCCGGCCTTACCGTCATCACCGATACCATGCCGCACCTCGAGACTGCGGCGCTCGGGGTTTGGGCTGGCGTCGGCGGCCGCGACGAAAAGCCGAACGAGCATGGCATCTCGCATCTGCTCGAACACATGGCCTTCAAGGGCACCACGCGGCGTTCGTCGCGTGAAATCGTCGAGGAAATCGAGGCGGTCGGCGGCGATCTCAACGCCGGCACCTCGACGGAGACCACGGCATATTATGCGCGCGTCATGAAGGCCGATGTTCCGCTGGCGCTCGATGTGCTCTCCGACATTCTTGCCAACCCGTCCTTCGTGCCGGATGAACTGGAGCGGGAGAAGAGCGTGATCGTTCAGGAGATCGGCGCGGCGCAGGATACGCCCGACGATGTCGTGTTCGAGCATCTCAACGAGCTGTGTTACCCGGATCAGCCGATGGGACGTTCGTTGCTGGGCACGGCGAAGACCTTGAAATCCTTCAACCGCGATATGCTGCGGGGCTACCTTTCGACGCATTATCGCGGTCCCGACATGGTGGTTGCGGCTGCCGGTGCAGTCGATCACAAGCGGGTGGTCGAGGAAGTGGCGGAGCGATTTAAGAGCTTCGATGGCGCGCCCGCGCCAAAGCCGCAAGCCGCAATGTTCGGCAAGGGCGGCTCCCGTGTTGTGCATCGCGAGCTCGAGCAGGCGCATCTGACGCTGGCGCTCGAGGGGGTGCCACAAACCGATCTGTCGCTGTTCTCCTTGCAGGTCTTTACCAACACGCTCGGCGGCGGGATGTCGTCGCGGCTGTTCCAGGAAGTGCGTGAGAAGCGCGGGCTGTGCTACTCGATCTACGCCTTCCACGCGCCCTATACCGATACCGGTTTCTTCGGGCTCTACACCGGTACCGACCCGGGCGATGCGCCCGAGATGATGGAAGTGATCGTCGACGTCATCAACGATGCCGTCGAGACGCTGACCGAAGCCGAGATCGCGCGCGCCAAGGCGCAGATGAAGGCGGGCCTCCTGATGGCGCTCGAGAGTTGCAGCTCCCGCGCCGAGCAGCTGGCGCGCCATGTGCTGGCCTATGGGCGCCCTCTGACGGTGGAAGAGCTGGTGACCAGGATCGACGCCGTGAGCGTGGAATCGACCCGAAACGCCGCGCGGGGCCTGTTATCGCGCAGCCGCCCTGCGGTCGTCGCCCTTGGCAGTGGAAGGGGGCTGGACACGGCGGTGGCTTTTGCGGAAGGATTGACCAGGTCGAAGGCCAAGGCGCGCCTTCATTGAAGGCCAGTGCGCGATTGCATATCTTTGTTCGAGCATGATCTCTTCGGAAAAACCGGTTCCCGCTTTTCCGGATCATGCTCTAGGTTAAGGCATCGGGGGAGTTTCACGCATGGCCCTGTTTCGTTTGCCGTCAAGCGGACCGGCTGCGCTTGCTCCGCGTGGCCAGGGCCTGCTGCTGCGTGCTCCGCAGATGTCGGATTTTCTGCAATGGGCGCATTTGCGCGAAACCAGCCGGAATTATCTCACCCCATGGGAGCCGATCTGGCCGTCCGACGATCTTACGCGTTCGGGTTTCCGCCGGCGATTGCGCCGCTATGCAGAAGACATCGCGGCCGACCGATCTTACCCGTTCCTCGTATTCCGGGAGTCCGATGGTGCGATGATCGGCGGGATCACGCTGGCGAATGTCCGCCACGGCATCGTGCAGGCCGGCACAATCGGGTACTGGGTCGGCCAGCCCCACGCCCATCGCGGCTACATGACGGCGGCGCTGCGTGTGCTGCTGCCGTCGCTGTTCGGCGAGCTCAATCTGCATCGCATTGAAGCCGCCTGCATTCCCTCCAATGCGCCCTCGATCCGGGTGCTGGAAAAGTGTGGCTTCACCCGCGAGGGCCTGGCACGGCGCTATCTCTGCATCGATGGGGTCTGGCAGGATCACCTGCTGTTTGGCCTGCTGCACGAGGATTTCCGGGGCTAACCCTGTTTCAAGGGGCTAACCTTGTTTCAAGATTATGACGTGCGCCTTGGGTTTGCCGCCATTGCGCTGCTATAACGCACCGGCGCGCGCCCTTCGACAGCGCGCCAAATGGCGGCTATTTCTCTCGGGGATGTCTGGATAATGCGTCATAGGCTGATCAGGCAGGCGCAGGTTGCTGGTCGGGCGGACCGTCTGCGTGTCGCGTTCGCACTTGCTGCAGCGGGCGCCCTGCTGTCGGGGTGCAGCGGGGCGAGCAATCTTTCCAGCCCGCCGCCTGAGGCCGAACCCCTCCCCACGATAGGCGACAGGTTCAACCAGCTGTTCGGCAGGAAATCGCAAGCCGTCGGCGAGGTATCGACGACGGCCGATGGCACCGAGGTGGATTGCCCTGTCGTGAAGATTCGTGCCGGAGCCTCCACCTATGCGGTGGCGGTGCCCGGCAAGCAGCCTGTCGGAAGCGACCTGCGCTATCAGGCGACTATCACGCGGACCGCGCGCGACTGTACGAGATCCAGTGGCCAGATCGTCGCCCGGATCGGTATTCAGGGCCGCGTCATCGCGGGTCCCGCGGGAAGTCCGGCGACCGTCGAAATCCCGCTTCGTGTCGCCGTGGTGCAGACCGGCATCCATGAGAAGGTGATGGCCACCAAGGTTTACCGGACCACGGTGTCGATGACGGAGGACGCCAGCGTCCCGTTCAGCCTGGTGGGTGAGGACCTCGCCTATTCGACGCCGCCCGGCGCGACCAGCGATTCCTATATCTTCTATATCGGCTTCGACCCGCAGGCGGTGACGCCAGAGCCGAAAGCGGCGCGGCGGAAGTAGGTCGCGCCCTGTCATCGCGCGGTGTCGCTATCGCGGGAGGGACAATCAACAAAATACCTTGCAACAAAGGCCCTGCAACAAAAAAGCCGGTGCGTCGCAATCGCACCGGCTTTTGGGTCTTTCGAACCGAGTTCGGTCATAGCCGGATCGGTTCTGATTGAATCAGAACCAGGTCTCTAGTCGCGGTTTCTTCATGCGAACCGGTATCCACCCACGGATCAAGTCCGAGGGCATGCTTCGTTCGAAAACGCACTATCTTTTCGTTTGAGCATGATCTCCGCGCAAACGCTTCGCGTTTGTCGCGAGGGAAAACCGGTGCCCACTTTTCCGGATCATGCTCTAGTTCAGCTTTTCGCGAACTTCAGTAATGCCCTTGGCCATCAGATCTTCGGCGATCGGACCCTTTACGGTCTGCGACAGGATGGTGGAAGCTGCCGTCACGGCCGCGTCGGCCGCGGCCGCACGCACGTCGGCCAGCGCCTGTGCTTCGGCGAGCGCGATCTTGCTCTCGGCGGTCTTGGTGCGCCGCGCAACAAAATCCTCCATCTTGGTCTTGGCTTCAGCCGCGATGCGCTGCGCCTCGGCCTTTGCGGAAGCGATGATGTCCTGGGCCTCGCGTTCCGCGGTGGCGCGGCGCGCCCTGTATTCCGCCAGCAGCTCTGCCGCCTCTTCCTTGAGACGGCGGGCGTCGTCGAGTTCGGCCTTGATGCGGTCGCTGCGATGGTCGAGTGCTTTTAGCACCGTGCGGTGGACGCCGAGATAGGCGAACACGCTCATCAGGATGACGAAGGCAACGGCGACCCAGAATTCCGGTTCGGCGAACATCGAACTTATCCCTTCAAGGACGCGTCAACAGCCTGACCCACCGACGTGCCGTCCGGTACGACGCCGGTCAGCCGTTGCACGATGGCGGAGGCCGCGTCCGCGGCGATGCCACGAACATTGCTCATCGCCGCCTCGCGCGTGGAGGCGATGGTCTTTTCGGCGTCGGCAAGTTTCACCGACAACCGTCCTTCCAGCGTCTTGCGCTCGGCTTCGGACGCCGCGCTCAGCTTTTCGCGGGTCTCGGCGCTGATCGCCTGCGCGCGGGAACGCGCCGCCGCCAGCTCGCTCTCATAGGCCTTCAGCGCGCTGTCTGACTCATCCCGCAGCTTTTGCGCCTGCGCCAGATCGCCGTCGATCGCGTCCTGACGCATGTCGATCGTCTTGCCGACGCGCGGTAACGCGATACGCGAAACGATCAGATACAGCGCGACAAACGCGATCAGAAGCGACACCAACTGCGAAGCAAAGGTGTCTTTCTGGAAAGGCGGGAACGGCGCCTTGTGGCCGCCGTCGGCCTCGGTATGGGCGGCCGCGCCCTTGGCGTTGCCATGACTTTCAGCCACGGGCTTCTCCTGTCCGGCTAAGCGAGATTCGATCCTGGAATCTCATTGGCCCAGATCGGTGTTGGATCAGAGCGCGAACAGTAGCAAGAGCGCGATCAGCAGCGAGAAGATGCCGAGCGCTTCGGTCACGGCGAAACCGAAAATCAGGTTTCCGAACTGACCCTGGGCTGCCGAAGGGTTGCGCACCGCGGCGGCAAGGTAGTTGCCGAAGATGATGCCCACGCCGGCGCCGG
>JBKQRS010000420.1:0-3332 GCA_052143915.1 Bradyrhizobium sp.
TCGGCGAGCGAGCGGGTCAGCCGGTCAACCTTGTAGACGACGACAATATCAACGCGCCCTGCCCCAATGACTTCCAGCAGGTGCTGCAGCGCCGGTCGCTCCATCGTGGCGCCCGAATAGCCGCCGTCGTCATAATGGTCGCGAATAAGCTTCCAACCCTCATGCGCCTGGCTCTTGATAAAGGCCTCCGCAGCCTCGCGTTGGGCGTCGAGCGAATTGAAGTCCTGTTCGAGACCCTGGTCGCTGGAGACCCGAGTGTAGATCGCGCAGCGCAGCGCGGGCTTGCTCATGAGCCGACCTCCGCCGCGGCGGTGGTTGAGACGAGGTTGCCCCCTCTTGGTTTTTCAACCTTCTTCTCGGACCGCAACCCAAAGAATCTTGGCCCATTCCATTTGGTGCCGGTAATCGCCAGAGCGACTTCGGACAAGCTTCGGAACTCTCTTCCATTCCATGAGCAGCCGCCCACCGTCACCGTGACTCGGTGAATGGCGCCCCCGTATTCGCGCTCCAGCACCGTCCCCGACCTGAGCGCCACCGAGGCTTTGCCGGAGGGCGCTCCGCCCGCCGCGCCCCCTGCCCGAAATTTTGGATCGCCAACCGCCTCGCCCAAAGCAACCCGCGACGCCCGATCGATGTCTCCGAGCCGTGCGACTTGATGCCGATGGGCAAGAATGCGCACGAGAAGACTTCGCGACAAATGGGCTGGCGCCGGCCGACCCAGCAGACCGCGCCAGCGGCGACGCAGGAGATCGAGATCGAGGCTTTCCAGCGCCTCGATTTCGTTCTTTAGGGTTTCCAGTTCCGACACGCTGGTCGGCGGCCGACTGGCCGGATGAGCTTCGTCGCCCATAGGTCAAGCCGCGACTTTCGTGGCGGGAACGACCCAATAGGCGGAGGGACCCTTCCCTTCCCCGCCGATGCGTTCGATCACATAGCCTTTCTTGCGCAACCCCGTCAGCGCCGCGCGCGTCGTATGTGGCAGCCAGCCGGTCGCCTCGATCAGGGCGTCGAGCGTTGCGCCCCCCTCCTTGGACAGCATCTCGACAATGAGCGCTTGCTTGGTTCCGGTGCGGGGAGCGACGCCAGCAAGCGGCGCAGCGACAAGCTTGCTACTCTTGCCGTTGTTGGAAACCGGCCGATCAATTTTCTGGATTTTATCCATGCCGATCGCATCGCGGCCAGCGCGAGTGATGATGAGGCTTATCGATTTGCCCGTCTCGTCTTCCCGCCAGACCGGCATCTCCGGCTTTGACCGGATCGCTCGCATCAGCTTGCGGGCGACCAGACTTGAGCCGATCTTCGCCGCCGATGCCTTGGTCAAATTCGCTGGAACCGCTGCGGCGCCGTCCTCCCGGGCCGCCGCCTTCGAGAGCACGATCCGTTGCGTGTCGGTGAGTTTAGCCATCTTCTCCTCCTTTGCTTGCGACAGCAGCCGCTGTCACCAGCACGACCCCGCAGTGGCGTCCGAGCCAGCGGGGTTGATGAGAAAGGCGCGTTCGACCGCCCTCGCGTGACGCCAAGCAATGCTCTGTCTGAGGAGGAAGTCCAGCGAATTCTGAGCGCTAAGTTGGGGTGCGCTGGAGCATTATAGGAAAGCCCTAACGGGGTTATAATCCTCTCTTGGGCACCAAGCGATCTCAAACGCTTGAGATTTCAGTAAACTAGCTAATATCAAGGGGTTCAGACGGTCATGTCCCAAGTGGTGGTGTAGCTCGGGTGGAGCAAGCCGCTCGCGACGCGCGCTTTTCATAGCGCCGTAGCGAGCGAGCGGCTTGCGGCGGTCATCGGCGGTTCTCCGGTAGCATCGGTTTGCGATTCTCAACGCAACCGAGGACTTTCACCGATGACCGACGAGATGATGAACCTTCGGGCTCTTCTGGAAAAGACCCCCGACGCCGATTTCCTGCGCGACATGATCGGCTTTGCCGCCGAGCGGTTGATGGAGCTGGAGGTCGGCGCGATCACCGGGGCCGCCCATGGCGAGCGCTCGGCCGACCGCCGCGTCCAGCGCAACGGCTATCGCGAGCGGGATTGGGAGACCCGCGCCGGGACGGTCGAACTGCGCATCCCGAAGCTGCGCAAGGGCTCTTACCTTCCTTGTTTCCTCGAACCGCGGCGCATGGCCGAGAAGGCGCTCACGGCCGTCATTCAGGAGGCCTATGTCCACGGCGTGTCGACGCGCTCGGTCGACGACATCGTCAAGGCCATGGGCGGCTCCGGCGTCTCGAAGAGCCAGGTCAGCCGGCTGTGCGAAGAGATCGACGAGAAGGTCGGCGCCTTCCTCGATCGCCCGCTGGAGGGCGAGTGGTCCTATGTCTGGCTGGACGCCACCTATGTCAAAGTGCGCAAGAACGGCCGCATCGTTTCGGTCGCCGTCATCATCGCCACCGGCGTCAACGCCGACGGCCGGCGCGAAGTGCTCGGCATGGACACCGGCTCTTCGGAGGCCGAGACCTTCTGGACCGACTTCCTGCGCAAGCTGCGTCAACGGGGCCTGCGCGGCGTCAAGCTCGTCATCTCCGATGCGCACGAGGGCCTGAAAGCCGCCATCGCCAAGATCATGCACGCCGGCTGGCAGCGTTGCCGCGTGCACTTCATGCGCAACGCCCTCGCCCATGCCGGCAAGAGCGGCCGGCGCGTGGTCTCGGCGCTGATCGGCACAGCCTTCGCGCAGGAGGACGAGGCCGCCGCCAGAACGCAATGGCGCAAGGTCGCCGACCAGTTGCGCCCGACCGTTCCAAAGCTCGCCGCGCTCATGGACGACGCCGAAGCCGATGTGCTCGCCTACACGGCTTTTCCAAAGGAGCACTGGACGAAAATCTATTCGACCAACGGGCTCGAGCGTCTCAACGGCGAGGTCAAGCGCCGCACCGAAGTCGTCGGCATCTTCCCCAACGAAGACGCCATCAAGCGACTGGTCGGAGCCATCTTGCTGGAACAGAACGATGAATGGGCGGTTCAGCGTTCCCGCTTCATGACGCTGGAATCGCTCGCCGCTTTGAGCGATGATCCCATCGTCAGCCTGCCAGCCGTGGCCGCCTGATCAAACCGGCGCCAGCCGGAAACCCTCGGTGGCCAGCCGTCAGCTACACCACCTCACGGGACACGATCAACAAGTCGAAGTTTTCCCAAGCGCGCGCTACTCATCATGAACCTTGGAAAGGGTACACGGGGATTCGCAGAAACCCTCAGCGAACTTGCTGACACGCATTTTCAATCCCAGTCTCGAACTTCAAGCCAGCTTTCTGGACTGCCGATCTCCGGAACTCGTCTGACATATGCCCGTAATGCCTTTCGACCATTCGCGTATCCGAATGACCGAGGTTTCCGGC
>JBKQRS010000421.1:0-8634 GCA_052143915.1 Bradyrhizobium sp.
ATGAACGACAGCATTTCCGGGTCTTTCGCCCGCAACAGCCGCGGTACCAGCAGGTAATAGAGCGGCACGCCGACGATCACGAACGCAATGAACGCGATCGCGACCGCGGCCGCGGGATTGACGGCTAACATCGTGAACAGCCAGAACGCCAGGAATGCACCCAGCATCACAAAATCGCCGTGCGCCAGATTGACGATGCGCATGACGCCGAACACGAGGTTGAGGCCGATGCCGACCAGGCTGAAATAAAGGCCGAACAGAACGCCGGCGACGAGCGCGTAGGTCAGCATCGGCGCTTTGCTCCCGGCATCCGGTTTCCGACGTGCGCTTGGCTCATGGACGCGGATAGACCGGCTTGCCGGTGGCGGTTTCGTGCGGATAGATCGAGATAAATTTGACGTGGCCGTGATCGTCGAGCGCGAGCTGCCCGAGCGGGGTCAACTCGCCGATCTGACCGCCCGTTTCGTCGAGCGCGAAGGTACCATCAAGCGTCTTGAGTTCTCCGGACAGGCTGAACACGGCGCGGCGCAGCTCGAGCTGATCGAGGCTCGCCGCGACCGACAGCGTCTTCTCGATGATCAGCCCGGTGGTATATCCGGCAACGGCGTTGAAGCCGAATTCGATCTTGCCGTCGGGATATTTCTTTTCCCAGGCGGCTTTGTAATCCCTCATGTTCATGCCGAAATTGACCGGATATTCCAGTTCCGACGGCGGCACGTAGGTGAAGACGTGCTCAAGGCCTTTCTCGCCGACGTTCTTTTCAAGAAGTTCGGTCTCGAGCCCTGCATAGATCGAGAACAGCATTTTGAACTTGACGCCGACATCCGCGACGTTGCGCAGGAACGCAATGTCGTTCGGCGCGTAGCCGAAATGAATCACCGCGTCCGGCTGCGTGTTGTTGATGTTGTTGATGATGACCGTGTAGTTGGTGGTCTCGGTGGGAATGCCCTGATCGTAGACGATTTCGATCGGCGCGCCGGAGTCCTTGACGAATTTGCGGAAGGCGTTGGCCTGGGTGCCGGTGAATTCGTTGGTCGAGTAGAGAATCGCGATCTTCTTGATCCCGAGGCCCGGCCCATCATGTGAAATAAAATCCGCAACGGGTTTTGGCCAGATGGTCGAGACCGGGTCGGCCATCAGCGCGATATAGGGATTGTCCTTGGAGAAAAAGCTGGCGCCGGTGCCGGTCTGATCGAACAGGAACATCTTGTGATCGCGCGCGATCGCCACCGCGGGCGCTGTCAGCACCGACCCGGAATCCGCGACCAGGAGGTCGACCTTGTCCTGGGTAACCAACTGGTTGTAAAGCGTCGAGGCGGTAGCGGTATTGCTCTGATCGTCGTAAGCGACGAGCTTGACCGGCACCTTCTTGTCGAAAGCCTTTACATAGAGCCCGCCATCAGCATTTTTCCGGTCGGCCCAGAGCTTGAGCGCGCTGAAAACCGGCATCGAAATCGACGCGTAGCGCCCGGATGAGGCATAGAGCGTGCCGATCTTGACTTCCGCCGGCGCATCCGCAGCATATGCCTGCGCCGCAAAGGTCAAACCTGCAAGCACCACCGCGCCCGTCACCCTTAGCATCAAATCCTCCCGGCATTTCTTCATTCCGCCGCACAATAGCGCGGGCGGTCACTGGGATACAAGCGTTCCAGACTAGACAATAGTGCGTGTGCCGGAATAGGCGACATGCAGACGGTCGGCTGGACCGTTGACGCCAAGCCGTCCAATGTCGCATCAAGATCAAAACAGGCGGGTCGAAGCAGACCCGCTCAGGGAGGGATCACCGATATGACCGAACCTGCGCGCGCACGACCGAAACCGACGCCGGAAACCCAGCATTTCTGGGACGGCACGAGAGCGAACGAACTGCGCCTGCAGCGCTGCGATGCCTGTGCCCATGTCTATTTCCCGCCGCGCCCGTTCTGCCCGGCCTGCGCCTCGCGCAAGGTGAGCGTATTCAAGGCCAGCGGCAAGGCAAGGCTTTACAGCTACGTGATCCATCACCGCCCGGTCCCGGGCTTCACACCGCCTTATGCCATCGCAGTGGTTGAGCTCGACGAAGGTCCGCGCATGATGAGCAATATCGTCGATTGTCCGCAGACGCCGGAAGCGCTCGAACTCGACATGAATCTCGAGGTCACGTTCGAAAAGCTCGACGACGCGATCACCCTGCCCCTGTTCCGTCCGGCGAAGGGTTGAGCATCATGCGCAGGAACCAGGTCGCCGTCGTCGGCGCCGCCGAAACCACCGAACTCGGCGTTATCCCGAACATGTCGCAAATCCAGCTGCACGCGGATGCGGCGCTCAACGCCATCGCCGACGCCGGTCTGAAACTTTCCGATATCGACGGTTTTGCCACAGCGGTCGAGACGCCGCAGCAGATCGCGCATTATCTCGGCATCACGCCGACCTGGGTCGACGGCACCTCGGTCGGCGGCTGTTCATTCATGCTGCATGTTCGCCACGCCGCGGCGGCGATCGAGGCTGGCCTGTGCAAGACGGTGCTGATTACGCATGCCGAGAGCGGCAAATCGAACATCGGCCGCACGCCGCGCATGATCGGTCCCGATAGCCTGAACGGGCAGTTCGAGCTTCCCTATGGCGTCTCCACGCCGGCCAGCATGTTTCCGATTCCCGTTCTGCGCTACATGAAGACCCACGGCATCACCCATGAGCAAATCGCGATGGTCGCGGTCGTACAGCGCGAATGGGCCGCGAAGAATCCGCGCGCCACCATGAAGGCGCCGATCACGGTCGAGGATGTCCTGAATTCACGGATGATCGCCTATCCGTTCCGCATCCTGCAATGCTGCCTCGTCACCGACGGCGGCGGCGCGCTGATCCTGACCTCGGCCGATCGTGCCAGGGATTTTCCAAAGAGGCCGGTCTATATCCTCGGCACCGGCGAGAGCGTGGAAACGCCGATGGTCAGCCAGATGCAGACGTTCGACAGCTCGCGCGCGTTCAAGGTCGCCGGACCCTTGGCCTTCCGCGAGGCCGGCATCAGCCACAAGGACGTCGATCACCTGATGATCTACGACGCGTTCGCGCATTTGCCGCTTTACGGTCTGGGCGATCTCGGTTTCATGCCGCATGAAGAGACCGGCAAATTCATCGCCGACGGCAACACAAGACCCGGCGGCAAGCTGCCGCTCAACACCAATGGCGGCGGCCTCAGCTACATGCATTCGGGCATGTACGGCATGTACGCGCTGCAGGAGAGCGTGCGGCAGATGCGCGGCATCGCGCCCGCACAGGTTCCCGGCGCGAAGATTTCGGTCTGCCACGGCGTCGGCGGCATGTTCGCAGCCAGTGGCACGATTATTTTTACGAACGAGAGATAACGACCTTTGTCATTCCGGGATGGTCCGAAGGACCAGTGCACATCGTAGTTCGCGCTTTGCGCGCCCCGGAATGACAAATACAACAGGAGGCAACCAATGGCGCAGGCAAACTCACTCCAGGACAAGTCCATCATCGTCACCGGCGCCGGGCGCGGCATCGGGCGCGAGATCGCGCTGCTTTGCGCCGCCGAGGGCGCCAAGGTCGTAGTCAACGATCCCGGCGTCGCCGCCGACGGCTCGGGCTCGAGCGCATCGCCGGCCGAAGAAGTGGTCGAGGAAATCAGGAAGCGCGGCGGCACGGCGGTGGCGAATTTCGAGACCGTCGCGGAGGCGGTCCCCGCCAGCAAAATCGTCAAGATGGCAGTCGACAGTTTCGGCAAGCTCGACGGCGTGGTCAACAATGCGGGCATCCTGCGCGACGCCATCTTCCATCGCATGAGCATCGACGCCTTTGAGTCCGTCATCAAGGTTCATCTGATGGGCTCGTTCTACGTCTCGCACGCCGCGGCGCGCCTCTTCCGCGAACAGGAGAGCGGATCGTTCGTCCACTTTACGTCGACCTCCGGCCTGGTCGGCAATTTCGGCCAGGCCAATTATGCCGCCGCCAAGCTCGGCATCGTGGGCCTGTCGAAATCGATCGCGCTCGACATGAACCGCTTCAATGTGCGCTCGAATTGCGTGTCGCCATTCGCCTGGAGCCGCCTGATCGGCACCATTCCGACCGAAACCGAAGCGGAGAAGGCGCGGGTGGCAAAAATCCAGCAGATGGGACCGGAGAAGATCGCGCCGATCGTCGCTTTCCTGCTCAGCGACGCCGCGAAGGACGTGACCGGGCAGATCTTTGCCGTGCGGATGAACGAGATTTTCCTGATGAGCCAGTCACGCCCCCTGCGCTCGATTCATCGTGGCGAGGGCTGGACGCCACAGACCATCGCCGAGCATGGCATGCCGGCGCTGAAACCATCGTTCTACAAGCTCGACCGCTCGGCGGATATATTCAATTGGGATGCGATTTGAGTATTGCTGCCTGAACCTCATGGCGGGGAGCAGGCCTTTTTGCGTCTCGAACCATGAGGCCGTGATGTCTCCTCATCCTTCGAGACGCGGCCAGGTGGCCGCTCCCGAGGACGAGGTCCGGCAAGAGCCTGCCTTCCCGCCACCTCCGGTTGTTCGGTTGGACTTCGCCCGCTTTATGCCGAAATCCAGGCTCATGATTTCCTCCCAACAAAAAATACGGGAGGAAATCATGACAAATACATTACAATCCCATCATCAGGCCGAAGCGGCATCGGCCGTGGTCGACCGCCGCAACCTGTTGCGTGGCGCCGCCGCGATCGCCGCTACCGCCGTGACCGTGAAAGCGGCCTCCGCAGCGACCGTAACGCCATTTGGCGAAACCGGTGTTCCGACCAGGTCAACCGAGCGCTTGCCCCTGGGGCCACTCTCCGGGAGCCGCTATCCGGATTCGCACCTGGAGTCTCTCAAAAAACCCAAGGTCTCGTTCGGGCCTTCCGGTTTCCCGGCCTTCGCCGGCACCATGGCGGTTGAGCGCGTCGCAACCGGATTCCGCTGGGCGGAGGGACCGGTTTACTTCCCGGCTGGCCGCTACGTATTGTTCAGCGACATTCCCAACAACCGCATCATGCGTTTCTCGGAGGATGACGGTCACGTGAGCGTCTTCCGCCAGCCGTCGATGAACTCGAACGGCAACACCATTGACCGGGAAGGACGCCTGATCACATGCGAACATAGCGGCCGACGGGTCACCCGGACCGAGCTCGACGGCTCGATCACCATCATCGCCGACAAGTACAACGGCAAGAAGCTGAACTCGCCGAACGACGTTGTCGTAGCCAACGATGGCTCGATCTGGTTCACCGATCCGATCTACGGCATCGGCGGTAACTATGAGGGCATCAAGGCCGCGCCCGAGCAGGAAAAGCACAACGTCTACCGGGTCGATCCGAAATCCGGTGACATCAAAGTGATCGTTGACGACTTCGTGGAGCCCAACGGCATTACGTTCTCGCCGGACGAGAAGAAGCTCTATGTCATCGACACCGGCTTCACCGACGGGCCGGACAACCCGTCGCATATCCGCGTGTTCGACGTGGATGTTGGGGCCGGAAAGGTGTCGAATGGCAAGGTCTTTGCGGAGATGCCCAAGCCCAGCATTACCGACGGGATGCGCGCCGACACCGACGGCCGCATCTGGTGCTCCGTAGGTTGGGGCGATCCGAACGAGGACGGCGTGCGCTGCTACACCCCAGGCGGCGATCTGCTCGGCAAGATCCACATTCCGGAGACGGTTGCCAATTTGTGCTTTGGCGGCACCTTCCGAAATCGGCTGTACATCTGCGGCTCCACATCGCTCTATGCGTGCTACACGAGCGTGCAGGGCGCCATGAAGCCGTGACCCGGCTGCCAGCATTGGCGCTGACTTAACAGTATCTCATGCTGCCGAGCTGAATTTCGAGAGGCGATAGGACTCGCCTCTCGATAGATACCAACTTACGCGGACAGGGAGGACACAGATGGCTTGGATACTTCCGGCGCGAGAACGCGGCGTGCTGTGTTCACCCAGAGAACGGTTCTCGCCCGTGCGAGTGATCTCCCCACCGTGTCGCAGTCTGGCTTTCGCGCTTCAATCCTCCGGGATCAGTCGTCCTGCGGCAATATCAGGCCGAAGAACGAGACCAGGTCGGCAACTTGCTGCGGGGTAAGGTAACGCGGATTCATGCCGCGCAGCAGCAGATAGAGTTTGGCGGTCTCCTCGAGTTCCTCAGTAGCGAACACGGCCGCTTCCAGGGTTTCGCCTGCGACTACCGGGCCGTGATTGGCGAGCAGAACGGAGGAATAGCGGCCGGCAAGACCGCGGATCGCATCGACGACGGCCGGATCGCCGGGACGGAAATACGGCACGAGCGCGGTGCGGCCGGCGCGCATCACGTAGTAGGCTGTCATCGGCGGCACGACAGCGCGCGGGTCGATTTCGCGGAGCATCGATAGTGCGACCGCATGCGTCGAGTGCAGATGCACGATGGCGCGCGCGTTGCTGCGCGTTGCGTAGAGCGCGGAATGCAGCGGTATCTCTTTCGTCGGCGCGTCCCCTGAGACGAGGTGCCCCTGGGCATCAAGCCGCGAGATCATGGCCGGGTCGAGGAACCCGAGCGAGGCGTTGGTCGGGGTGACGAGCCAACCGCCGTCGGCAAGGCGCACGCTGATGTTGCCCGATGAGCCCGGCGTTAGGCCGCGCTCGAACAAGGAGCGCCCGAAGCGGCAGATGTCGTCGCGAAGCTTCGTCTCGGTCATGGACGATCCTCAGGCGCGGTTCGGGGTTCACCTGCAGAACAAGTTCTCTGTAATACATTCGGCAAGCGCGAAGCGCGAGAGCCGGAAAACCACTCTCCCGTCCGCATAACGTCGAACACGGGAGCCTGGATCCCGCCCGCGCTCGCACGGAATCCCCGCAGCGTTAGCCCCCGCAGGGACCTCGGGACGACGGCCGAGAGGTTGGGCTCTCCGGCATTGCAGTTCTCCACGCGACCTACCACCCTAGCGGGCTCCGACACCTCGATTCGATCAATTGCGTCTCGACGGCGCTATGCAGTCTAATTCGGCCCACCGCCAATCTAGCCAGGTCGCCAAGGGACTCGTCAGGGGAAGGATAGACCGATGTCTGTTGGTGCTGACCAATCCGCTGGGACCCGTGCGGCCGTTATCGGCCTCGGCTCGATGGGTCTGGGCATCGCGCTCTCCCTCATGCGTGGTGGCTTCGAGGTCAGTGGCTGCGACGTGAGCCCGGCAGCGGTCGAGCGGTTCGTGGCCGCAGGCGGGCGCGGCGCATCTACGCCCGCGCAGGCCGTTGTTGGTGCCCACATCGTAGTCTCGGTCGTGGTCAATGCAGCCCAGACCGAAGCCGTGCTGTTCGCAGAGCACGGGGCCGCAGCCGCGATGCCCGAGGGCGCGGTCTTCGTCTCGTCGGCCACCATGGACCCGGACATGGCACGGCGCCTCGCCAATCGGCTCGAGGCCATGGGCCGGCTCTATCTCGATGCGCCGATCAGCGGCGGCGCGCTGCGCGCCGCCGAGGGCACGCTGACCGTGCTCGCCTCCGGCAGTCCCGCGGCGTACGCCAAGGCGAGGCCCGCGCTCGGGGCGATGGCCGCTAAAATCTATGAACTCGGTGAGGAGCCCGGCCGGGGCGCCGCCTTCAAGATGATCAACCAGCTGCTCGCCGGAGTGCATATCGCCGCAGCTTGCGAGGCGATCACGTTCGCGGCCAGACAAGGCCTCGATCTCAACAAAGTCTACGAGGTCATCGCCGCCTCAGCCGGCAATTCGTGGATGTTCGAGAACCGCGTGCCCCACGTGCTCGCAGGCGATTATACCCCGCGCAGCGCCGTCGATATCTTCGTGAAGGATCTGGGGATCATCCAGGATATGGCGCGCATGGCGAAATTCCCGGTGCCGCTCGCCGCCGCCGCCTTGCAGATGTTCCTGATGGCGGCCGGCGCAGGCATGGGCGGCGACGACGACGCCTCGCTCGCCAGGCTCTATGCTCGTGTCACCGGGACGTCGCTGCCTGGAGCGCCGGCGAGCTGATATCTGTCTCGAGGAAGCCACATGCCCCGCTTCGCCGCAAACCTCACCCTGATGTTCAATGAGTGGTCCTTTCTCGACCGCTTCGATGCCGCCGCGCAGGCGGGGTTCACCGCCGTCGAATATTTGTTTCCATATGAGCATGGGCCCTATGCGATCGCGCAACGCCTGGAGCGCAACGGCCTGACGCAGGCGCTGTTCAACTTCCCGCCGGGCAACTTCGCGGCCGGTGAGCGAGGACTTGCATCCTTGCCGGAACGCTTCGAAGAACTGAAGGAAGGGGTGAGGACGGCGCTCATCTATGCCGAAGCGACCGGCGTGAAGCGCTTGCATTTGATGTCCGGCAACGCAGATCGGCGCGACTCGCGCGCGGCCGGGGCGTTTCGTAAGGCCGTGATCTTCACCGCGACGGCGCTTGGCGAAAAGGGGCTCGATCTCGTCATCGAGCCCATCAACGAGCGCGACATGCCCGGCTATTTCCTCAACGACTTTCCCTTCGCGGAGCAGCTGATCCGCGAGTTGGCGCTGCCGAACCTGAAGCTCCAGTTCGACATCTATCATCGTCAGGTCATGCATGGCGACGTGACCATGGCGCTGCGCCGGCTCATCTCGATGATCGGCCATGTCCAGATCGCGAGCGTGCCGTCGCGCAACGAACCCGACGGCGAGGAGCTCATCTTTCCCTTCC
>JBKQRS010000422.1:0-4599 GCA_052143915.1 Bradyrhizobium sp.
AACGCTGCCGCCATAGTCGAAGCTCGGCGTGAACGTCGAGTGGCTGCCACCGTAGACGCTGACCTCGCCACTGGGCGTGGAAAATGCCCGGCTGGTGATGTCGAGGATGCCGGCGGTACGAAGCCCGTATTCCGCCGGTACCGTGCCCGTCAGCAAGGAAATGCTGCCGATGAAATTGGTATCGATCAAAGGACCAAGGGACGACACGCCTTCGGGAAGCACCACCCCGTTGATCCGCGTCTGGACGTTGTTGTATTCGCTGCGGACATGAAAATTTGGATTCGAGACCGCAGAGTCATAATTGACGCCGGGAAATTGCAGCACCAGCTTGTCGACTGACGTGTTGTCACCTTGCGGCGCGCTTTCGATTGCGGCCCGATCAACCGTATAGGTCGACGCGCCCAATTTGGTCAGCACATGATCACGCGACTGATCGAAACCCTGCATCTTCCGGTCAAGCGCCGCCTGCGCCGGTGTCGGAGCGCTCGCTCCGGCCACAGGCGCTTCCTGCCCGGTTTGGCCGGTGCGGTTGGCGTCACGATTTGAGACTGCCCGCGAGGAAGCCGGGCGCTTTGCAAGCGGGTGCTTCGGTTGTTGGGTCGGGGCGGAGATCTCAATCGGCGGCAGCGCGGTAGCATCGTTCGTCGCAACACCTTGCGCCATCGCAGGCGTCGGATATGCGGAGCAAACCAGACTGGCCGCGATCCCGGGCCCGAGCATAGCCGCCACATTGCGCAGCGTGACGCCGCAATATGGTTGTATCGTCCGACAACCGCCGCGGCCTCGTCGACGCAAAAACCTTCTAGACATGTGAGTCAGTTGCCCCGCGCGCGCGTCGTGTCGTGTCGTCAACTAAATCCGACGAGCGTTTTCCTCTAGCAGGCACCATCGGCCGCAAACAACAGGGCAACATTCATCCTGAAGTGTTTCTAAATTGGATTGATTCAAAAAGGGACATTGCGCAGCGTTGATGTCTGCCATCGCTTCACCTGTCTGGCAGCCATCAAGGCCTAGACCGTGCTGCACGGCCCGGCGAATGAGGCGTCGTCGAAGAGGCGAGAACGAATTTTTGACTAACGGCGGACTTGTCGCGCAACCGTAAGCGCGGCGCACCGAGACATCATTTCGCACAACTTTAGGACTTTGACCTTCAGCTGACCTTCAGCACTTGGGATTCCGCTGGGGCCTGGATTTGGAACTTCCGCGACATCACTTGGCCGCGACATTGCCGGGCGGCTCGGCTAATGTTTTGATCCGTTCCTTGATGTCCCGAAGCGCCTTGAGGCTGGTTTCGATGGCCGCGGCCGGGATCTCCTGCAGCACATCGGTCGCAATGGAGTCGCGCAGACTGTCGAGATCGTCGGCAAGCTGGCGCCCGCTGGTGGTGAGGAACAGGCGGTTGGCCCGCCGATCCCTGGGGTCACTGCGGCGCTCGACAAGACCATGTTCGACCAGCCGGTCGAGCAGGCGCACAAGCGAGATCGGCTGCAGTTCGAGCACGTCTGCCAGATCGACCTGGGACAACCCCTCCTGCTCGCGCAACCGGAACAGGACAATCCACTGCGCACGCGTCGTGCCACGCCCCTTGGCGCGGTGATCAATATAGTTGCGCAAAAAGCGCGAACTTTCGACAAGCTGCGTGATTAGCTGCTTTTTCAGATCGAGAGACATGCGTTCTGCGACCCCTTAGATTGCTAATTGTTTAGGATTCTCAAGCTATAGTGTGTTTACACATTAAGTGCATACATATTATATTTGGAATCCCTATGAAGCCTTTGGAAGACTCGCTACTAATAATTTTTTGAATCTACGGGCCGACATGAACAAATCGCGGACAACGCGTTGGATTTTGCTGCTCGTGGCCGTCGTCGGGCTGGGCTATTTCGGCTGGCAGCGATTTCACGGTGAGGATCGGGCGACCGCAGCAAATAACGCGCAAAAGGCCGCCCGCAACGCGGTACGTGTCACCGTCGCCCCGGTCGAGAAAACCGACTTTCCGGTCTACCTGACCAGCCTGGGAACCGTTCAGGCCTTCAACACGGTCGTCGTGCGCTCCCGCGTCGACGGCCAGATTGACAAGATTGCCTTCAAGGAAGGCCAGCTGGTCAACCAGGGCGACCTGCTCGCCGAGATCGATCCGCGCCCGTACCAGGCAGCGCTCGATCAGGCCAAGGCCAAGAAGGAGCAGGACGAGGCCAATCTGGCGAATATCAATCTGGACCTGCAGCGTTATATCAAGCTCGGCGAGTTCGCGACCCGGCAACAGCTGGACACCCAGCGTTCCAGTGTCCAGCAATTGACCGCCCAGATCGCGGCCGACGCCGCGGCCATCGCCAACGCTGCAACCCAGCTCGACTATACCGCGATCAAGGCTCCGATCTCCGGTGTCGTCGGCTTGCGCCAGGTCGACATCGGCAACATCGTCAACGCCGCGACCCAGACCGGGATTGTCACGATCACCCAGATCGAGCCGATTGCCGTTATTTTCACCGCGCCGGAAGAGCAGCTGCCCTACATCAACGAGGCGCAGGCCGTTGCGCCACTCAAGACGATTGCGATCACGACCGACGGCAAGAAACCGCTGGCGGAAGGGACTCTGGCGGTGGTCAACAATCAGGTCGACACCACCAGCGGCACCATCCGGCTCAAGGCCGTGTTCGAGAACAAGAACCACGCGTTGTGGCCGGGCCAGTCGGTTTCGACGCGGCTCCTGGTGCAGACGCTCAAGGCCGCCACAGTGGTTCCAGACGACGCGATCCAGCACGGCACCGAGGGCCTCTATGCCTTCATCGTCAACCAGGACAGCAAGGCTGAAGTGCGCAAGATCAAGGTCAGCCAGTCGATCGACGGACGCTCGGTGGTCGAGCAAGGTTTGTCACCCGGACAGCAGGTCATCACGTCGGGCCAGTTCAAGGTTCAGCCCGGTACCCTCGTCAGCACGGCTGTAGCGAGCTCGGATCCGGCGCAACCAAAGGTCCGGCAGGAATGAGCGAGGGGATTTCAGCACCCTTTATTCGCTATCCCATCGGCACTTCGCTGATGATGGCCGGTATTCTCTTTGTCGGCCTTGTCGCCTACCCGCTGCTGCCGGTCGCGCCGCTGCCGCAGGTGGACTTCCCCACGATCCAGATCACGACACAATTGCCGGGCGCGAGCCCCGAAACCATGGCATCGTCGGTGGCGCAGCCGCTGGAGCGTCAATTCGCGCAAATCCCCGGCATCGCGCAGATGACGTCGACGAGTTATCTGGGAACAGCCGCTGTCACCATCCAGTTCGACCTCAACCGTAACATCGACGGTGCCGCCAACGACGTTCTGGCCGCCATCAACGCCGCCGGCGGCCAGCTGCCGAAAAACCTCCCTTCACCCCCGACCTACCGCAAGGTCAACCCGGCGGATTCGCCGATCCTGCTCTTGGGGGCGACGTCGGACACGTTGCCGCTGACCACCGTGAGCGATTCCGTCGATGCCCAGCTCGCGCAGCAGATCAGCCAGATTTCCGGCGTGGCGCAGGTTGTTATCGGCGGCCAGCAAAAGCCGTCGATCCGCGTCCAGGTTGATCCGGCGAAACTGGTCGCCAAGGGCCTGTCGCTCGAGGATGTGCGCAATCAGATATCGATCGTGACGGTCGACAGCCCGAAGGGCAACGTCGACGGCGATAAGCGCGCTTTCACAATCTACGCCAACGACCAGATGCTGGATTCGAAGGACTGGAACGACGTCATCATCGCCTACCGCAATGGCGGCCCTTTACGGGTTCGCGACATCGGCCAGGCAGTGACGGGACCGGAAGATGCCAAGCAGGCAGCCTGGGCCAACGGCAAGCGCGGCGTGTTCCTGGTGGTGTACAAGCAGCCCGGCGCCAACGTCATCGACACCGTGGACAAGATCAAGTCGCTGCTTCCGAGGCTGGTGGCCGCCATTCCGGCCGCGATCAAGGTCGAAGTCATCAGCGATCGCACCCAAACCATTCGCGCCGCCGTCGAGGATGTTCAGTTCACGCTGGCCTTGACCATCGCGCTGGTGGTCATGGTCATCTTCGTCTTCCTGCGCAATTTCTGGGCGACGGTGATTCCAGCCGTGACCGTGCCGCTCGGCTTGCTTGGCGCCTGCGCGCTGATGTGGGTGTTCGGCTATACCCTCGACAACCTTTCATTGATGGCGTTGACGATCGCCGTCGGCTTCGTCGTCGACGACGCCATCGTGATGCTGGAAAACATCACCCGTTACATCGAGGAAGGCGAGAAGCCGCTTGCCGCCGCGTTCAAGGGCGCGAGCGAAATCGGGTTCACGATCGTGTCGATCAGCGTTTCGCTGGTCGCCGTTCTGATTCCGCTGCTGCTGATGGGCGGCATCATCGGACGCCTGTTCCGCGAATTCGCGGTGACGCTGACGATGACGATCTTCGTCTCGATGGTGGTGTCGCTGACGCTGACGCCGATGATGTGTTCCCGCTTCCTGCGCTCGCATAGCGAGGCTCCCAAGCACGGCCGGTTCTATCAATGGAGCGAACGCGGTTTCGACGCCATGCTGCACGCCTATGAGCGCGGGCTCGACGTCGCGATGCGCTGGCGGCTGACAACGCTGATCTTTTTCTTC
>JBKQRS010000423.1:0-6979 GCA_052143915.1 Bradyrhizobium sp.
GCGCCGCAAGCGCACGCGGCACCTGATCGAACTGGGCGGCCTCGTCGTCAAGGCTCGTGTCGTGGACCTGACCGGCGATGATCGCGCCATCATCCTCGGCGCCCTGCTCTGGATGGCAGACAAGCTCAAAAGCAATCAAGGCGAACAGGCGCGAGGCGCTCTGGGCCGCAAAGGGAAAGGAGGCATTCGCTGTGGAACGGGCGACAGATGCGCCCCCCTCTCGCAGGAAACGCCGCAGGATCGGGCATGACCGATGGCGGCGGCGCGGAGACACCAAATATCGCAGCGCTGGCCGCCATCGCGCGGCTTGGCGCCGACGGGAAAGCCACCGTAGAGCACCCGCGGCCCCCTGCGCAGATCTTTGTCAGCAATTGCTGTTCAAGGGTGTGAATCGGCGCGGGGTGCCTTTGTCAAAGCTTATCGAAGGTCTAGTTGCCGAGTGAGCACAGGAAATTACCAAGATCATATACATGCAGTGGTCTCTCCGGGGAAACGACGTCTGGAGTCAGGTGGTCGACTGTTAGGGAACCATACAAACGGAGTCGGTTCGCAGACTGATAAGCTTTGGTCGCAAATGGAGTCAGTCGGCCAACTGATAAGAAAATGGCAAAATCCTTATCAGTCGCGCGGTGCGGTATGGCCACCCCGCGGACCGTTAGGACGTGAACGATGAAACCCGCGGGCTATCAAAGTGGCTATACCCTTTGTTCAAAGCGCGCTTAGCGTTCGGGATGCGTGCTGTGGTTGTCTTAGCTGTTTTAACCGTTGCCCTGGCCGGCATCGAAGAAGCGTTCTAACTAACTGATAATAAATCAGTTTGTGACGGGAAAAACCGCGAATACCAGGAAGGCTACCAAGCTGAAGCGGGCCAATTTGGGTTCGAATCCCGGTCCGCCCGAACATTCCTGTTTCGCAGCTTACCAATAGCTATTTTAATCCATTTCTGCGGGAGCCAGCCGCAGGACGATAGCAGACTGCAAATAGCCGACGAGACTCTTGCAGCAAGCTTACAACCTCGTCAGGCTCATAACCTGTGGCAGCCATATCGAACTTACCGATGCCAAGGGCAATCTCCGCAAGCTGCTGCTGGAGGACTTTTTCGTGCCCGTGGCGCGCGACGTTCATCGCGAAAATGATCCGAAGAGCCAGGAGATCCTGACCTCGGTGATTTTGCCGGCGCCAGATGGACCGCACATGGCGCATCAGAAACAAGGCGAGAAGGCCTTCGATTGGCCGCTCGCCGACGTGAGCGTCGTGCTCGATCTAGACGCCGGCGGATATTTCCGCAAGGCGGCGATCATTCTCGGAGCGGAGGCGCCCACGCCGCATCGCGCGAGAAGCGCCGAGGCGCTGTTGATCGGTCAACGCATTGACGAGACAGTCGCGCGCAATGCTGCGCATTCGGCCCTCGATGGCGCCCATCCGTTGACGATGAACCGCTACAAGCTTCCCCTGTTCGAAACTCTCATTCGGCGTGCATTGCTGCACGCAGCAAGTCAAGCCTGTTGGGCACGCACGTCCATTGTCCCTTGGCATGAAAGTCTCACTAACAATTTATGATTTTCCAGGAACTCTAGCGGAGGAACCAGTCATGGGCGTGAACAGGCGGGATTTGCTCGGCATCACCGCAGCAGCGGTTAGTGTAGGTATCGCCCCTAATACGGTTTTAGCGCAAGCAGAAAGCCCACCGCCCAAGTGGGATCGCGAAGCAGACGTCATCGTGATCGGCGCGGGAGCGACGGGTCTTCCCGCCGCGATTGTCGCGCGGGAAGCCGGGTCGTCTGTGATACTCGTCGAAGCCGAAAAGGACATCGGCGGCCATGCGATTACCAGCGCCGGCAACGTTCCACTCGGTGGCGGCACCAGCGCACAGAAGAAACACGGCATTGAGGATTCGCCAGACCTGCTGTTCCGCGACTTGACGGACTGGTCAGTGGTTGAGCCCAACGGCTTTCCGGACTACCGGTATAACGACCGCGAGATCATTCGCGCTTTTGCCGACAATAGCGCCCCAACCTTCGAATGGCTCGTCGCGCATGGCGTGATCTTCGTCGATAAGGCGCCAGACGAGATTGGCGGCATCTCAGTGGGAAATTCCGTGCCGCGCGAGATGCACAGCGCCGTCATGGCTTGGCCGATGGTGCAGACGGGCAGGCAGGCCGACCCAGGCGTCCGCACGATCCTGTCCTCGGGCGTTGGCCTCATGCGGCCGCTCGAGGTGGCGGCCAGGAACGCGGGGGTGCAGATATTGCTCGAGCACAAGATGAACGCGATATATCGTCAGACATCACGCGCTGACAGCGTTCTTGGCATAGCCGTGGATAACAACGGCACCAGGCTGAACATACACGCGCGCAAGGCCGTCATCATCGCGACAGGAGGCTCGAGCGGCAACATAAACTTCCGCCGCATGTTCGATCCGCGCCTGACCGAAGAGTATTGCGGCTTGGCGGGCATGCCATGGTCGAATCAGGACGCCAGCGGCGAGCTTGCCGCCATGGCGGTCGGCGCGTCGCTTTGGGGCCTATATAACCAGACTGGCGAATTCGGCTTACACGTGACCAAGCCTGGCATGATCGGCTGCCAGTACAACTATGTGAACACGCAATGGATGCCCGGCAGTGTCGTGTTCGACCGCGCTCGCGCCTCTGGCCTTCGCGTCGGGAACTGGCAAGACCTGATCCTGGTGAACATGCTGGGCAAACGTTTCTACGACGAGACGGGAAAACAATTCACCGCCAACGATTATGATTCGATCAGGCCCTACGCACAGGACAGCTATCTCAATACCAGGAACATCACGTACGATCCCAACAACTTCATCAATGCTTCATTGGCGGGTGTGGGCGACGGCCACAACGGCGGGGGCCCGATCTGGGCCATCTTCGACGCGGATGCAGTCGTACGCGAGAAATGGGAGCCCAGGCCGCCGAACGTCGACGAAGCCGCCGGCTTCTTCTTCAGCGCCGACAATCTCGTCGACCTGGCGAAAAAAATCGCGATGAAATACCAGCGCGTTCCGATGCCCCCGCAAAATCTGGAGGCGACGGTCGCGCGCTACAATTCGTTCGTCGATGCCGGCGTTGATGAGGACTTTGGCAAACCCAGGCCGCTGCACAAGATCGCCAAGCCGCCGTTTTATGCTGCGTGGGCGACGCCCGTCGTCCACGACACGCGCGCCGGACTGCGCGTCAACGCCCGATGCCAGGTGATCGACCTGAACGGCGAGGTGATCGCAGGTCTCTACTGCGGCGGTGAATCAGCGGGAGGCTTTAGTCAGCACGGCCTGGCCCGGGCTACGTGTCAGGGCTACATTGCGGGCAAGAACGCCGCTGCAGAAAGTCCGCATATCTGAGGCAAATGCCGCAAAAAAAAGGACTCCTGGAACGCTCACGGCGTGATCAAATCGAAGTTGTGGCAGTTGTTGCAAAACATCTGCGATGAGGAATGGACGTGATGGCAGACTGAACAGGGGATCGGACCTTGGTGTGACGCGTGCGGATTTGGTTGGACTAATCGAGTCATGGCGGCGAGTCCTGCGTAGGTTCCGCCATGGCAGCTTAGGCACGTCGCCATTTCCGGCGGCTTGCTCGCCGGTTCTTCGATGTGGCACGCATGACAGTCGACTTTCGCGGCCGTGTGTTTGTCGATGAGGAATCCATGCCCGCTGCCGGGAGGAGGAGCGGACTGAGCCAGCGCATGACTGATGCCGAGGAGCCAAAGCGCAAGGCGCAGCGCCAGCAAAGCAAAGAACAGCCCGAACATCGTCCCGGCGGGCTTCCTTCTTTGCGGGCTTCTCCTCGTCATTGCCAATTTCCAATCCCTGATCCGCAGAACGATGCCCGTCCCGCAGCGTCGCCGCAACGGCCTTCTCAACAAGCGGCCGACTGCGCCGTTAAACGCGGTTTTTGGGTCAATCGCGTCACTTTGAACGCGTGCCGCTCACTTCCGGTCTACCCCGGATTCTGTTGCAAAACTCTTCGGGCCTCGATTGCGGAGCTTCGTTTTGAGCTCTGGCGGTTCGTTGGTCGCGCCCCCCTTTGTGGGAGCTGCGGGACGCTATCAACGCTTGACGCGAGGCCTACGCAAGACAGGCCTCTGCCAGAGGTGGCGGGGCATGGCAGAGAAGCCTAGCTAGCCGCCTCAGGTTCTGCGCGGTTGCTGTGAGCAGGACTTCGTCCCTGACGCCACTCAAGCCGCGCAGCCGGAACCGGTCGAGCCTGAGAATCCGTTTCATGTGCGCAAATCTCATCTCAACCTTCTTGCGTTCACGGCGCGACTGCTGGAAGGCTTCCGTATTGGCCAATGCACGGACGCGATCGCGTACATCTTCGTTGAGGTCGCGGGTGATCTTGCGCGCGACCGCCGTCGTGCACTTCGGTTTCAATAAGCAGCGCGAGCAGTCGCTCTTGCTGGCCCTGTAATAAACGATGTGGCCTTGGTCGATATTGCCCGTGCTGGTCAGTTCCGCTCCGCCTGGGCAAACATAAATATTGCGATCCTGGTCGAAGACGAAGTCGGCACGGCTGAATGTGCCATCGGGGCGTTCCGATTTGTCCCAAACCGGCACGTGCGGTGCGATGTTGCGATCTACCAGCCATTTGAGCAACCTGACCGCGCCATAGACCGTGTCGCCTGCGAGCCTCTGAGGCCGCAGATCAAAGCGGCGCTCAACGCGGTCCACCATCGTCTGGGTAACGGCAATCTCCACTGTTCGGTTTGCTCGAGTGCCCGCGGCATCGATGATGATGCCGACCTTGTTGTCGATCAGGTAGTTTGCATCATAGGCAAAGAAGGGGTCCAGGCCTGGCCTCGCAACCCATGTCGCTTGCGGATCGGTGAGCGAGACTTCCTTGGGAGGCTTGCGTCGCTGGCCGCCTTCGCCCGAACCGTCGCTTCCACCGCGATCCTCATCGCCGCGGGCGGTATCAAGGGCTGCGAGATACTCGCGAACCGCATGGGATGCCTCCTCTGCCTTCGGCCATGCAATCGGCTGATCGCCCGGTATCCGTTTCTTCTTGTCCACATCCGCCTTGATCAGGCTCGCATCGATCGAGAACGCCTCGCCCCCAACCAGCCCGGCCGCAATGCTCATCGCCACCACAGCCTCGAAGACCCGGCGCAGGGCATCGCTCTGTCGGAAGCGTTCCTGCCGCGCACGGCAGAAGACGGAGTGGTCGGGTATCTTGTCTTCGATACCGAGCTTGCAGAACCAGCGATAGGCAAGGTTGACCTGAATCTCGGCGCAAATCCGCCGCTCGGAGCGGATCGCAAACACGTAGCCAACTAACAGCATTCGGATCATCAGCACCGGGTCAATCGAAGGTCGGCCCGTGTGCGAGTAATAAGGTGCCAACTCCTTGTGGACCCAACTCAGATCCAGCAAACCGTCGATCTGCCGCACCAGATGATCAGGTGGGACCACCTCATCCAGATCAAACGAATAAAAGAACTGACCCTGACTATTCTCCCGCCGACCCATCATGCGCCGCTCCCGCCGATGACCCCATAGAACCTACGGAATCACGGATCGCGAGTCGTCTCAACGAGAGTTTTGCAACAGAATCCCCCGACTAGCGGACATCCTAAGATCATTCGGCATGTCGCAAGAGTGCCTGGAACAGACATCGCTCAAGCCAATTTTGGGATCGCGTCGGCAATGCTCTGGCCTGCGCTTGCGGGATGGTGGGCTTCGCCATACCTAGGCCAGAAGGGAGCAATCCCGAGGAAAGGGATCGGACGAGAGGCCAACAGCGCGGTTGCTTGCCTCCGCCGAAGCTGGCCGACACGGGGTGGAGCTGTCTGGGGTCTGGCGAGCGACGCGAAGCAGGGGTGCCCTGACATCGATGCCAGGCTAGTCTGCCGACGCGGAGTCGGGGCCTCGTGCCGAGATCATGAAGAGGTCAGGCCATGGAGATCGAACGCACTACATTCGGCACCATCACAATTGACGGAAAGACCTATGAACACGATGTGATCATTCGTCTGTCTGGCGAAGTGGCAAGGCGGAAGAAAAAACTGTCGAAGAAGTACTACGGCACCTCGCATGTCCTCTCGAAGGACGAAGCGAAGTTCGTTTTGAGACCGGATGCGAGCAGCTAATTCTTGGCTCGGGCCAGATGGGCAATGTCCATTTATCGCCGGAAGCTGAGGCGTATTTTGCAAAAAAGCGCTGCACGGTCCTGTTGCAGCCGACCCCCAAGGCGATTCATACGTTCAACAACTCGCATGCGAAGAAGATCGGCCTGTTTCACGTTACCTGCTGAATCGGGCCGGCCGCGACTGCGCTGCGGCGGATGAGCAAAAGCCCGCCGACTAGTCGATTGGCTCGCCAAGTTATCTAGGCGTAAAGTTGTTCGCCGTCGCCAGCGCGCCCCGCTCGTCGGTTTCCAGGCCAATCTTTTGGGCCAGCATGACGTCGCCCGCGACGAGATGATCTTTAGGCACGAAGCACCAGCCCTCTCTCGGCAGGCCGGCATCGTCTAGCTCGAAGACGTTCGCTGCCGTGCCGTGGCATATCCGGTATCGCTTGCCGGTGTGGCAGCCGATGAGCTCGAAATATTTGTGCGCGTCATATTGCGTCAGTTGCTCTTGCGAAAGCCATTCCCTCAAGAGCTTGAAGCCGCGCAGCTCGCTTGTACTGGGGCGCTGGTACCAATCGCGAAAGGCTCGCGCCAGGTGTGAGCAGGCCGCTAGGAGCCGTCGGAGCTGACTGATCGCAACGTGAAACAGCGCCATGAACACGAACCGAGTTCTAACCGCCGACGAGCCGCGGAAAAAACAGGGTTTCCTCTGCGGTCGGATCAAACGTGCGCGTCACGACCGGCTCTCCAGAAGCGGTTCGGGTTGCCGCAGTGAAGCCAGCACCCGTTAGTGCCTTGAAGCGGCGCTCGGCCTTCGAGAGGGCCTTCGCGTCCTTCGCATCGAAGTTGTGCCGAGTATCGCCGTTGTGGTCCATGATGATTTGGGTTGCCATCGT
>JBKQRS010000424.1:0-9481 GCA_052143915.1 Bradyrhizobium sp.
CGGGCGGCGCAAGCGCCGACCCGTTGGGACCATCCCGCAATGACGAAGACGTCACTTCTTCACGACCTTCGGCGGAGTTTTCGGCGGCACCGCTGGCTTCTTGACCGGCGGCTTGAGGCTGGCGTTATCGGCCGCGGTGTTGATGTCGTCGATCAGCTTGCGGACGCGCGATGCGTTGCTGCCGAGGTCGCTCTCGAAATAGCGGGACGCGGAGCGGATATCGACGCGGGAATCCTCGCCGTCGGGGGTGACGCGGATCGACACGTCCTCGCGGAATCCCATGATCGGCGTGCGCGCCACCGCCTCGATCCGGCCGATCCGGCGCGGCGGCTGCGGCGCGCGCTCGTCGATCACCAGCCATTTGCGCTTGGTGACCAGTTGCAGCGTGATCTCATAGGCCCGCTGCACGGGAACCTCGAGTTCGACGGTCTCGATATCCGGATAGGCGATCCGTTGCTGTTCGGCCGAGTACAACCCGGCATAGACGGCGGTATTGGCGCCGTCCCCGGTGCGCAGCCGCGCCAGCGCGTCGAAGCGCGGCGGATCGATCGGATCGGTGGTGATGTCGTGGATCGGCGGCAGTTTGCGGTATTGCAGGCCGAGATAGGCGGGATAGGCGAGCACCAGGATGTCGATGAAGAATGCCAGCAGGATGCGGCTCATGCCGCGCGAGCCGTTTTGCCAGATCGCGGCCGCGCCGGCGAGACCGACCAGGATGGAAAGGCCGGCGCAGGCAAGTGCGCCGAAGAAGGTCGCGAGCGCCGGCTTTATTTCGAGGAAGCCGAAGCGGACGATGATGATCGAGACCAGCACCGCGACCACCGAAAACACCGCCAGATTGCGCGCCCAGGTCGCAAGGCTCGACACGGGCTCCGACTGATAGGGAGCGGAAAACCTGCGGGCCATCGTTTCAATTCTGCCGGGTTAAAGTTTCAATTCTGCCGGGTTAAAAAATCTCGCCGGCCCAATGGGCCAGGCTGCAAACTTCCCGTTTGAGACCACGGACTTGCGCCAAATTCAAGGACTTTGGGCGTCCGCCTTCTCCTGGGGGCAAAGGTCTGGTTGCTCGTCGTGGCCGCGTGGTTCGAGACGCGCGGCGATGCCGCGCTCCTCACCACGAGGGTCTGGAGGACCTCATCCTGAGGAGGCCGCAACGCGGCCGTCTCGATGGATGAGGCCACTGACCCGGAAACGCTCTAAGGCGCCGCGTTCGGGAAGCTGTAGGTCTTGAACTGGTCGCGCAGCGCGGTTTTCAGGATCTTTCCCGTCGCGGTGTGCGGAATGGCGTCGACGAACTGGATGTCATCGGGCATCCACCATTTGGCGATCTTGCCGTCCATGTATTTCAGGATGTCCTCGCGCGTCGCTTGCTGGCCCTGCTTGAGCTGCACGATCAGGAGCGGGCGTTCGTCCCATTTGGGATGATGCACGCCGATCACGGCGGCTTCCGCGACGGCCGGGTGCCCGACGGCGAGATTTTCCAGATCGATCGACGAAATCCATTCGCCGCCGGATTTGATCACATCCTTGGAGCGATCGGTAATCCGCATGTAGCCGTATTTGTCGATGGTGGCGACGTCGCCGGTGTCGAAATATCCATCCTGGTCGAGGATGTTGGCATCGATGCGGAAATAGGCCTTCGATACCGCCGGGCCTGAGACCTTGAGCCGGCCGAACGTCTTGCCGTCCCACGGCAGTTCCTTGCCGGCATCGTCGGTGATCTTCATCTGGACGCCGAAGGGCGGGTAGCCCTGGGTCTGGAGGATGTCGAGCCGGGCCTCGCCGGTGAGTTCGGCGAACGGGGGTTTCAACGCCGCAAGCGTGCCGATCGGGCTCATCTCGGTCATGCCCCAGGCGTGGCGCGCCGTCACGCCCATGTCGACGAACGCCTTGATCATCGAGCGTGGCATCGCCGAGCCCCCGCATACCACCATTCTCAGGTGCGGCAGTTTCAGATGGTTGGCGGCCATATGATTGAGCAGCATTAGCCACACCGTCGGAACACCGGCGGTGTGGGTCACTTTTTCGCTGTCGAGCAGCTCGAATACCGACGCGCCGTCGAGTTTCGCGCCGGGCAGCACCAACTTGGTGCCCATCGAGGGCGCGGAGAAGGCGATGCCCCAGCTATTGGCGTGGAACAGCGGAACCACCGGCAGCATCGTATCGCCGGCGCCTGCGCCAAGCGAATCACCGGTATTGGCCATCAAAGCATGCAGCACATTGGAGCGATGCGAATACAACACGCCCTTGGGATCGCCCGTGGTACCCGACGTGTAGCACATCGCGGCCGCGGTGTTTTCGTCGAAGGTCTTCCACCTGAAATCGCCGTCGACTTCCGCGATCCAGTCCTCATAGGCGACCGCGTTCTTCAGCGTGGTCTGCGGCATATGCGCCTTGTCGGTGAACACGATGTAGCGTTCGACGCTTGGAAGCTTGTCGGCGATCTTTTCCAGCACCGGCACAAAGGTGATATCGGTCATCACCACACGGTCTTCGGCGTGGTTGATGATCCAGGCGATCTGATCGGGAAACAGTCGCGGATTGACGGTGTGGCAGATCGCGCCGATGCCCATGATGCCGTACCAGGCCTCGAGGTGGCGCCAGGTGTTCCACGCAATGGTGGCAACGCGGTCGCCAAGCTTGATCCCGTCGCGATCCAGCCGCTGCGAGATCTTCAGTGCGCGGTTGCGGATTTCGGCATAATTGGTGCGATGGATGGGGCCTTCGACCGATCGGGTGACGACCTCCTGTGTTCCATGGATTGTCGCCGCATGTTCGAGAATACGGTGACAAAGCAAAGGCCAGTCTTGCATCAACCCACGCATACGGAAGTCCCTCCTCAAGGTGCGATCGCTTGCCGCGATTTTTCACGGAATTGCCATGAAGTTTAGCGCGGGGAAAGCGCGCCGCAAATGGCCTTGTCGCGGGAGGGGGCGCCGTCAAGCGGCAATGGTTACCGCCGCCGCGGTGTGGCTTGTGCTCTGCGGGCAAGTCGGACCGGCCGCCGCAGTGCCGTTGCCAAAACCCCGCCCCGCCGAGGCGCCAGCGGCGAAGTCCGACGGGCCGGCGGCCGGACAGGAGACATCTGAGGGTGCGGACAAGCCGGCTGCCGAGCCGGCCGCGAGCGCACCTCAGCCCTCCGCCTGCCGCGTGGCGCTGACAGAGGCGATTGCGATCGCCCCCAGCATTCCCGACATCCATGGCCCCGGCGGCTGCGGTGGAGAAGATCTGGTGCGGCTGGAGGCTGTGGTCCTGCCCGACAAGCGTCAGGTCGCGGTCAAGCCGGCGGCGATCCTCCGCTGCGCCATGGCGTCGGCGATCGCCGACTGGATCCGCACCGACATGACACAGCTGGCAAGCAGCCTCGGCAGCGTCATCACCGACCTCGACAATTTCGACTCGTTCGAATGCCGCGGCCGTAACCGCATTGTCGGCGCCAGGCTGTCCGAACATGGCCGCGCCAACGCGCTCGACGTTCGCTCCCTCACGCTTGCCAACGGCCGATCGATTGCGCTCGCCGATCGCACGGTGCCGCGGGACGTGCGCGAGAGCGTGCTTCGGTCGGTGTGCGCGCGGTTTTCGACCGTGCTGGGGCCCGGTTCCGACTGGTACCACGAGGACCATATCCATCTCGACCTGATGGAACGGCGCAACGATTACCGGATCTGCCAATGGAACGTATGGGACCCGCTGCCGCAGGTTGCGCCGCTGCTGCCGGCGCCGCGTCCGGACGGCGCGCCGCCGCGCGAAGTCGCCGCCAAATCCGAAACCGGGAAATCCGATTCCGCCGCGCCGGATGCCGGCGGCGACAAGCCGCCTGCCGACAAATCGCCGGCGGACAAGCCGCCAAGAAAAAAGCGCCGGTAAAACCGGCGCTTTGTCCTCGAAGACCCGACGCAATCGGTTACTGCATCAACGGGCCGATGCTGGCGCTGCCACCCAGCGCCATCTGCGAACTGGAGCCAAACGGCGAGTCGTCATGGTGCGGTGCAAGCACCACGACAATGGTACCCATCTTCACCCGGTTATACAGGTCGATCACGTCCTCGTTCGTCATCCGGATGCACCCGGAGGAGATCGACTGACCGATATATTCCGGCTGGTTGGTGCCGTGAATCCGGAACAGGGTGTCCTTGCCGCCCGAATAGAGATAGAGCGCGCGCGAGCCCATCGGATTGTCCGGACCCGGCGCCACGAACGTGGGAACGCCGAGACGCTCGATTTCGCTCTTGGTCGGATGCCAAGGCGGCCACTCGGCCATGCTGCCGATCTTGGCGATGCCCGACCACGCCATGGCTTCCTCGCCGACGGTGATGCCGTAGCGGATCGCCTTGCCGTCGTTCTGCACCAGATAGAGATAGTGGTTGTCGGAATCGACCACGATCGAGCCGGGAGCTTCCTTGCGGTGATATTCGACGATCGCGCGACGGTACGTTTCCGGAGGCTGCACATTCTCGTAACGGATCTTCGCCAGCAATTCCTTGTCGCGCGGCTTGAAATTGTTCGTGTTGGTCGCCTCATAGGTCGCTGTTTCCATGCAGCCAGACAGCAGCAGGCCGGCAGCCAGAATTGCCAATCTCAGTTTTAGCGACGACATGATGAGGTCCAATCGAAGGCCTTGCGTACGCGACGTCAATATTACGCCTCAAACGCCACGATTCCATTAATGGCATTATGGCCGATATTGGCAATAATTCCAGCGCTTAGATGCCTGTCCCGCACTGCGGCAGGTAGGTTGTGTCTTTTTTGCCGCAAGTCTTCGCGCGGCCGGCTTATCCTTGGGCAGTTCGCGTGCCCTGCTGCCGAATCCGCGCGATCCTGCTGCTACCGGGTTGCCGCAAATCCTGCCCGAACGCCGCCGGTCACGAAAGGCTTGCCAGAATCGAGCTAAGTCCTGTTGGTTAATTCGCCCGTCGCATCCGGAGTCCCTCCATGTTCTCGGTGTTTATCCCCTCCGAATCCTCCCTGAAGAAGGCCGCCGTCACCGATCTGGACGCCCTGCCGGAGAGCGCGGTCTGGATCGACCTCGTGAAACCGACCGCCGCCGAGGACAAGGCGGTGGAGCGCCTGGCCGGGATCGCGGTACCGACCCGGGAAGACATGCAGGAGATCGAAATCTCCAGCCGTCTCTATATCGAGAACGGGGCGCGCTACATGACGGCCACCCTGATGTGCGCGGCGGACACGGAAAATCCGCGTACCACGGCGGTGACCTTCATCCTCGCCAGCCACCGTCTGGTGACCGTGCGCTATGACGAGCCGAGGCCGTTCGTGCTGGTGGAAAACAAGCTGGCGCGCGCCTGCGCGTCCGGGATCACCGGTGAAATGGTGCTGATGGAACTGCTGGACGCGGTGATCGATCGCAACGCCGACATTCTGGAGCGCGCCGGCGGTGACATGGACGCGATCAGCCACAATATTTTCGAGCCCGGGGGCGCTGCGCGCACCGGCCACGCCAAGCGCTATTCCGACATCCTGATCGCGATCGGGCGCAAAGGCGATTTAACCTCGAAAGTGCGGGAGAGCCTGGTCTCGATCGGGCGGGTGGTGACCTTCGTCGCCGCCGCGGTCGATGGCGTCAAATGGTCCAAGGACATGCGCGAGCAGCTCAAGACCATGCAGCGCGACGTGACCTCGCTGACCGACCACGCCTCCTATCTCTCCAACAAGATCACCTTCGTGCTGGATGCGATGCTCGGCGTCGTCAATCTCGAGCAGAACAACATCATCAAGCTGTTTTCGGTGATGGCGGTGGTGCTGATGCCGCCGACCCTGATCGCATCGATCTATGGCATGAACTTCAAGATCATGCCGGAGCTGGAATGGGAGCACGGCTATCCGCTGGCGGTCTTGATGATGCTGCTCGCCGCCGCAGGACCTTACTTTTTCTTCAAATGGAAGAAGTGGCTGTAGGGAACCCGCTTGTTCTGGCGTCTTCGCGCCTCCATCCGGAGGGTTAAGAAAGTAGCGCCACGTCGATAGACTCCCGCCCGAAACCCTCCGCTAAAATTTGAGCGTTGCGCTGAACGTTTGTGCGACGCCTTTCTGCGATAACGCTCGCACATATCGCGAGGACAGCAATGGTTGAGAAAGTCATAATGCGCGGGCGCAACGTCGTCGATTTCGCCAGCTACCAGCAGGGCCGTCATTTGGCCGGCAGGGCGCAGGCGATCACGGCGCGGACCTGCCGGCATTGCGGCGCGGTGCTGTCAGACGGCGAGCGGGAAGATGAGTGTTCCAGCATCTCCAACGCCGACGCAGCCCTACGCTGGCAGGCCGCACAAATCCTGCGCGGATTGATCTGACGTGACGTCAATCCGGCGCGTTCAACGGGTCCGCGCAAAAGCGCGCGCCGGCCGAACGACAACTGCGGTCAGACGTGCTGGCCGCCGTTGATGTGGATCTCCGCGCCGTTCACGTAAGAACTCGTCTCGGTGCACAACACATAGATGATCTTGGCAACTTCGTCGGGCGTGCCCAGCCGGCGCAGCGGAATCTGCTGCTCGACGATCTTTTCGGTGCCCGGCGAAAGGATCGAGGTGTCGATCTCGCCCGGCGCGATCGAATTGACGCGCACGCCGATGCGGCCGAAATCCGACGCCATCTCGCGGGTTAGCGACGCCAGCGCCGCCTTCGAGGTTGCGTAGGCCGCGCCCGCGAATGGATGCACGCGGGAGCCCGCGATCGAGGTGACGTTGACCACCGAGCCCTTTGCCGCCTTCAATTCCTCGATCAGCCCGCGCGCCATCATGATCGGTGCGAAGAAATTGACCCTGAACACATGGCTCCAGGTATCGATGTCGGTATCGATCGAGCCGAGCCGGGCGCCGCCTTCTGCCTTCGGCGAAATCGCGGCGTTGTTGACCAGCGCGTGCAGCGTGCCGCCTTCCAGCCGCCGGCGAATTTCCTTGATCGCGCGGGAGGTGTCTTCGTGGTCGGCGAGGTCGACCTGGATGTGATCCTCAGGCCCCGCGCCCCACGGGCATTGTTCCGGGAAGGGATGGCGCGAACAGGTGATGACGCGCCAGCCGGCCGAGGAAAAGCGGATCACGGTCGCATGGCCGATGCCGCGGCTGGCGCCGGTCAGGAGCAGCGTGCGGCGCGGTCCGTTGTTGGATGAAGTGGGCATAGGCTCCTACAAATTCTCGATCAGGGATAAAGCCGCGTCTTGGACCAGGGTTGACCCGGAGCGTCGCGGCGGAATTCGATGCGGTCGTGCAGGCGGAACGGGCGGTCGTGCCAGAATTCGAACTGCCTGGGCGCGATGCGCCAGCCGCTCCAGCCGGGCGGGCGCGGCACCTCGCCGATGATATGCCTGGCCGCGACTTTTGCTATGGCCTGCTCAAAGGCAAACCGGCTTTCCAGCGGCTGCGACTGCTGGCTGGCCCAGGCGCCGATCTGGGCCTGCTTCGGCCGCGTGGCGAAATAGGCGTCGGCCTCGGCGTCGGTCACCGGCGAGACGGGCCCGCGGATGCGCACCTGCCGGCGCAGCGATTTCCAGTGAAAAAGCAACGCCGCCTTGGGATTTGCGGCGAGCTCGCGGCCTTTTTGGCTCGCGATGTGGCTGTAGAACACGAACCCCGCGGCGTCATAGTCCTTCATCAGCACCATCCGCACGTCGGGCAGCCCGTCGGGGTCGACGGTGGCCAGCGCCATGGCGTTGGGGTCGTTGGGCTCGGCCTTCGCCGCTTCCGCAAACCACTCGCCGAACAGCACAAACGGCTCCTCGGCCGCGGTGAAATCACCGGATGTTAAGGGTGTCGGGTGTTTGATGGAGGTCGTGTCCGTCATCTGGAGTTCCGAGTTGCGCCCGCCCGCGGCCAGAAGCGCGTTGCAGCCCCACTATAGGCTCGCCCTATATAGGGCATGGGGACGCTTTGGCCTATCGGGGATCGGGCCGGCCGGCGTCGTGATGGCGGTGGTTCTGATCGGCACCGGCGCCGGCGGCTGCAGCCTGTCCCGTACCGACGCGAGTTTCACCAAGATGGGCGATGATGTCACAGCCTCCATTGGCCCGGGGCAGCCAAGCTTGGCGGCACCGACCGAGACCGACCTCGCCTTTGCCCGCAATGCAGCGTCCGACGTGCTGACCCGGGGCGAAAAGGATGCCAGTCAACCCTGGGAGAATCCCGAGACCGGCGCGCGGGGCTCGGTGACGCCGCTGGCCCAGGCCTATTCCTCGGAGGGGCGGACCTGCCGGGATTTCCTGGCCAGCTACGTCAACGGCCGCTCGGAAAGCTGGCTGCAGGGCGCCGCCTGCCAGAGCGGCCATGGGCAGTGGGAAATTCACACGCTGAAACCATGGAGGCAGGGCTGAACGGCTCTTGTTCCCGTTGCAAAAATGCCACGAAGACCCCAAATGAAATTCCAGTGGGCGCTTTGCCCGAATTTGACATCTGATTTCCCTGAAGGAGACCTGACGAATGCGCGACCCCTATGAGGTCTTGGGGGTGCCGCGGGGCGCCAGCGCTGCGGCGATCAAGAGTGCCTATCGCAAACTTGCCAAGAAGCATCACCCCGACAGCAACAAGAACGATCCAAAGGCGGCTTCCCGCTTTTCCGAAATCAATTCGGCCAACGAGATCATTGGCGATGCGGAAAAGCGCAAGCAGTTCGACAGCGGCGAGATCGACGCCGAAGGCAAGCCGCGCTTCCAGGGCTTTCCTGGCGGCGGCGGGCCACGCGGGCGCGCGGGTGCCGGCGGCTTCGAGACCCATACCTTCCGCACCGGCGGGGCGGGCGCGAGCGGCTTTGGCGGCGGCGGTTTTGAGGACATCCTCAACAGCATGTTCGGGGCGGCGGCCGCGCGCGGCGCGCGGGGCGGCGCGGGCAACACCTTCGAGTTCGACCCCGGCACCATCGCGCTCGACCTCGATCTTTCGGTCTCCATGACGGTGTCACTGGAGGAGTCGGTCAAGGGTGTGGAGAAGCGTGTCCGGCTGCCAACCGGCAAGGAGCTCAACGTCAAGATTCCGGCAGGCGTCGTCGCCGGCCAGCAGATCCGGCTCAAGGGGCAGGGCGACACCGCGCCGGGTCATCCGCCCGGCGACCTCCTGATCACGGTGAACATCGCGCCGCACGCCTTCTTCAAGGTCGAGGGCAGCGATCTGCGCCTCGACCTGCCGATCACGCTGTATGAAGCCGTGCTTGGCGGCAAAATTCGCGTGCCGACGCTGGGCAGCGCGGTCGAGCTGTCAATCCCGAAAAACACGTCGAGCGGCCGGACTTTCCGCCTGAAAGGCAAGGGCTTGCCGAAAACCGGCGGCGCCGGCGACCTTTTCGTCACCACCCGGATCATGCTGCCGGACGGGAACGACGCGGAGCTGGAGACGTTGATGCAAAAATGGCGCGACGCACACCCCTATAATCCGCGCAGCGATCTGGCATGATCGTTTGCGCAGCCTGAACAGGGTGCGGCCTCGTCGTGGGGGACCAGCGCGGTTCAACACCCCAGTCGAGGCCGCCTGCGTCGATCGGCGGA
>JBKQRS010000425.1:0-3235 GCA_052143915.1 Bradyrhizobium sp.
CTGGCCGAGATTGGGGCTGACATTGTCGATCTGCGACAGCGCTACGCCTGCGATCCCGGCGATGCCCGAGCCGAGCCCGAAGGTCAGCGCGTCGACCCGCGAGGTGGCGATCCCCATCGACGCCGCCATGCGGCGGTTCTGCGTCACCGCGCGCATCTCCAGGCCGAGCGCGGTATAGCGCAGCATGGCGAGCAGGATCGCGAACACGGCCATCGTGAAGCAGAGGATCCAAAGCCGGTTATAGGTGATCGTGATCTGTCCGAGTTCGAACGCGCCGCTCATCCAGGAGGGATTTCCGACTTCACGATTGGTGGGGCCGAAGGCGGTGCGCACCGCCTGCTGCAGCACCAGCGAGAGGCCCCAGGTCGCCAGCAGCGTTTCCAGCGGGCGGCCGTAAAGAAAGCGAATAATCGTTCGTTCGATCACGACCCCGATCGCGCCGGCGACGATGAAGGCCAGCGGTACGGCGATCAAAAGCGAATAATCGAACAGGCCGGGATAGCTGGTGCGGATCGTCTCCTGCACCACAAAGGTGGTGTAGGCGCCGATCATCACCATCTCGCCATGGGCCATGTTGATGACGCCCATCACGCCGAAGGTGATGGCGAGGCCGATCGCGGCGAGCAGCAGCACCGAGCCGAGCGATACGCCGTACCAGGCATTCTGCACGGCCGACCACATCGCAAGATTGCTCTGAATGGCCGAAGTCGCACCGGCCGCGGCGCGCGCTATGGCGGGCGGCTGTTCGCCGCTGAGCCCGGTCAAGAGCGCCAGCGCTTCCTGGTCGCCCCGCGCCTTGATGGTCGCGATGGCTTCGAGCTTCTCGGCATCGGTGGCATCAGGTTTGAAAAGCAGGATGGCCGCGCGCGCTTCGCTAAAGGCGAGCTTCGCGGCCTTGTTGGTCTCCTTTTGCAACGCGCCGTCGACGACAGGCAGCATCGTCTCGTCATGGGTCTTGAAAACCGATTGCGCGGCCGCGATCCGCTTCTGGGGATCGGGCGACAGCAGGGTCAGGCCGCCGAGCGCGGCCTCGACGGTCCGGCGCAGGCGGTTGTTGAGGCGCACGGCGGCGGCATTGTCCGGCAGCTTGTCCACGGCCGCGCCGGTTGCGGCGTCGATGATCTTGCCGTCGGCTTGCGTGACATAGACGCGCTTGGTGTCAGGGTCGGCCGACAGCCGGCCATCCTGCAGCGCGCTGATGATGGGAAAGGCGAGCGGATTGCCCGATGTCGCAATCGTCCCAATCGCCTCTTCGGTATCGGAAAACTCGTCATTGGCGAATTTGGCGACCGCATCCTCGAATGGGCCGGCAAATGCTGGCAAGGCGAAGGCGGCGATCAAGAAGACTGAGAGGACAAGCAAGCGAAGACGGTCAAAAACATTGGCGACCACTGGACGACCCCGGCAGAAGTATAGTGGGGGAGGCGGCGACATCGCCGCCTCCCAGGTCTCGTGGATTGGGTTATTCAGTTTAGCATGATCCTTTGACAAACGCTTCGTGTTTGTCCCGGGGGAAACCGATTCCCCTATTTCCGGGCCATGCTCTCATGTTCGAGCATGATCCTTTATCCTTTCGAAAAACCGGTTCCCGCTGATTTCGGGATCATGCCCCCGTTATCAGGAACCCTGACCGCCGCACTTGTTGGTCTTGGTGTTGTAGTTGCCGCACTTCTTGCCAACCCAGTCGCCGATCAGGTCCTTGGAGCCCTCGAGCTCCTTCGACCATGCGTCGCCGGCCACCAGGCCCGGGGTCTTCCACACCACGTCGAACTGGCCGTTGCCTTTGATTTCGCCAATGAACACCGGCTTGGTGATGTGGTGGTTCGGGAGCATCTTGGAGATGCCGCCGGTCAGGTTCGGCGCTTCGATTCCGGGCAACGCATCGATCACCTTGTCCGCATCGGTCGACTTCACCTTCTCGACCGCCTTAACCCACATGTTGAAACCGATATAGTGCGCTTCCATGGGATCGTTGGTCACGCGCTTCGGGTTCTTGGTGTAAGCCTGCCATTCCTTGATGAACTTCTCGTTGGCCGGCGTCTTGATCGATTCGAAATAGTTCCAGGCCGCCAGATGGCCGACCAGCGGCTTGGTGTCGATGCCGGCGAGCTCTTCTTCACCGACCGAGAACGCGACAACCGGAATGTCGGTCGCCTTGATGCCCTGGTTGCCGAGTTCCTTGTAGAAGGGAACGTTGGCGTCGCCGTTGATGGTGGAAACCACCGCGGTCTTCTTGCCGGCCGAGCCGAACGTCTTGATCTTGGAGACCTCGGTCTGCCAGTCGGAGAAGCCGAATGGCGTGTAGTTGATCATGATGTCGTCCGGGGCGACCCCCTTCGACTTCAGGTAGGCTTCCAGGATCTTGTTGGTGGTGCGCGGATAGACGTAGTCGGTGCCTTCCAGCACCCAACGCTTTACCTTTTCGTCCTTCATCAGGTAATCGACCGCAGGAATGGCCTGCTGGTTCGGCGCAGCGCCGGTGTAGAACACGTTGCGCTCGCTCTCCTCACCCTCGTACTGCACGGGGTAGAACAGGATGCTGTTCAACTCCTTGAACACCGGGAGCACGGATTTGCGCGAGACCGAGGTCCAGCAGCCGAACACCACGGCGACCTTGTCCTTGGTGATGAGTTCGCGGGCCTTTTCCGCAAACAGCGGCCAGTTCGAAGCGGGATCGACGACGACAGCCTCGAGCTTCTTGCCGAGCACGCCGCCCTTCTTGTTCTGCTCGTCGATCAGGAAGAGGATGGTGTCCTTCAGCGTGGTTTCGCTGATGGCCATGGTGCCGGAGAGCGAGTGGAGCACGCCGACCTTGATGGTGTCGTCAGCCGCTTTCGCGGACGAGAATGCGGCCAAGCCCAAAGCTAGCCCGGCGGTCGCCGCAAGCCAGCGACGGCGGCTCAGCGTCGCTAGATCATGAGTAAGTTGTGTAAGCATGAAATGTCATCTCCCTGGACGCTGAAAACGCTGCGAAGCGGCCACACGGCCGCTTGCGTTAATGGAATCGCAAGAACCATGCCACGGGGCCTCATTGGGATAAGAGGATGGCTTCGTTGAGGAATTCGACATAGTTAGTCAGCAAGGTGGATAGTTTGCCTATTATTTAGGCGAAAAAAATGTATGCTTTGCTTGCAAATTGATTAATCGATAAGCAAATATGGCGATCATCCACGTTGCCGGCACAAATTTTTGGCATCAGGACTGGATCGCGATCCGGCTGCCAAATTAAGCCTTT
>JBKQRS010000426.1:0-12426 GCA_052143915.1 Bradyrhizobium sp.
GGCGCACGGCAATTCGCTGCGCGCGCTGATCATGGTGCTGGAAAAACTTTCGCCCGAAGGCATTCTGGCGCGCGAATTGGCGACCGGCGTTCCCGTGATCTACCGGCTCAACGCGGATTCCACGGTCGCATCGAAACTCGATCTGGCGGCGTGAGCACCAGGGCCGAGATCGTCGCCCTCGCCGCGCCGGTGGCGGATGAGGCGCTGGATCAGCTGGCCGAAGTGCTGGTCGACTGCGTCGACGGCGGCGCCAGCGTCAGCTTCATGCCGCCGTTCTCCCACGATCTGGCGCTTGGCTTTTTTCGCAAGGTCGCGAGTTCGGTTGCTGCTGGCGATACCGTATTGCTGGCGGCAAGGCTCGACGGCAAGATCGTCGGCACGGTGCAGCTTGGCCTGGATACGCCACCCAACCAGCCCCACCGCGCCGACATCAGGAAAATGCTGGTGCATCGCTCGGCGCGCGGCCGCGGCATCGGCGCCGCCTTGATGGCGGCGGTGGAAGAAGAAGCCCGGCGGCATCGCCGCTGGCTTCTCGTGCTTGACACCGTGCCCGGCGAAAACGGTCACCGGCTCTACATTCGTGCCGGGTGGAACCAGACCGGGATCGTTCCGGATTATGCGCTGTTTCCGGATGGCCGGCTGTGCGACACCGCGATCATGTGGAAGCGGCTGGAGCGGTGATTGAGGGCCGTCATTCCGGGATGGTCCGAAGGACCAGACCCGGAATCTCGAGGTTCCCCGATGTGCAATTGCACATCTGAGGTTTGGTGCTAACGCACCAGCCCGGAATGACGGAGACTTTAATGCATCCCCACCTGGCCGGCTTCCCAGCCGATCATCGCCTGCTTGCGGGTGATACCCCAGTGATAACCCGTCAGTGCGCCGCTCTTGCCGAGCGCACGATGGCAGGGAACCACGAACGAGATCGGGTTTTTTCCGACCGCCGCGCCCACCGCGCGTGATGCCTTGGGACTCCTGATCTTGTTGGCGATGTCCGAATAGCAGACCGCGCGGCCCATCGGGATTTTCAACAGCGTCTCCCACACCCGGACCTCAAAATCGGTGCCGATCAGGATGACGCGCAAGGGCTGGTCCGGCCGCCAGAGTTTTGTGTCGAAGATGCGCCGCGCGAGGCCGGAGGTCGCGGCACGGTCTTCGACATAGGTCGCGCGCGGCCAGCGCCGCTGCATATCGGCGAGCGCCGCCTGCTCCTCGCCCGGATCGGCGAATGCCAGACCCGCCAGGCCGCGTCCGCTGGCGATCACCACGGCGGTGCCGAACGGGGAAGGATGAAATCCAAAGCGCAGCGTCGTGCCGGCGCCGCCGTTCTTCCATTCGCCCGGCGACATCGCCTCATGGGTGACGAACAGATCGTGCAGCCGCCCCGGACCCGAAAGGCCGGAGTCGAGCGCGGCATCGAGCACGCTGGCGGAATCGCGCAACAGGCCCTTGGCATGATCGAGCGTCAGCGCCTGCATGAAGGCCTTTGGCGTCAGCCCGGCCCAGCGGCGGAATAAATGGTGCAGTTCGTCGGGCGTGACGCTTGCTGCGTCAGCGACCGACTCGATGGCTGGCTGTGCGCGCCAGTGTTCCGAGATGAAGGCGATGGCGCGCCGCACCGAGTCATAGTCGCGGAGCGCGGCATTTTGGGATCCGGGCTGGGTCAGGTGCCGATCATGGATTGCGAGGTTCATGTCGTCATTCATGGCAAGGTTGATCATGCCACGGATGTAGGGCGGCAGCCGTGTTCAAACCACCCGATTTCCGATTCATAGCGTCTTCAAGCGAAGTGGGTGCCGGTTCGCGTCAAGAAAACGCGTCAGAAAACCACTCAGACCACAGGATTATAGGTCGGGCCGCGCCGGGCGGCCTGCAGGGCCGCGGATAAAGCATTGGCAAAGCTCGCTTTTTCGTCTGGGCCCAGAAAGCTTGCGATGGCGATGCGGCGGCCCCTTGAAACCAGATAAAGTTTCTCAATGCCGAATTCGGCATGCGTTTTCCGGTCGAGCTGTACCCACAGCGGATTGAGCACGAATTCCATCACATGGCCGCGGTGGCTGATCCGGCGCACGCGAAGTTCGGAACCCGTCACCAGGATTTCCTCGCTCGCCCTGGCGCGGCGGAAATTGATCCGGAACGCCCAGTAGATCGCGAGCGCGTCGAGGCCGAAAAAGCCGAGCACCGGCCAGGCGCCCATCAAAAGGAACGTCAGCCCCGCGGCGAAGCTGACCACGCTGACAAACGCCATCACCACCAGAAAGCCGGTGCGATTGAGCGAGCGGTGCGGTGTCAGCAGCGCCGAGAATAATTCCGGCGCGGCTTCCGGATCAAAATCATTGCCTGCGGTCATTGCGGCTCAGTATACCCGCAATATGCCGAAAATCACCCGCCGATCTCCCGCCAAATCGAAGTCAACCGGTTCGAAAAACGCCAAAAACGCCAAGGTGCCCTCGGCGGCGAAGCCGAAGCGCCACAAGGCAGCCGCAACAGCCGCGCCCAAATCGGGGCAAGCCGGCGCGGCACCAAAACGGGCAAAGCCCTGGACACCAGCCGAAGTCCGCGAGGCCTTCAGCCGCTTTCGCAAGGCCAATCCGGAGCCCAAGGGCGAGCTCGAACATCTCAATCCTTTCACGCTCCTGGTTGCGGTCGTGCTGTCGGCGCAGGCGACCGATGCCGGCGTCAACCGGGCGACGCGCGCGCTGTTTGCCGTCGCCGACACGCCGCAAAAGATGCTGGCGCTCGGCGAAGAAGGGTTGCGCGACTACATCAAGACCATCGGGCTTTACCGCAACAAGGCGAAGAACGTCATCGCGCTCTCGGAAAAACTGATCGCCGAGTTCGGCGGCGAGGTGCCGCGCACCCGCGCTGAGCTCGAATCGCTGCCGGGTGCCGGGCGCAAGACCGCCAACGTCGTGCTCAACATGGCGTTCGGCGAACACACCATGGCGGTTGATACCCACGTGTTTCGCGTCGGCAATCGCACCGGGCTGGCGCCCGGCAAGACGCCTTTGGAGGTGGAGCTCGGGCTTGAGCGCGTGATCCCGACCGAGTTCATGCTGCACGCTCATCACTGGCTGATCCTGCACGGCCGCTACACCTGCCTTGCGCGCAGGCCGCGCTGCGATGTCTGCCTGATCAACGATCTCTGCCGCTGGCCGGAAAAGACAGTGTGACAACCCCATGCTGAGGGTCGCGCTTGCTTGAGCCTCGCCACCTTGTGCCCGGATAAGGCCGAGCCTAGGCTTGGCGAAAGCGCCAAGGCCTAAATCAAGGGCCGCGCACGATCGGGAGAGACGCCATGCGATTTCGGCTTGTGCTTGTCTTGGTTTTGGCCGCCGTGAGCTTTGGGACGCCGGCTGCCCGCGCGCAGATCTCCGATGATGTCGTCAAAATCGGCGTGCTCAACGATCAATCCGGCCTCTATGCCGATCTGGGCGGCCCGGGCTCGGTCGTGGCCGCGCGGATGGCGGTTGAGGATTTCGGCAGCACCGTGCTCGGCAAGCCGATCGAGATCGTGTTCGCCGATCACCAGAACAAATCCGATGTCGGCGCCGCCATTGCGCGGGAATGGTTCGAGGTCGGCAAGGTCGACATGGCGATCGGATTTGACCATTCGGCGGTGGCGTTGGCGGTCGAGCAACTCGCTGCCGAGAAAAACCGGATCGCGATCGCGGGCGCGGTGGGGAGCACGGCCTTTACCGGCAAGTCATGCACGCCGACCGAAGCCTCCTGGATCTATGACAGTTACGCGCTCACCACGAGCCTTGCGAAGGCGATCGTGGCCGAAGGGCGCGATAGCTGGTTCTTCATCACCGTCGACTATGCCTTCGGCCATTCGCTGGAGGCCGATGCGACCGCCGCGGTCAAGGCAGCCGGCGGCAAGGTGCTTGGCAGCGTGCGCCATCCCCTGAACACCGCGGATTTCAGTTCGTATCTGCTTCAGGCACAAGCCTCCGGCGCGAAGGTGGTGGCCTTCGCCAATGGCGGGGGCGATATGGTCAATGCCACCAAGCAGGCGAACGAGTTCGGGCTGACGAAAAATCAGACCATCGTCTCTCTGCTGGTTTTCATTTCCGACGTTCACAGCATGGAACTTCGGGCTGCCCAGGGACTGAAATTCGTCACCGCGCTCTACTGGGATCGCAATGAAGAAACCCGCGCCTGGTCGAAACGCTTCCTTGAGCGGCGCGGCAGGATGCCGACCATGGCTCAGGCCGCCGTCTATTCGGCGATCCGCCATTATCTCGGCGCCATTGCCGCCGCGGGAACCGACGAGGCCAAGGCTGTCATGGCGAAGATGCGCGCGCGGCCGGTCAACGACTCCTACGTCAAGAACGGCCATCTCCGCGAAGACGGCCGTCTGGTTCACGACATGTATTTTGCGCAGGTGAAGACGCCGTCGGAATCAAAAGGACCCTGGGACTATTACAAGATCCTCGCCACCATCCCGGGCAATCAGGCGTTCCGCCCGCTGGCGGAAGGCGGCTGCCCGCTGGTGGCGCATTGACCAGGGCGTGAATCGATAAATTCAGGGTGGTCGGCGGACGTCCGCTTTGGTGCGACAGGCGCTTGAGCGCTTGAGGCGGACTGTCCGCGCCAAACGCGCGAGAGCCGCCGGGATATCCCTAACGGCTCGCACGTTGCGTAGCGATGTGGTGCGACGCAGCGTCGCGTGGCGGAACGTTGGATGCGCCGAGGCGCGCCGCGTTACCTACCGTGATGTCGATAAGTCCTACGCGTCCTATCGACCAGGCTAACATGGCTGGTCACGAGGCGACTTCAAGACAGCGCTGCTGTCGTAGTCGCGATCTCTTTCGAATCGGGTCGAAAAAGCCGCGACTGCTGGATCGCGGCACCACTATCGCTTATTAGATCACTGCCCTGACAGAGCCTCGTTCTACAGGACGCACAGCCCTCAACATGGTACGCTTCGTAGAAATGAGCCTGAAGGGGAGAGTGACATGTCAGATCCAAAAATGACAATGGAAGTGCCCCCACAAGTGCGCGACTTCGCGGTAAAGAGCGTCGCCCAAGCTGAAAGAGCAATTTCGTCATTTATGGAATCGGCAAGCAAATCCGTCGCTATGGTCCCGAGTCCGATGAATGATGCAGCACAACAGGCACTTGCAGTCACCGAGAAGAACCTGAAGGCAGCCTTTGAACATGCGCGTAAATTAATGAATGCGAAGGACATAAACGAAGTGTTGCAACTGCAAACCGAATTTCTGCGAAATCAGTTTGGTATAGCAACAGAACAATCCAAGCAGATGAGCGGTGGAATTGCTTCCCCCGGGGGAGATGTTGCGAAAGAGAGTCCGACTTGATTTAACAACTCATGCCGCCGCGATTTATGGCGACGGTCATCGAGGCCATCGCTCTCGCCTGATATCCGGTGGCGATCATTTGCGTTGGCATGTCCTCGTCACGTCCGATGGGGCCGATCTCGGAAATGCCGGCCGCACCACTTGTTACAATCGCGTCGCTACGTGTTCCTCACAATGAAGGACTCACACCACCGGCATGCCGGTCTTGCGCGTGGGCTCGAGCAGTTCCGGCCGTGGTCCGCTCAGGCGCTTGTGCATGTGAACCATGAACGCCATGCCGAACAGCGGCGTCGCCAGATTGACGATCGGGATCGAGACGAAGGCCGCGATGATGAGGCCGGCCGTGAAAATAGTCGCGGCGTTCTCCTTGCGCATCGCCTTGGCTTCTTCGGGCGGACGAAACCGCATCGCCGCGAGTTCGAAATATTCACGGCCCAGCAGCCACGCGGTCGCGATGAAGAATGCGAGAAAGCCTGCGCCGGCGATGAACACGAAGGGCAGCGCGGTCAGATAGACCAGGATCGTCAGCAACGCGGTCTTGACACCTTCGGTCATGGCAAGGCCGAACGGCAAGGCCGCGCCCGGATGCTCGGCCGGATAGTGCTCGCGCTCGACATGGTCGGCGACCTCGTCGACGAATACGCTCGCGACCAGCGAAGTGATCGCGGGCATCAGCAATACCGCGCCGAACACGACGCCGAGGCCGGCGGCAATCGAGACGATCCAGGAAAGGATGTTCAGCGGCGTCTGGAAACCCGGGCCCAGCATCGCCTCGGCCCAGCCTTGGCCCGAGGTCGCAAACCAGCTCAATAGCCGTTGCAGGCCGATCGCCAGCACCACGATCAGTACCAGGGCGAGGCCGATCGACCGCCACAGGATCGAACGCATCGGCGGCGACAGGATTTGCGACAGCGCCTTGACGGCGGCATCCAGCATGATGGTCTTGTCCTCTGTGAAGCCCCAGCGAGAGGTAGACATGGCCGCAGGGTTCGGCAAGAGCTGTGGAGCTCGGGCGTTCAAGGGAGGGCTTGCCGTGTCGGAATACCAGCAGAATCTTCGCGACGGCCTGAGATCCGCTGCTGCTTCCTAGGCTGCCGGCTCTTCCGCCCACGTGGCGGCGCCGGGCGCCAGCGGAGCGACCGAAACATATTCGATGTCGATCACCTCGGTCACGGTGAAGCGCTCGACCGGCGTCACTTCTTCAACCTCAAACGCTATTTTTCCAGCCGGAAGCGGCGCCTCTTCGTCAATCGCTTCAGGAGCAAGCGGCGGCGATTTGACCGTTTCTGGAAACACCCCGAATTGCCCCGCTACCTCCTGGAGCGGCTTTTGCTTGTCGGCCCAGTGCAGGGCGGTGTAGTCGAAGCCGTGCACGATGGTGGGTTTGACGATTTCGAAATAGGGCGAGATGTCGAAATCGCGCGGCATGTAGAGCGATGAATCGCGGATGTGCAGGATCTCGCGCCGGGCCTGCCTCGAGCCGGCGCGCGTGATCTTGGGCAGGATCGGATAGCGCACGGCGTCGAACGCCTGCGCGATCAGTGCCGAGCAGATGATCTTGGTTGGATCGCCGGAGCCGAACGCGATCATCCGCCGCCGCCAGCGCTGCGGAATCGGGAGCGGAATCAGGTAACGCATCAGATCGAGAATATTCTTGGTGTCGTAGCCGAAGCCGATCCGGTTGATGGCGTAGCGGCACACCGTGTTGCGGTCCTCGTACATCAGGCCGACCGGCCGGCACAGGCGCGTGTGATAGGCGAAATATTTCGACAGCGGCGCCGACGTCACGCCCTCGCCGATATTGGCCTCGATCAGGACATGCGGCTCGCCGTCGGGCTCGGCCGCGCCTTCGATCGGGCCGACGAAGAGCGCGGCATGCGACCAGGTGGATTGCGTGAGATATTTGATGATGCCGGAAACCCGGTTGTTGCCCTCGACCAGGAGAACATCACCCTGCTGGATAACACCGCGCAGGTGCTCCGGATCGCTCGGGGTAAACGGCTCATAGCCCGGCACTTCCTTCTGAAGATAGGAAGCGATCCACTTGCCGACGGTATCGAGCACTACGCCCACGATGTCTTCCCCCCAGCGGCCTTTTCTGGCCGCCCTTTTTCTCGTTCCTTATCATGGTCGAAAGCCGTTGCAATTTAGTTCATGAGACAGCCCGATCAATCATGATTGATTCACCATGATGGTTGCCGCTAACGCTCAGATGCGGCAAGTTCGCTAGATGTTCCCTCTGCTTTCAAAATTCCGGAAACCATGACATGACAATGACGCGGCGCGAGCTCCTGTCGGCATCCGCGGCGATCGCGCTGGCGCCGGCCCTTGGCCGCCGCGCATGGGCCACGCCGTTGCCCCGCGAGGCCGATATTGTCGTGATCGGCGCAGGCGTTGCCGGCATTGCCGCGGCGCGGCGCATCCAGGCCGCGAACCGCAGGGTCATCGTGGTGGAGGCCGCAGGCCAGATCGGCGGGCGCTGCCTTACCGATACCGCGACCTTCGACGTGCCGTTCGATCGCGGCGCGCGATGGATGCACAATCCCGACACCGACCCGATGATCAAGCTCGGGCGCAATGCGGGGCTTGATCTCTCCGCAGCACCGCTGGGCCAGAAGATTCGCATCGGCCGGCGCAACGCCCGCGCCGGGGAGACCGAGGAGTTTCTTGCCGCGCTGGTGCGCGCCAACCGCGCCATTGACGATGCCTCCCGCGGCAAGGCCGACGTGTCCTGCGCCTCGGCACTGCCGAAGGACCTCGGCGATTGGGCGGGAACGGCGGAATTCGTGCTTGGCGTCAGTGCCTTCGGCAAGGACCTCAGAGATATTTCGGCAATGGACAAGAGCCGGGCACAGGACCGCAATCCCGCGTTCGGCTGTCGCCAGGGCCTGGGCGTCCTGATCACCAGGCTCGGCGAGCAGGTCCCACTGGCGCTGTCGACGCCTGCAAGCCAGATCAGCTGGAGCGGCCGCGATGTCGCCGTTGATACGCCGGCGGGCAAGATCGCCGCGCGCGCCGCCATCGTCACGGTGTCGAGCAACGTGCTCGCGGCCGGGAATATCAAGTTCACGCCCGAGATCCCGAAGCGCCAAATCGATGCCGCCGCAAAATTGAGTCTCGGCAGCTACGACCGCATCGCCCTGCAACTGCCGGGCAATCCGCTAGGGCTGGCCCGCGACGACGTCATCATCGAGCAGAGCAACTCCACCCATACCGCGCTGTTGTCGGCGAATATCGGGGGATCGTCGCTGTGTGTGATCGACGTCGCCGGCTCGTTCGGCCACGCTCTTTCAGGCCAGGGCGAAAAGGCGATGGTCGCGTTCGCCGTGGAATGGCTGACCAAGCTGTTCGGCAGCGAGGTCGCTGCCGCGGTCAAGAAATCAAGCGCGACGCGCTGGAACGCTTCACCGTTGACGCTCGGCGCGATGTCCGTTGCCGAGCCCGGCGGGCAGCCATCGCGAAAAATCCTCACCGAGCCGATCGGCAACATGTTCCTCGCGGGCGAAGCGACCCACGAGACCCTGTGGGGTACGGTTGACGGCGCCTGGGAAAGCGGCGAGCGCGCGGCCGAGGCGGCGCTGCGAAGGATCGGCGCGCTCGGCGAACCGGCGACGGCACCCTCGCGCGCGCCGAAGCAGCGCCGTCGCGGTGCGACGTGAGCACCGGTCAATTGTCGCGGCTAAAGGCGCTGATCTCGTGGTCAAGCGGCAAGGACAGCGCCTTCGCGCTCCATGAGATCAGGTGCGCGGGCGAGTTCGACGTCGTCGGGGCATTGACGACGGTGACCGAGACCTTCGGCCGCGTGTCGATCCACGGCGTCCGGCAGGAGATCCTGCTGGCCCAGCTTGAGGCCGCGGGATTGCCGCCGCGCATCGTGCCGATCCCCTATCCCTGTCCGAACGAGATTTACGAAGCGCGGATGGGCGAGGCGGTCGCCAGCGCCGTGCAGCAAGGCATCACCCACATCATCTTCGGCGATCTCTATCTGGCCGATATCAGGGCCTATCGCGAACAGAAGCTGGCCGGCACCGGCGTCGCGGCCGTGTTCCCGCTATGGGAAAGGCCGACCCTGCCGTTGGCGCATGCGATGATTGCAAGCGGCATGGAGGCTTATCTCGCGACGGTCGATCTCAGGAAATTGCCGGCTTCATTCGCGGGACGCAGATTCGACCTGCAGCTCCTGGCCGATTTGCCTGAAGGCGTTGACCCCTGCGGCGAGAACGGTGAATTCCATACCTGCGTGGTGGCAGGACCGCTATTTGCACGGAGCCTCCCGGTCACGACCGGTGAGCGCGTCGAGCGCGACGGCTACGCCTATTGCGATCTGGTGATGGCCCAAGACGGTGCGTAACGCACCAATTTCGTCATTCCGGGGCGCGCGTGAAACGAGCGAACCCGGAATCCGGAGATTGATTGCGCGAGATTCCGGGTTCGCGCTAACGCGTGCCCCGGAATGACGGGGGCTAGCGCAGCACGCCGCCGGTCTTCTTGTTGACCTCGGTGACGATCTTCGCGGCCACCGCGTCGATCTCCTGGTCGGTCATGGTCTTCTCGCGCGGCTGCATCGTGACCGCAATCGCGACCGACTTCTTGCCGTCGTCGATGCCCTTGCCTTCATAGACGTCGAACACCGTCACGGCGGTGATCAGTTTCTTGTCGACGCCTTGCGCCGCGCGCACGATATCGCCGGCTTTCACGGCGCGATCGACGATGAAGGCAAAATCCCGTGACACTGGCTGGAAGGCCGAGAGTTCGAGCACCGGCTTGGCGCGGGTCGGCCTCTGCTTAGCGTCGGGAACGCGATCCAGAATCACCTCAAAGGCGACCACGGGGCCGTCGGCGCCAAGCGTCTCCAGCGTGCGCGGATGCAGCTCGCCGAAATATCCGAGCACGTTTTGCGGGCCGATCTGGATGGTACCGGAACGCCCGGGGTGCAGCCAGCCGGCGCCGCCGGGGACGATCTGCAGCGCCTGCATCGGCGCACCGGCCGCCGAGAGCACCGCAAATGCATCGGCCTTGGCGTCGAGCGCGTTGGCCATTGCCGAGCCGGACCAGTGCCGCCCGAGGCCTTGCGAGGAGGCAAAGCCATGACGCACGCCGGATGCGGCCGTCAGTTGATCTTCCGGGCGGTCGCCCCTGAACACCTGGCCTACTTCGAACAGCGCGACATCCGGCAAGCCGCGATCGGAATTGGACTGCACCGCCGCAACCAGGCTCGGCAGCAGGCTCGGCCGCATGTCGGACAAATCCGAGGCGATGGGGTTGGCGAGCGCGAGCTCATCCTTGCCGCCACCGAACAATTCGGCGTGTGGCCTGGAGATAAACGACCACGTCACCGCCTCGACCATGCCGCGCGCGGCGAGCGCGCGTTTGGCGCGGCGGGTGCGCAGCTGGATCGGGTTGAGCACCGGCTTGCGCGGCTCCTCGCCGCGTTCGAACGGCGTCATCGGCACCTTGTCGACGCCGAAGATGCGCACGATCTCCTCGACGATGTCGGCCTTGCCGTGCACGTCCGATCGCCACGAAGGCACCGCGACCTTCACCACTCCCCCGGTGCCGGCTACCATGAATCCGAGCCGGCTGAGAATGAGTTTCATCTCCGGAAAAGCCACGTCGATGCCGGCGAGGCGTTTTACTTCGGTCAGCGGGAAATCGATCACGCGATCGTCGCCGAAGGCCTTGCCCACAACCACGTTTTCCGAGGGCGTGCCGCCGCAGATCTCCATCACCAGCCGCGTGGCCATCTCGAGCCCCGGCACCATGAAGGCCGGATCGACGCCGCGCTCGAAACGATAACGCGCATCCGAATTGATGCCGAGCTTGCGACCGGTCTGGGCGATGTTGATTTCGTTCCACAGCGCCGATTCGATCAGAACGTCGGTGGTCGCTTCCGAGCAGCCGGAGGCTTCGCCGCCCATGACGCCCGCGAGCGATTCGACGCCGTGATCGTCGGCGATCACGCAAACATGGCTGTCGAGTGCGTAGGTGCGGCCGTCGAGCGCCGATAGCGTCTCGCCGTCACGCGCGCGGCGGACAGTGAGGTTGCCCTTCACCTTCGCCGCGTCGAACACATGCAAGGGGCGCGCGCGGTCATAGGTCATGAAGTTGGTGATATCAACCAGCGCGTTGATCGGCCGCAGGCCGATCGAGGTCAGGCGCTTTTGCAGCCATTCCGGCGACGGGCCGTTCTTGACGCCGCGCACCAGCCGCAGCGCAAACCCCGGACACAACGCCGCGTCCTCAACCCTGACTTTCACCGGGCACGGGAATTCGCCCTTGATTGCGCGGATGCCGGGGTCCTTGAACTTGCCCATGTCGGCGGCGGCGAGATCGCGGGCGATGCCGTGTACGCCGGTGCAGTCCTGCCGGTTCGGCGTCAGGTTGATTTCAAGCACGGGATCGCCGAGCCCGGCCCACTGCGCATAGCCGGCGCCCAGGGGTGCATCGGCCGGCAGTTCCATGATGCCGTCGTGATCATCGGAAATCTGCAATTCGGCCGCCGAGCACAGCATGCCGCGGCTCTCGACACCGCGGATGGTGCCGACGCCGAGCGTGATGTTCTTGCCGGGAATGTAGGTGCCGGGGGCGGAGAACACGCTGACGAGGCCGGCGCGCGCATTCGGCGCGCCGCACACAACCTGCACCGCAGCGGTGCCATTGCCGGTGTCAACCATGCAGACCCGCAAGCGGTCCGCATTGGGGTGCTGCTCGGCCGAGATCACGCGCGCGATGGTGAACGGCGCCAGCGCCTTCGCCTTGTCCTCGATGTTCTCGACCTCAAGCCCGATCATGGTGAGCTTGTCGGCGAGCTTTTCCAGCGGCTCGTCGGTGTCGAGATGTTCCTTCAGCCAGGAGAGCGTGAATTTCACGAGCTCAATCCTCCCGCCAGCGTCGGGATGTCGAGCGGCTTGAAGCCGTAGTGGCTGAGCCAGCGCACGTCGCTCTCGAACAACTGCCGCAGGTCGGACATGCCGTATTTCAGCATCGCGATGCGGTCGATACCCATGCCCCAGGCAAAGCCCTGATAGAGGTCGGGATCGATGCCGCAGGCGCGCAACACGTTGGGGTGCACCATGCCGCAGCCGAGAATCTCCAGCCAGTC
>JBKQRS010000427.1:0-3924 GCA_052143915.1 Bradyrhizobium sp.
CGAGGGCGGCGCGGAGACGGTTCTGCTCGACGGCGACGCGCGCGCGGCGGGCAAGGCGTTCTTCCAGCTTCTCGATGCGCGGCATTCGCCCGACCACAGCAAGGTCGCGTGGAGCGCCGACGACAAGGGTTCGGAGATTTTCACCCTTTACGTCAGGAATGTCGAGGAGGGCGCCGACCTCGACGACGCGGTGGGCAATTGCACGGGTCATCTCGTCTGGACGCGCGATTCGCGGGGCTTTCTGTATGTCGCCCTCGATGAAAATCACCGCCCGTGCCGCGTCTTGCTGCACCGGATCGGCACATCCGCCAGCGCCGACATCGAGGTCTATGCGGAGGCCGATCCTTCCTGGTTCATCAATATAGCGGCGACCCGCCTGGGCGCCCTGGCGGTCATTTCGGTGCACGGCCATGACGCCTCCGAGGCGCATGTCGTCGACCTCGACCAACCCGCGGCGCCGCCGCGGCTGATCGCCGCGCGCCGACCCGGTCTGCGCTATGAGGTGATGGATCACGGCGATCTCTATTTCATCCGCGCCAACGCCGACGGGGCTCAGGATTTCAAGATCGTGACGGCGCCCAAGGACGCGCCCGGCATGGAGAACTGGCGTGAATTCGTCGCGCACCGTCCCGGCCGGCTGATCGAAGCGGCGTCGCTGTTCAAGGACTTTCTCGCGCGGCTCGAGCGCGAAGACGGCGTGCCGCGCATCGTCATCCATCAACTCGCCACAGGCGAAGAACACGCGATCGCGTTCGACGCGGAGACCTATTTTCTCGGCCTCGAGAACGTCTTCGAATTCGCCACGCCGGTGTTTCGCTTCGGCTTCTCGTCGATGAATTGCCCGAGGGAAACGTACGACTACGACATGGCCTCGCGCCGGCGAACCTTGCGCAAGAAGCAGATGGCGCCGAAGGACTTCAAGTCGTCCGACTATGTCACGCGCCGGATTTTCTGCGCCGCGCCGGACGGCGAAAGCGTGCCGATCTCGATCCTGCATCGGCGCGACACGCCGATCGACGGGGCGGCGCCGCTGCTGATCTATGGCTACGGCGCCTATGGTCAGGTGATCGACGCATCGTTCTCCAGCAATCGCCTGTCGCTGGTCGACCGCGGCTTCGTCTATGCGATCGCCCATGTGCGCGGGGGCACCGACAAGGGCTGGCGCTGGTACGAAGACGGTAAGCTCGCCCGCAAGGCCAATACGTTCAGCGATTTCATCGCCGCGACAAAGCATCTGATCGACCACGGCTTCGCCGCCGCCGGCCGCGTCGTCGCGCATGGCGGCAGCGCCGGGGGCATGCTGATGGGCGCGATCGCCAACAAGGCGCCGCGGCTTTACGCTGGGATCATCGCCGACGTGCCGTTCGTCGACGTTCTCAACACGATGCTCGATCCAAGCCTGCCGCTCACCCCGCCCGAATGGCTCGAATGGGGCAATCCGATCGCCGACGCGAGAGCTTTCGAGACCATCCGCGGCTACTGTCCCTATGACAATGTCCAGCCGCAGGACTATCCGGCGATTCTCGCGCTGGCCGGCCTGACCGATCCGCGCGTCACCTATTGGGAGCCGGCCAAATGGGTCGCCAAGCTGCGCGCGACGATGACCGGGGGCGGGCCGGTGCTGCTCAAGACGAATATGGAAGCCGGTCACGGCGGCGCGTCCGGGCGCTTCGACAAGCTCGAAGACGTCGCGCTCGCCTACGCCTTCGCGCTCGCCTGCGTGAAGCAAGCTTTGTAGTTTGGATCAAACGCCTGGCGCTCAATTCATAGGTCTGCGCTGGGCGGAGGATCGCGGTAGGGATGCCCATTGCTGGGCACCCCCCGCGCAGATCCGGACAGGCCCGATTCGAGCATCCGGCTCTTACCTCGGGTGTTTGACGGCGAAGCGTTGAGCGGGCCAGGGATGAAGGATACGCGGTGCTGGAAGCCAGCCGTCGGCCAGTTTCGTCATCCGATCCCATGTGAATCTGTCCTTCTGGCTGCGCCGCCGGAGCGTTCGACGCCAAAGGACGCTCACATAATGTCGGAACGCTGAAAGCGCCCGACTATTGGTGGGAACCGCATAATAGGCGAAGTGGCCTGTAACGACTTGCCTCAACCAGTGTCCCTGCGCTGGGATATTCTGGTGCATTCGTTGCCGCAGCTCCCCCTTTATTTCCTGGAGCTTCGCTCGCATGCGGTCGCGCCGGGTCTTCCGCTGAAGTTGGAAGGCTCCCCGCCGAGATTTGCCGCAGATGAAGGTGAAGCCCAAGAAAGCGAAGGTCTCCGGTCTGCTGACCCCGCGTTTCTTGCGGTCGACTGCCGCGTGGCGGCCGAACTCAATCAAGCGGGACTTGTCCGGATGGAGCGACAGCGAGAATGCCTCGAACCGCTCACGCATCGCATCGAGGAAGCGACGTGCGTCATCCTCATGCTCAAAGCCGGCCACCAGATCATCGGCGTAGCGCACGACGATCATGTCGCCTCGGGCCTCTTGCCGTCGCCAGCGTTCAGCCCAGAGATCGAATGCGTAGTGCAAGTAGACGTTGCCGAGGAGCGGTGAGATCACCGAACCTTGGCCGGTTCCACTGTCAGCTACGGTTACGACTCCGTCTTCGAGGATGCCCGCCTTGAGCCATTTACGGATCAGGCGGATGATGCGCTTGTCGCCGACACGGTGTTCCAGGAAGCGGATCAACCAGTCATGGTTGACGCTGCCGAAGAAGTCCCGGACGTCGGCGTCAAGTATGTGATTCACCTTCCGGCTGGTGATCGCCACCGACAGAGCATCCAACGCATCATGCGGCCCTCGTCGAGGTCGGAACCCGTATGAGAACCCGAGGAAATCCTCTTCGTAGATGGCGTTGAGCACCATGGCGCATGCGCCCTGGACGATCTTGTCTTCCAGAGCTGCGATCGCCAGCGGCCTTTGCCGACCATCCGCCTTCGGTATGTACGTCCGGCGAGATGGTTGCGGACGATACGCTCCCCGGTGGACCCTTCCATGGAGGTCCTCGAGATTGCGCCCGAGGTCCGCCTCGTAGTCCTGCCATGTCACCCCGTCGGCACCGGGGGCGGCTTTGCGCTTGAGCGCGTAGAACGCCGTCCGTAGCGTGTCGTCGTTGACATGATGGAGAAGCGCGGTGAACCGCTCCTTCTTCCTTTGCCTTGCGACTTGCCGTACGCGGTTCAGCGCCTGGGTCACGCGCTCCCGGGTCTGAGTCCGGTGCGTGCTTTGCTGATCCGCGTTCCCCTTGGTCCCTGCCCTTGGCTCCACCGCCTCCGCCGCCGGTGACCCGGCCTTGTTCGGCGGCTTCACAGCTACTATGGCAGAGTCTGACTTCTCCTGATCGTGCATCGGCGACTACGGCTCCTCGCCTTCCCGCCGCGGACCGTCGGCACAATAGAGCCCTCGGCCGACCCGGAGACCTCCCGGTTCCCGTACATGGAGCATGCGTGCGTGCCAGGTTCTTCGACCACGCCGGGCCGCCCAAGCGCTTGCGTTGGCGCTCTTGGACATATTGCCTTCCGCTACACAGACAGCGTCGGCGCCCGGAATCAGTTTTCTATCGCGGCTCAATGGCTGGCCTGCGCGTTCCCCTGCCGACGCTTCGCAGACATCCTCGCGGATGCCTGCGCACGGCTCGGGGCCGATGTGGTTCGCTACTCCTTCATCGTAGTGGACTTGCACCACCTACTCCTTGCCGGTCTCCCGGCGCACCCGTGTCAAAAACATGCGGCTCGCCCTGCCTCTTTCGGACGTCAGACGCGCAGGATGCTGCGCTCCTCTTCCACCGGAGCGAGCTTTGTTTTGACCTCTGATGCCGGCAGCTGCAGCACAGCGGCGAGTGGCAAACCCCGATTTTGTTCCGCGTGCTGGATGATCGCTCCCGGCTTGCCTGTCATCTGCAGTGGTATCTGGCCGAGACGGCAGAGATCATCGCC
>JBKQRS010000428.1:0-10981 GCA_052143915.1 Bradyrhizobium sp.
GGAACGCGTTTGCGCGGAGATCATGCTCAAACAAAAAGATAGAGCGAGATGACGATTCAACGAAAAGTCATCTCGCTAGCGCGGATCGTCGCGTGCCGGCGAGTTGCGACAGGCTTGCTCCCTGGCATCCGACGGCGTCATGCCAAAGCGGCGGCGAAACGAGCGGGTAAAGTAGGGCAGATCGCCAAAGCCGGCCCTCAGCGCCACCTCGCCAATGTTGTGATCGGCAAATTGCGGATCGGCGAGCATCCGGCTTGCCTCGAGCAGACGCTGCTCGATGACGTAACCGGTGAATGTGGTGCCTTCCGTTTCGAACAGCTTCTGAATGTAGCGAGGCGTCACGGCATGGCGCAGCGCCAGAGCGGTGATCGACAGATCGTTGCGGCCATGAGATCGTCCGATGTCGAGCTTGATGGCGGCGAGCCGCGCGGCGCGCAAGCCGCGGCCGCGGGCCACGTCCGCGCCATCGCGAGAAGCGCCGATTGCCAACGCCATCAGGTCCTGCAGGTGAGTAGCAAATGCCAGGCCGAGGCCGGAGGATTTGAGGCTCAGAGGGGCGGTGGACTGCAAGTAGGAGATCAGCAAGCGCAGGACTTCAGATCGCGGGAGCGTTCGGCAAAGCATGGCCTGAGCAGGACATCGACGCCAGAGATAATCCGGGCAGGCTTCGCAGCGTGGCATTTTGCGAAAAGGGGTGGCTTCCAACGGGCTCGAGCTGAGCCTTTATCATGTACCGGCCGAATACCTCGGCCCAGATCGAATGGCGGTCGCGCTCCGGCAGCGCGTCAGTGGAAAATCTCAATAGTTGCTGCATACGTAATCATTTTCCATGCGGCTTATGGGTGGGCCTGCACTGCTGGATCGTTAGTGTCGTGGCTGGAGGCGCACCGCAGCCCGTCTCTTCCTCTTTGATTTCGTGTTGGGGGGAATGCCGCAGCGCTCGCGACCTCCGGTCCGGGTAGGTAGTTGCAGTTTACCGGATCGGGGTTCGACGGACTGGATCGATTTCCGGCGGGATATCAACGCCGCTCGACAACAGCGTGCCGGGAAAGTAGCGGAAGACTCGCTTCTGAACAATGACAGTTCCCAGCGCGAGACAAGCGCGCGCGAGCCATCGCTGTTGCTGGATTGCAACGCTCCGCATAAACGAGTGACGGTTCGTCTCCGTACAAGCCACATTCGTTTTGGGACAAACGCATTTGCGGGACCACCCTTATCTCTATGACCAGGCCGAATGTATCCGCCTGATTCCACGAGAGAGACACCGATGCATGATTGTCGTTCGAACAAAAACTCCCTGACGGGCCTGCTCCTCGCCGCCCCGCTTGCCGCGCTGATCGGCGTGGCGGCAGCGGCGGCCGCCGATCTGGCGCCGAATACCTACGTCAAGGCACCTGTGGCGCCAGCTCCGGCCTACGATTGGAGCGGCTTCTATGTCGGTGCCAACGCCGGCGGGGCGTGGGGAAGTTTCGACCCAACGACTTCGACAGTGTATAGCTCGACCGGCTATTTTGGCCCCACCATCGTTCCATCCGTCAACGCGGCGGGGATACAGAGCATCAAGCCGGCCGGCTTCACTGGCGGCCTGGAGGCTGGCTACAATTGGCAACTGAACAGTCTCGTTCTCGGCCTTGAAGGCGACATCGAATCGTTTCGGCTGAGCGGCAGTTCCGCTAGCTCTGCCGGATATTCCGGCTTTGCTCCATCGACGTTTACGGTGACATCGAATGCCAGCACCGACTGGCCTGCGACCGCTCGCGGTCGTCTCGGCATCGCATCGAACAACATGCTGCTATTCGCCACCGGCGGCGCTGCCTTCACGACTTTGAAGGGCAACTTCGCATTCAGTGACAATTTCGGCAGCACTTTCTCGGTTGGCGCCAACGCGGCCGAATCCGGCTCGCTCTCTTCCACGAAAGTCGGCTGGACAATCGGGGGCGGCCTGGAGGTGGGATTGTTGAGCAACTGGTCGCTGAAGGCCGAGTATCTTTATGTAAATTTCGGCAGCGCATCGGTCGCATCGACCAATCTTACGGCCGGCGGGACGGCCGGCGCGCTTCCTATCCCGACCAGCGTTTTCACCCACAGCATCGACCTGAAGGCCAGCATCGCGCGTATCGGCGTCAATTACCGGTTCGGCGGTCCGGTCGTCGCGAAATACTGATCTGATATAGTTTCCTAGCCCAACAACCTTAAAGCCCTCAGCGGCGCCATGCGCTCCCAGGCCGCGTCGGCTCAACGCCAAATGATCCATCACACCCAAGGCTGCCTCCCAAAAGGCTGCCTCCCAAAAAGAAACCTTGAATCTGATTTGCTCTTAAAGGGGAATCACGGCCGCGACCCGGAGCGGCTTGCACACCATGCCCAACGCCAGGCAGAAAGATCCCGGGCTTCGTACCCGGTTCACGCGCGCCAAGCCGCCGATGGCGTTCGCGACCGCGTTAGGGGTTCTGTCCACTGCTATCGGCGTTGGGGTCTACTGGGGCTGCACAAGTCTCGCATGGACGGAGCCGCCGCCGTGGGTGGTGACCTATGTCGTCAGCGGCGTGTGCTTTGTCCTCGGCGGCTTGTTGCTTGTCAGTGTCCTCTTTCGGTTGTTCGTGGGCATCGCGCCTGCGGTGATCCTCGAACTCTCGGAACAGCCATTTCCGCGCGGCCGGCGCATCCGGATTACGGTGATCCAGCCCGGACCGGTGGAGTGGAGCGCGTTCAGTGTGAAATTCGAATGCCTTGAGGAAACCTACAAATGGGACCAGCGCGCCGGCGGCGAAGGTAACGAGCGGGGAGAAATGTTCCGAACGACGCTGACATCCCGCGTTGTTCAGGTCCACGAGTTGTTGTCGCCGCAGCCAATTCAGGCGCAGCGCGGATCGGACTGGCGGCGGACGTTCGAATGCGTTCTGCCCGACAATTCCCCGATCACTTTGAAGAATGACGACGACGCGGTGTTCTGGCAGGTGGTGGTGAAGGGCTCGAAGTCGGTCGTGAGCGGCTTCGAGGACAGTTACGAAGTTTGCGTCGAATGAGGCGCGAGGGAAGGGGAATCCTTAGAGTCCACACCGCCTAGGACTGCGGCTCGACAAACGAAGGGGGAGGCCGGGCCACTGCCAAGCCTCCACTCGAAATCCGACCGGGTACTTTGATCCTGAGCCGGCTGATCGCTCTACGGCGTGCGGTCGGCGGTGACCAGGCGGGCTTCCCGTATGGCAGTCTTGGAACCTGCGACGCGCAGGCAGGAGGCTTCGAAATTCGGCCATGCCTGCTGGGAGCAATTACGGCCCACAGGGTGGATATCCAGCCGGTCGCCCTTGGCGAGGGCGTGCGGCACGCTGGCTTCAACCTCAGGAGCAAATCCAGGAAATACCGCGAGCGCGGCAGCAACAAACGCAGCAATAGCTACTGCTGAAAGAGCTTTGATCATGACGGTCCCCTGTCATGGGGCCTTGGCGGCCCCTCATTTCGTTGGCTAACTGATACAAAGCGCCGGTTTCCGGACGTCTTCGCCAGGCGCCAAAGTGGTTTCGTCGCGGCACAGTTTTGTTTCGTCGCCCGGTGAGGGACGAAACAAAACCGTCATACATAGGAGACTTGGCATCCCCCGAAATGGTTCAATGGCCGATCAAAAATAGGGGTTTCGCCATCGGCCCCGATTACGGGAAGCAGATCGGCTTGCGGGCCCGCCCGGGGCGGGGTAGACGGATTTATGCCCCGCATCGCGCTTTACCCCGGTTCCTTCGACCCCGTTACCAACGGCCATCTGGATGTGGTCCGGCACGCCGTAGTCCTCTGTGACCGGCTGATTGTCGCCATCGGCGTCAATTCAAGCAAAAAGCCGCTGTTTTCGACCGACGAGCGTCTGGCCATGGTCCGGGCGGTGTTTGAACCGGTGGCTGTCAAGGCGGGATGCGCCTTCGACTGCACGACCTATGACCGCCTCACCGTCGCTGCAGCGCAAAAACACGGCGCGACAATCATGGTTCGCGGCCTGCGCGACGGCACCGACCTCGATTTCGAGATGCAGATCGCCGGCATGAACGAAGCCATGGCGCCCGACGTGCACACGGTGTTCGTTCCGGCTTCGGCGAATGTCCGCCCGATCACCGCCACACTGGTACGCCAAATCGCAGGCATGGGCGGCGACGTGTCGGCGTTCGTGCCGAAAGCGGTCGCGGCAAGCCTCAAGACCAAATTCACCGCCTAGCCTTCACCTCGCTTTTGGAGCCTTCATGATCCGGATTCTTGCCGTTCTCGCCGCGCTGATCTGCGTCGCCCCTGCGATCGCGCAGCCGCTTCCCGCCGGTCTCGACAAGCAGAATGCGATCGTCATCGACACCACCAAGGGGCGGATCGTCATCAAGCTGAGGACGGATATCGCGCCCCAGCATGCCGAGCGCATCAAGCAGCTGGCGCGCGAGGGTTTCTACAACAACGTTCCGTTCCACCGCGTGATGGACGGCTTCATGGCGCAGACCGGCGATGGCCAGAATTTCAATGGCACCGGCGGATCGAAATATCCGAACCTGAAGCAGGAATTTTCCAGCGTTCACTTCAAACGCGGCATCGTCGGCATGGCGCGGCGCGGCGACAGCGTCGATTCCGCCAATTCGCAGTTCTTCATCATGTTCGCGGACGGCGCGCCCCTCGATGGCCAGTACACCGTGATCGGCGAGGTGGTGCAGGGCATGGATGTGGTCGACAAGCTCAAGAAGGCCCCGCCGGGATCGCAAGGCGGTGCCGTTAGCGATCCCGACAAGATGGTGAAGGTGCAGGTCGCATCCGACATCAAGTAAGCCGCCATGGGCCGGACTCGCATTCGGCGGATCCGGTATGCGGCTTTACTCCTGCTTGTATGGTCAACCGCTGCACCGGCGGAACCGGCGCAGGTCAACACCCTTCACGAGATATTCGCGAGGCTGAGGACTTGCTGGAAACCGCCGGGGCCCTCGCAGGCCCATCCCGGCATCGACATCACTGTGATGGTCAGCTTTAACAGGTCAGGCGAGATCCTGGGCCATCCCCGGATCACCTATGAATCGGAACAGGCTGACGACAACGACCGGCTAATGTACCGGATCGCGGTCATGGAGACATTGCAGCGCTGCACGCCGAAGCCACTTACCGAGGGAATGGCCGGCGCCATCGCCGGCCGGCCCATCTCGGTCCAATTTCACAACCGGAAACTTCCACCCCAACCTGTAGAGAAAAGAGCATGGCTGACACCGAAAATACTTTGATCCTCGACACCACCCAGGGGCCAGTCACCATCGAGATGCGGCCCGATCTCGCGCCGGGCCATGTCGCGCGGATCAAGGAACTGGTGCGCGAAGGATTTTACGACGGCATCGTGTTTCATCGCGTGATCGAGGGTTTCATGGCGCAGACGGGCTGTCCGCACGGCACCGGTACCGGTGGCTCCGGCAAGAAGCTCAAGGCCGAATTCAACAACGAGCCGCATGTGCGCGGCACGGCGTCCATGGCGCGCGCGGCGAGTCCGGATTCCGGCGACAGCCAGTTCTTCATCTGCTTCGACGATGCTCCCTTCCTCAACAAGCAGTACACGGTCTGGGGCAAGGTGACGTCGGGCATGGAGAACGTCGACAAGATCAAGCGCGGCGAGCCGGTGAAGGACCCGGACAAGATCATCAAGGCGCATATGGCGCTCGACGCGGCCTAAGGTGAGCCCCTCATGGTGAGGAGCCTGCAAAGCAGGCGTCTCGAACCATGAGGTCACGGAGGTTGCAACAACTCGGCCTCATCCTTCGAGACGCGCTGTCGCGCTCCTCAGGATGAGGAACGGGGCCCTGAAAAACCCAATGCGCACCGATCTCTTCGACTTCGAACTTCCCTCCGCCAGCATCGCGCTGCGCCCGGCGAGCCCGCGCGATTCCGCGCGGATGCTGATCGTGCAGCCCGACGGCGTGTTGCGCGACCGGTCCGTTACCGACCTGCCGCAATGGCTTGAGCCCGGCGACGCGCTGGTGGTGAATGACACCAAGGTGATACCGGCCCAGCTCAGGGGCCGCCGCATCGGCCGCGACACCGAACCGAAGATCGAGGCGACCCTGATCAAGCGGCTCGACGGCTCGCGCTGGCAGGCGCTGGTCAAACCGGCCAAAAAGCTGTCACCGGGCGACGTGGTTCGCTTCGGTAATGAGGCCAAGGTGTGCCTTCTCGGCCATCTCGATGCTGAGGTCGAACACAAGGGCGACGACGGCGAGGTCACGCTGTCGTTTTCGTTTCATGGACCCGCGCTCGATTCCGCCATCGCCGATCTCGGCAGCCCGCCGCTGCCGCCCTATATCGCCTCCAGACGCGCGCCCGATGAGCGCGATACCAGCGACTATCAGACCATGTTCGCTGCCAGCGAAGGCGCGGTCGCCGCGCCCACGGCGGGATTGCATTTTACGCCGGCGCTGGAAGCGGCGTTACGCCAGCGCGGCGTCGGCATTCACCGGATCACCCTGCATGTCGGGGCAGGGACCTTCCTGCCGGTCAAGGTCGACGACACCGCGGGACACAAGATGCATGCCGAATGGGGCGCGATTTCCGGCGAAACCGCCGACGCGCTGAACGCCGCGCGTGCCAAGGGTGGCCGCATCGTCGCCGTCGGCACCACATCGCTGCGCCTTTTGGAGAGCGCAGCAGCCGACGACGGTTCGATCGCGCCCTTCAACGCCGAGACCGCGATCTTCATCACGCCGGGGTATCGGTTTCGCGCGGTCGATATTCTCCTGACCAACTTTCACCTGCCGCGTTCGACGCTGTTCATGCTGGTATCGGCGTTCAGCGGGCTTGAGACCATGAAACGGGCCTATGCCCACGCCATCAACAGCGGCTACCGGTTTTACTCCTATGGCGATGCCTGCCTGTTGTTTCGCGATCGGTCGCTTCCATGATGTCAGTCAATCATTTCGAATTGCTTGGCCGTGACGGGCAGGCGCGCACGGGTCAACTGACCACGCCGCACGGTGTGGTGCGAACGCCGGCCTTCATGCCGGTGGGCACCGCGGGCGCCATGAAGGGCATGCACTGGCGCGAGGTGCGGGACGCCGGCGCCGATATCGTGCTTGGCAATACCTATCACCTGATGCTGCGGCCCGGCGCGGAGCGCATCGCCGCGCTCGGAGGCTTGCAGACATTCACCGGGTGGAATGGTCCGATGCTGACGGATTCCGGCGGCTTCCAGGTGATGTCGCTGTCGGAGCTGCGCAAGGTCGGCGAAAAGGCGGTGACCTTTCGCTCCCACATCGACGGTGCCATGGTGGAATTGTCGCCGGAGCGCTCGATCGAGGTGCAGCGGCTGCTCGGCTCCGATATCGCGATGCAGATGGACGAGTGCGTTAGGCTGCCGGCCGAGCACGGCGATATCGAGCGTGCGATGCAGCTATCGCTACGCTGGGCCGAGCGCAGCAAGCGCGCGTTCGAGACCGCGCCATCAGGCTATATGCTGTTCGGTATCGCGCAAGGTGGCGACGTGCCTGAGCTGCGCCAGGCCAGCGCCCGGGGCCTCGTCGAGATCGGCTTTCACGGTTACGCGATTGGTGGCCTCGCGGTCGGCGAACCGCAATCGGTCATGCTCGCCATGATCGAAGAGGTCGCGCCGATCCTGCCCGAGGAGCGCCCCCGCTATTTGATGGGGGTTGGCACACCCGACGATATTCTGGAGGCGGTCGCGCGCGGCGTCGACATGTTCGACTGCGTGATGCCGACCCGCAACGGGCGTCACGGCGTGGCGTTTACGCGGTTCGGACAGATCAATCTGCGCAACGCCCGCCACGCCGACGATCCGCGGCCGCTCGATGAGGAAAGTTCATGGCCGTCCACGCGCAGCTATGCGCGCGCCTACCTGCATCACCTCGTCAAATCGGGCGAGACGCTGGGAGCGATGCTCCTGTCGGAAATCAACGTCGCCTACTACCAGCGCCTGATGCAGGACATCAGGCAGGCCATTTCACAGGGAACCTTCGCAGGCTTTCGCGAACGAACCCGTGCCGAATGGGCAAAGGGCGACATCCCGCCGCGCTAGCGCACGATCCGACTTGATGGGCTACATTACTCAAACGGAAGAGCGAACGCCTCAGTTACAGACCAACCGCTTGATCGAATGCTTGGTCACGAAACCATAGCCGCAGGTATCGCAGGTCCAGAGATAGCTGATGATGTGATCGGCCAGATAGGCGGACGCCTCCGCGGCTATCATTGAATCCGCGCAGACAGGGCAGGTCGGCAAATCACAACCGCGCGGGTCTGGAAGACGCGTCTCGGTCGACAGGACTTCAGCAACTGCTGACATCGTGACCTCCTTGCGGTTTAACGGTAAGATACACCAATTATCTTGACGATGTCGCAACACAAATACGTTGGTTTCAAGTCGTTCGGCAAATTAGATGTTTTGCAATGCAGCGAGATTTTGAAACGGATGATTCAGACTTGCGCAACTGCACGCGTTGCCCCAAATGAAGAAGCGCCTTCAAATCAGCCCACATTGCGGTCAGAGGAGTACGTCATGGACGTATCGTCAGCTACGAGTGCAGTGCACCCTCCCGGCCGCGGCCGCGTTTTTGACAGTATTGTGGATGCGGTCGGCGACACGCCGATTGTGCGCCTGCGAAGGCTGCCGCAGCAGCATGGGTCGAACGCGATCATTCTGGCCAAGCTGGAATATTTCAATCCCGCGGCAAGCGTGAAGGACCGCATCGGCGCGGCGATGGTCGTGGCGATGGAGAAGGCCGGCGTGATCCACGCCGACACCGTGCTGATCGAACCGACGTCGGGAAATACCGGGATCGCATTGGCATTCGTTGCCGCCTCGCGCGGCTACCGGCTGAAGCTTGTGATGCCGGAATCGATGTCGATCGAGCGGCGCAAGATGCTGGCATTCCTCGGGGCCGAAATCGTTCTGACGCCGGCCGCGCAGGGCATGAAGGGGTCGATCGCGGTCGCCGAAGAGCTGGTGCGGACGACGCCCAATGCGGTCATGCCGCAGCAGTTCAAGAACCTCGCCAATCCCGAAATTCATCGCCGCACCACGGCGGAAGAAATCTGGAACGATACCGGCGGCAACATCGACTACTTCGTCGCAGGCGTCGGCACCGGCGGCACCATCACCGGGGTGGGGCAGGTGCTGAAGCCGCGCAAACCATCGCTGCGTGTCGTCGCCGTGGAGCCCGAGGAGAGCCCGGTGCTCTCCGGCGGCCAGCATTCTGCGCACAAGATCCAGGGAATCGGGGCGGGATTCGTTCCCGAGATCCTCGATCGTTCCGTCATCGACGAGATCATCAAGATCAACAGCGCAACCGCGATCGAGACCTCGCGCGCATTGGCGCGCGCCGAGGGCATTCCGGGCGGCATCTCCTCCGGTGCGGCGATTGCCGCCGCGCTCGCGATCGGCAAGCGCCCGGAAAGCGCCGGCAAGACCATTCTGGCCATCGTGCCATCGTTCTCCGAGCGCTATCTGTCGACCGCACTTTTCGAAGGAATTTAGCCTTGCCGGAACAACCGAGACGACCGCGAACCCTGAACGACGCCCGCACCGAGGCCGAGGCTGTCTTCAAGAAGGTGACGACCAAAGCGCCGGAACCAGCGCCGACGAAGGCGGCTCTTCCCGGTGTAAAGGAGCTGGTCTCGCTGCGGATCGATCAGGACGTGCTTGAGCACTTCCAGCAAGCAGGGCCCGGCTGGCAGGATCGGATCAACGACGCACTGAGAAAGGCGGCAGGGAAATAGCCCTGGCAAGCTGATGCGCTCGCGCTCGGCCATTCCCCATCTCGCGCTGATCACCGGCTTGCTGTCGGCGCCGGCTGCGGCAGAGCCGGTGCCCTTCAACTGCGTCATCCTGCCGGGGGCGGAGGTCGCCAGCGTCACGATAACGAATTCATTGAACAGCAGCGCTTCCTGCATGGTGACTTGCAAATTCTCGACCACCAGATTCGGCAACAATCCGCAAATCACCTGCGCCAAACCGGTCCCGTCGGGCAAGGAAGTGGAAATGTGCCGGCTGACCTCGGGCAGCGACAAGATGGTGAAGCTGATCGGGGGATTTGCGGAGTGCACAAAATAGATTTGCGTGGGCAATGAAAAAGCCCGGCATGACCCGGGCTCTTTGCCGTGCTTGATCCGGTAGAATCGAACAGCGATCAGTGCCGGAACATGCCGCCCATCATGCCGCCGAGCGCGCCGCCGATAAAGGCACCGGGATTGCCGCCACCACCGCCGCCGCCGCTATGGCGGCGCCGAGAGGGCTTGTTGTCTGAATCGTCGCCGGAGCTCGTTTGCGTCGTCGCGACGATTTCGGCCAGCAGCGCCTTGTGCTGCAGCTTGTTGAGGAAGCCACTCTTTGGATAGCCGCGCGCAGCCTGCCAGCGCGTGATCACCGTGCGGGTTTCCTGGTCGAACTTGCCCGTGACCTTGGTATCGAAGCCAAGACCGTTGAGCCGGCGCTGCACGTCGCGGCGCTGGCCCCTGTCGAGGCCGATCTGGTCTTCGGTGGTCTGGTTGGATTCTTCGGTGAAGGTAGCGGGGTCGACGCCCGCGGTCAGGTTGCGCGTCGTGGTCGACGGACCATTATTCTCCAGGGAAGCGATCCTGGCCAGCGCCAGCGACTTGAACTGACCGTTGGGATAGGCGGTCAGATAGGCATTGAGCTCTTCGGCCTTGTTCGATTCCTTGACCGAGCGCCAAAATTCGAGCTCGACGTCATTGGTGGCGGAGGTCGAGGCAACCGCGGCCGGCGCTGCTGGCGCAGCCGCATTGGCAGGCGGCGCCGCAGCCGGGTTCAGATAGACCGAACCGATCAGGTTGGTGTGGCCCCAGGGCAGCTGGCCCTTGTTGGTCTCTTCGTTGACTTGGGCGCGGACTTCGGTCATCGCCTGCTGGATCTCGACGCCGGGCGAGGTGATATGGGCGATGAGGGCGCGGGTGAACGGGCTGTTGGTGCCGACCTCGCCATCCAGCGCGGTTTGCCCGGGACCGGTTGCGAATG
>JBKQRS010000429.1:0-3432 GCA_052143915.1 Bradyrhizobium sp.
GGGGTAAGCTATCGCCTGCTGGCCATGTTCATGCTCGCTCCGGAGCTTGATGGCGCGAGTACGCGCGGCGTTTGGTACCTCGGTACGGCGGCACTGGCGGTTGCGATACTTGGCGGAGTGGCGGCGATCTGCGTCGGGACTACCCTCAACGTTGTCCTGAGCGCTGCTGGACTACTAGGTCTTGGTGCTCTCGTTCTGTACGGGCGCGACATCCTGCATCTTTATCGGGCGCGCAAGCGGCGCGCGATCGAGTTGAATAGCCGCATGGCTGGCTACGCTCTTGCCAATCTGGCCGCCGCAGCGATCCTGACGATCGTCCTGTTCGGCCTTGGCGCCATCGACCGCCGTGTCGGCGCGCTCGTCTTCCTCGTCAGCTTCGGCTGGCTGTCAGGTCTTGGCCTCGCGAAGCTGTACAAGATCGTGGCCTTCCTTACCTGGCTCGAATGCTATGGCCCGGTGCTCGGCAAGGTGGCGACGCCGCGCGTGCAGGATCTCGTGGTCGAGCGACGCGCAACGAAATGGTTCGTCCTCTATTTCTTTGCGGTCTGGTGCGCCACCGCGAGCCTTCTGTTTGGCTTCCCGCTGGCCTTTCGCGGCGCTGCCGGTGTGATGGCCGTCGCGACTACCGGCATCATCGTGCAATTGGTGCGGGCCCGGCGCTTGCTCGACGTGAAGGCGATCCTTCGCCTGCCAAATGGCGTTCGCAGGGCGCGGCTCCTGTATTCATTGGCCCAACGTGCCTGAAGAGGGGACTATCATGACGACAACATTCGTGGACGTAGACGTGCGGCCGATCCTGCGTGCAGGTGGCGAGCCGTTCGGGAAAATCGTGGAGGCCGTGAACGACCTGAAGCCAGGACAGGGGCTAAGGCTGTTTGCCACGTTCAAGCCAACGCCGCTATTGCATGTGCTCGGCTCGAAGGGGTTCACCCATAAAGCGAAAGAACTTGATGGTGGGGAATGGGAGGTGCTCTTTTCTCCATCGGAGACACTCAAAACCGATCACGGCTCTGTCGGGGACAGGCCTGTCGATGGGTGCAACTGGCCCGAACCGGTGCAGCAACTCGACAATCGCGAGCTCGATCCGCCCGAGCCGATGGTGAGGATACTCGCGGCCACCGAAACGATGGCCTCCGGCGAGGTGCTTTCGGCCTTGCTCTGCCGCGAGCCGATTTTCCTCTTTCCCGAGCTGGCCAAGCGCGGGCATAGTTGGCGGGGTGGTTTCGAAGCGGACGGGAAAACGTACAAGGTGTTGGTGCGGGTCGGGAGCGCTGGGGAGGCAGTGGCATGAGCGCGGAAAACACCGAGGAACTCGTCGAGCGGATCAAGGATGCACTTCGCATAGTCATCGATCCGGAGCTTGGCTACAACATCGTTGACCTCGGGCTCGTGTACGATGTTGCGGTCGAAGACGCCGGTGTCGCCCGCATTACCATGACGACGACGACGCGCGGATGCCCGGCCACACGCTTTCTGAAGGACGGGGCCCGTGACGCCGCGTGGACCGTGCCGGGTATTGAATTCGTTGATGTCGAACTGAGCTACGAGCCGCGCTGGACACCGCAGATGATGAGTCCGGAAGCCATGGAGCATTTTGGCATCACCGCAGGAGGAGGCTGGTGAAGCCGAGTGACGGCCGGCTCGAAGGTTCCGCGATTACGTCCACCGGCTCAGTCGGACTAGCGGTCATCCTCCTGGCGAGCCTAGAAGCGCTGGCGGCGGCGGGCCGGACCGACGAGGCCTGTTGCTTTGCTGGGCGGGCATGCGCCGCCTTGCGCCGAAGCGACCCTACCGGATGGCGGCAGTTCAATACTTTGCTGCATCGATTGGCCGGAGATGTCTCGTGAAAGGCGAACGAACCTATGCAGCGTTGCCGATGCTGCAGTGCAGTAGGCGCCGCAAGAATCTCGAACGATATATCGAATTGCGGTAAGAGTCGCCTGGCGCGAAAGCGCATTGCGTGTGGGAGACTCCGCTATCGCTCTGGGACGGCCGGACTGACGCTTGGAAATGTCATTGCGTAGCTTGATCAGCCGGACGTCGTTGCCAGCGTGCTGACAGCGCCCGATCCCGGAGTCATGGCGGAGATCGAGCTAAGTGCGACCGCGGTGTCGATGGCGGCGCCGGATTTTGCGGCGGGCGCCCTGGGTCTCGCCGCAGTGCAGACGATCCTGCGGTGGGTGCTCAGTGAGCAGCGGACGCCGTTGTGATCGACCCAAGTATAAGACTTCGGCGGGCAAGAGCGAACTGACATTTGGGGACGAAGCAGGCTAATGTCGACGATCCCAAAGGAACTGCCCGCCGGCTTCGAATCCTACGGCCGCTCGCCGGATTTGATGCCGAAACCCTGCCGGCGCGTCTGCAAGCTGTGCGATCGTCAGCTACCTACCTCAGTGCGCAAACCGGGCGCGTCAGTGTAGTCAAAAGGAGGCCTCCGGTGATTATTCGATCCTCAGATCAAGTGCCGCGCGTCACGGCGCTGAAGCGTTTTCCGGTACCGAGGAACTTCGGCGTGTCGCGAGAGTCGCGCATTGGGCAGGGACGGACTTGGTCGGCCCCGGCCGGCGCCACCCGAGTGAAAGCAGTTGAAGTCTATCGCTACGATCCGGACTCGGAGGGCAACCCGCGTCTCGATACCTTCGAAGTCGATCTCGACGACTGCGGCCCGATGGTTCTGGACGCCCTGATCTGGATCAAAAACAAGATCGACGCGACGCTCACTTTCCGCCGCTCTTGTCGCGAGGGAGTCTGCGGCTCGTGCGCGATGAACATCGATGGCGCGAACTGGCTGGCCTGCACGAGATTCATTTCCGACTTGGCCACGCCGGCGACGATCTATCCTCTGGCGAATATGAGGATCATCAAAGATCTGGTTCCGGACCTTACGCACCTCTTCGCGCAGTTCGCCCTGATCGAACCTTGGCTTCGCTCGAAGACGCCGGAGCCCGAGAGAGAACGGCTCCAATCCCCGGAGGAGCGAAGCAGACTCGACGGCCGCTACGAGTGCATTCTTTGCTTCTGCTGCACCTCAGGCTGCCCGAGCCATTGGTGGAACGGAGATCGTTTCCTGGGCCCTGCCGTGCTCCTCCAAGCATACCGGTGGCTTGCTGACAGTCGCGACGAGGCGACGGGCGAGCGGCTCGACAACCTCGAAGATCCGTTTCGGCTCTACCGATGCCACACCATTCTCAACTGCACCCGGACTTGTCCAAAGGGACTGAACCCCGGAAAGGTGATCGCGGATATCAAAAAAATGCTGATCGAACGTCGAAGCTAGTAGCCGCAAAAAGAGGCGTCGACAAATGACGAGCTCCACATCAAAGCGCACGCGACCGCGCTCTCCCAACGTTCAGATCTACAGACCGCAACTCACCTCGGTCTTGTCGATTGCGAATAGGATATCCGGCGTCGTTTTGAGCATGTATGCCGTCG
>JBKQRS010000430.1:0-6339 GCA_052143915.1 Bradyrhizobium sp.
CAGGTCCCGCGATGATCGCGAACCTGACGACGCCGCTGATCGGCATCGTCGCGACGATTGCGATCGGGCGGCTCGGCGACGCGACGCTGCTCGGCGGGGTGGCGATAACGTCCGTCATCTTCGACTGCCTGTTCTGGCTGTTCGCCTTCCTGCGCATGAGCACACTGGCCTTCACCGCCCAGGCGATCGGCGCGGGCGAGATGCAGGAAATCCGCGCCCTGCTGGTGCGGGGGCTCGCCATCGCCGCGCTGGTCGGGTGCGGCCTCATCGTCCTGCAGGTGCCGCTCGCTGCGGTATTGCTGGACGCCATGGGCGGCAGCGAGGGCGTCACCCGCGCCGCCAGGGCCTATTTCGCGATCCGAATCTGGTCGGCGCCGCTGGCGCTCGCCAATTATGTCGTGCTGGGCTGGCTGATCGGGCAGGCCCGTGCGGGGCTTGCGCTCGCGGTCCAGATCGCGATCAACATCACCAATATGGCCGCGACCATCGTGCTGGTGCTTGGGCTCGACGCCGGGATCACTGGCGCCGCGGCTGCCGCCGTGGTTGCGGAGGCAGTCGGGCTTGTGTTCGGCGTTCTGATCGCGCGACGCCTCATGCATGAACCGCTCAGCGTATCGCGCGCGGCCCTGTTCGATCGAGCCAAGCTCGTTCGCATGCTGAGCGTCAATCGCGACATCATGATCCGCACCGCGGCGCTGATCACCGCGTTCCTGTTCTTCACCGCGCAGGGCGCGCGCTCGGGCGACGTGATCCTCGCCGCCAACGCCGTGCTGAACAATTTCCTCCTGGTCAGCGCCTTCTTCCTCGATGGCCTTGCCAATGCGGCCGAGCAACTCTGCGGCCGCGCCTATGGCGGGCGTGATCGCGCCGCGTTCTCGGGCGCTGTCCGCCTCGTGATCTCCTGGGGATTTGGCTTTGCGCTTGTCGTCGCGGCGATTTTCGCGCTGTTCGGCCCGTGGCTGATCCAGGCCATGACCGCCAGCGAGGTCGTCCGGCAGAATGCGCTGGCCTATTTGTGGTTCGTGGTAGCCTCCCCATTGCTTGCGGTGTTCGCCTTCACCTATGACGGCGTCTTCATCGGCGCGACCTGGGCACGCGACATGCGCAACCTGATGGTGCTTTCACTGCTGATTTTTCTCGGCACATGGTTTGCGCTGCGCGCGTTCGGCAATTCCGGCCTTTGGACGGCGCTGCTGGTGCTTTACGCCGCGCGCGGGGGCTTGCAGGCGCTGCGCTATCCGGCGAACCTGCGGGCATCGTTTCCGCAGTGATGAAATAGGAGCGACGACCGATGCAAGTGCGATTTATCGGCTCAGGCGACGCATTTGGCTCGGGCGGAAGAGCCAACACCTGCTTTCACGTCACCGGCCACGACGTCAATTTCCTGATCGATTGCGGCGCGTCGTCGCTGCCGGCGCTGAAGCGCTTTGGCATCGCCCGCGACGATATCGACCTTGTTCTGATCACGCATTTTCACGGCGATCATTTCGGCGGCTTGCCGTTTCTCCTGCTCGACGCGCAATTCACCCGCCGGACCCGGCCGCTGGTGATTGCAGGTCCCGAAGGCATCGAGAGGCGGCTTGCCCAAGTGATGGAAGCGCTGTTCGAGAATTCATCGCGAACAAAGCAGCGCTTCGATCTCGGCGTGGTCGCGCTGCGGCCGGAAGAGGTGCACAGCTTCGGGAAGGTCGAGGTCACGCCGTTTGCCGTCGTGCACGGCGAGTCCGGAGGTCCGTTTCTGGGTTACCGGATCGAGGCCGAGGGCCGCGTCATCGCCTATACCGCCGACACAGAATGGACGGAGACGCTGATCCCGCTTGGCCGCAACGCCGACCTGCTGATCGCCGAGGCCTACACCTACGACAAGCCGGTCAGGAATCACCTCAGCCTGAATACGCTTCAGGCGCATCTCGCCGAGATCAAACCGAAGCGGCTGGTGCTCACCCATATGAGCGACGACATGCTCGGCCGGCTCGACACGCTCGGCCATGAGCCAGCGAGCGACGGCATGGTGGTCGAAATTTAGGTTCTTTTCTGACGCGTCTTCTTTACGCGAACCGGAATCCACTTCGCTCGAAAACGCTTTAGCTGACCGGCCAGTCCTCGGCCGTAATCGTCGCGGCATCGGCGCCGACGATTTCGGACAGCGACTCTCGCCCGGTGCGCAGCAGGGTGGAGGCGAGATCGCTCTTGATGTCGTCGACGAGACCCAGGCCCTTGTAGATCAGCGCGGAATAAAGCTGGATCAGGCTGGCGCCGGCGCGGATTTTGGTCAGCGCGGCGCCGCCGGAATCGATGCCGCCGACGCCGATGAGCGGAAACGCGCCTTCCGCGCGCACATAGGTCTCCGCCACCATCCGGGTCGACAGCCGAAACAACGGCCGGCCCGACAATCCGCCGGACTCCTTGGCGCGGGCCTGCTCGCGCAAGGTCGAGGGCCGCGACAAAGTGGTATTGGTCACGATCATGCCGTCGACGCGGCGCGAGCGCGCGATCTGAACCACGTCGTCGAGTTCGGCAAGGCTCAGATCCGGCGCGATCTTCAACAGCACCGGCGAGTCGCCAGCGTTTTTCCGCACCCGTTCGCGCGCATCGATCACCCTGGCCAGCAGATCGTCGAGCGCGTCGGCCTGCTGCAGGTTGCGCAGGCCCGGCGTATTCGGCGACGACACGTTGACGGTGAAATAGCTCGCCACCAGCGCAAACGTCTCGATCAGCTTCACGTAGTCGGCGGTACGATCCGCAGAATCCTTGTTGGCGCCCACATTGACGCCGACGATGCCGCCATGATGCGCGCGCCCCGCGAGCCGCCGCAACACCGCGTGTGCGCCGTCATTGTTGAATCCGAGGCGATTGATGACGGCCTCGTCGCGCTCCAGCCGGAAAATCCGCGGCCGCGGATTGCCGGCTTGCGGCTTCGGCGTCACGGTTCCGATTTCGACAAAACCGAAGCCCAGGCGCAACAGCGCATCCGACACTTCCGCGTTCTTGTCGAAGCCGGCGGCCATCCCGACCGGATTGGGAAAATTCAGGCCGAAGGCCCGCACCGCCAGTTTTTCGTCGTCCGGTCGCGGCCGCGCCGGCGGCAACAGCTTCAGGCCCTGGATCGCCAGCCGATGGGCATCCTCCGGATCGAACCAGCGCAGCAGCGGCAACGAAAAAGCGTCAAACGCGCGGATCACGGCTCAAGCTCCGGAATGTCGTGATAGCCGTCCGACCGGGCGCGCATGTTGAGAACGCCGGTGACCGCGCCGAGATCGAGTTCGCCGTAGAGATGGGGAAACAATTCGTCGTTGCGCGAGGTCTCCCACCGCAGCGCGTCTCCCAGCGCATCGGCGTCGACCGCGATCAGGAACAGGCCGGTCTGGCCGAAGAAATGCTTCCTCGCGGTCTCTGCGACCTGCGCGGCCGTGGAAAAATGAATGAAGCCATCGCGAATGTCGACGGCACTGCCCCGGAACACGCCTTGCCGCTCCGCCTCGCGCCAGGCCGAAGCCGGACAGATTTTGTAGATCATGCGCACGATTGTGCCAGTTCCGAAGTTCGGCCGCGCCATCCCGGCGTGGTGCCTGTCGTCGCCCGGGATTGCCCTGGAGTTCTTGTCATTTTTTGGCTCATGCGGAGCGACCGTATCGGCGCGACCAGCGCACTTCAAGGGTCGCATTCCGGCTCTTGCCCAACCTCGCGAAAACCGGTTTGATAGAGGGAATAATTCCTAATTTTGGCAAGGCCGCTGGATGGCCAGAACTCCAAGAGCGCCGCGAATATTGACCCACGGGCAGATCTGGAGCGCGCTGGACCGGCTTGCCGAGCGCGCCGGACTTTCGGCTTCGGGCCTTGCAAAAAAATCCGGCCTCGATCCCACCACCTTCAACAAATCCAAGCGCGTCACCGCCGACGGGCGCGAGCGGTGGCCTTCGACCGAATCAGTCGCCAAGGCGCTCGCCGCCGCCAACAGCTCGATCGACAGCTTCGTCCAGTTGATCGGCGATACCGCGCGGACCGTGCAGACGGTGCCGCTGCTGGCATTCGCGCAAGCCGGTACCGGCAGCCATTTCGACGATGACGGTTTCCCGGCCGGCAAGGGCTGGGATGAGATGGCGCTGCCTGCCGTCGATGACGAGCATGCCTACGCGCTGGAAATTTCCGGCGACCAGATGAGGCCGGCCTACCGCGACGGCGACGTCATCGTGGTATCGCCCGCAACCGCGATCCGGCGCGGCGACCGTGTGGTGGTGCGCACGTCCGATGGCGAGGTGATGGTCAGGGAATTGAAGCGCCGGACCGCGAGAGCGCTGGAGCTGCAATCGCTCAACCCGAGCGAGGGCGACCGCACGCTGGCCGCCACCGACGTCGCCTGGATCGCGCGGATCGTGTGGGCGAGCCAGTAGTTCGTTGTCCCCTCTCCCCTTGTGGGGTCGAGACGAGCGAAGCTCGCTCTTAGGGTAGCACGAGCGCGCGAAGCGCGTGAGGGGTCTACCTCCGCGGAAAGAACCCCTCATCCGGCGCGGACTTCGTCCACGCCACCTTCTCCCGCAAGGGGAGAAGGAAGAGAGACGCCATCCTTCGCAACGTCCCTCTAGGTCGCGTAATCCGGTTCCTTGCGGTCGAGGATGCGCTTCAACGCGTCGAAGTGCCGCTGTGCCGGCGTCGGCCCATTGTACTGGTACCCGCCGATATCCCGTCTGGTCTTCTCGACCACCGCGTCAGGGAGCTTCTTGAGCGGCTGCCCCGTCCACATCGCGTAGATCTGAACCTGGGCCGCGCGCTCGATGTAATAAAGCCGGTCATAGGCGGCGGCGATGGTTTCACCGACCGTGGAGATGCCGTGATTGGCCATGAACAGCACGGTCTTGTTGCCGATGACGCGGGCGAGGCGGGCGCCTTCGGCCGGATCGAGCGCCGGGCCGGTGTATTCATCGTCATAGGCAATCTCGCCGGACATCCCGACCTCGGTCTGGCCGATCTCCTTGATGCGCGGGTCTTCGAGCCGCGTCAGTGCGCTCGCAAAGGGCATGTGGGTGTGAAACACGGCCTTGGCCTGCGGCAGCGCTTTATGGATCGGCGCATGGATGCAGTAGCAGGAGCGCTCTACCTCGCCCTCGCCGCGCTTGACCTCGCCGTCATCGATGCCGACCTCCATGAACGACGAGGCCGTTACCTCCGACCAATGCATCCCGAAGGGTATCTGGTAGTAGCGGTCGCTGCGGCCCGGCACCACGAAGGTCAAATGGTTGAAGATGCCCTCGTTGAAGCCGTGCATGAAGGCCAGCCGATGCGCCGCCGCAAGGTCGATACGCGCTTGCCATTCCTCGGCGCTGGTATCTTTCAGCGTTTGCGGCGAAACCCGGAACTGCATGGGCGTTCTCCCGTGCTGCGGTTTGTCTTCTAACATTGTAGCGCGGTTTGGGACCAAGCTTGGTTGAAAATGCCGCAGGCCTGCCATCCCGGATTGTAGTCTGTCTACCTTCCTCATGATGAGGAGCCGCAAAGCGGCGTCTCCGGACGATGCTTCGCATCGCCTTGAGAACCATGAGGCCCGAGACGGGCATTCATCCTTCGAGACGCGCGCAAAGGCGCGCTCCTCAGGATGAGGTCAACTAGACCGCGCCAGCGCGCCGTCGATCATCGCCACCGAATTCGGCAAGCCGTAGACCGCGACGAAGGAGCCGAAGCGCGGGCCTTTTTCCTGGCCGAGCAGCACCTGGTAGAGCATGTTGAACCAGTCGAGCGAGACGCCCGGCCGGCCATCCTTGCCCTTCTTGACCGGGTCCAGAAACGGCTCGCGCCGCCCGATCTCGTAGACAACGTTCTGAATGTCTTCGGCCGACGATTGCGGCGGCATGTTCGACAGCGCATCGCGCAGGTCCTGCAACGCGGCGCGTTCGGTATCCGTTGGCTCCCGGAACTTCTTGGTCGGCGCCACGAAGTCGCGGTAATAATTGATGGCGTAGCCGACCATCGCGTCCAGCCTGGGATGGGTCTGCGGCGTGACGCCGGGCCGATAGCGCCCGATGAAGCCCCACAAGGTCGCGGCATTCTCAGCGTTCGACGACGACACCAGCGTCAGCAAGAGCTGGAAGGTGACGGGCATGTCGGCCTTCGGCGGATGCCCGGCATGGATGTGCCAGACCGGATTGGCGAGCTGCTGTCTCCCGTCCTGGCGCGGAAAGCCTTCGAGGAATTGCTGGTAGTCGTCGACATTGCGCGGGATCACGTCGAAGTAGAGCCGCTTGGCCGACTTCGGCTCGCGGTACATGAACAGCGACAGCGATTCCGGCGACGCATAGCGCAGCCACTCGTCGATGGTCAGCCCGTTGCCCTTCGACTTGGAAATCT
>JBKQRS010000431.1:0-9291 GCA_052143915.1 Bradyrhizobium sp.
GCCGGCGCCGACGATTTTCTGACCAAACCGGTGTCCGACATCGTGCTGATCGCACGGGTGCGCTCGCTGACGCGGCTGAAGATGATGACCGATGAACTGCGCATGCGCGCCATCACCTCGCTCGAGATCGGGGTGCAGGCGCCGGAGCGCAACGCCGTGGCCGACACCGGGAAGGGTGGCCGCGTGCTTCTGGTCGACGACCGGCCGTCGTCCTATGAGCGGCTGGCCCCGGTGCTGAGCAGCGAGCACACCGTCGATGTCGAGACCAACCCTGCGGAAGCGCTGTTTCGCGCCGCCGACGGCGATTATGATCTGCTGATCGTCTCGCTCGGCCTTGATAATTTCGACGGCCTGCGGCTCTGCAGCCAGGCACGCTCGCTGGAGCGGACCCGGCACGTGCCGATTCTCGCGATTGCCGACGCCGACAACAACACGCGGCTGCTCCGCGGCCTGGAGATCGGCGTCAACGATTATCTGCTTCGCCCGGTCGACAAGAACGAGTTGCTGGCCCGCGCGCGCACCCAGATCCGCAAGCGGCGTTATACCGACCATCTGCGCGACAACGTGCAGAACTCCATCGAGATGGCGATCACCGATGCGCTGACCGGCCTGCATAACCGCCGCTACATGGAGAGCCATCTGGGGACGCTCGCCGAGCAGGCCTCGAGCCGCGGCAAGCCGTTGGCGCTGATGATGCTCGACATCGATTTTTTCAAATCGATCAACGACAATTACGGCCACGACGCCGGCGATGACGTGCTGCGTGAATTCGCCGTCCGGGTCCGAAAGTCGATCCGCGGTATCGATCTCGCCTGTCGTTACGGCGGTGAGGAGTTTGTCATTGTGATGCCGGAAACCGACTTGCACGTCGCCGGCATGGTGGCGGAAAGGCTGCGGCGTTCGATCGCGGGCGAGCCGTTCGCGGTCAACAAGGGCGAAAAACGTATCGAGGTCACGATCTCGATCGGCCTGTCGACCCTTGAGCGCAAGGGCGAGGCCGTGGCCGATGTGCTCAAGCGCGCCGACACCGCGCTCTACCGTGCCAAGCATGACGGCCGCAACCGCGTGGTGGCGAACGCGGCCTGACTCAGCGGGGTTTCCGCACTCCAGGCGGGAAGCCGTCCGCCAAAACTGCGAATACGTGGGGGTGCGGGTTCCCGCTGTCGCGCTGACAGCGCGCGACAGATGCCGGCTGTGTCAGGAATCGCGCCGCGCCAAACTTGACGCCCATATCCAATCTGCGACTTATCGGGCGGGCGAAGCGCCGATTTTTCGTGCGACCAGATATGACAGCGGCATGGCGACGATGAAGCCGGTCAGGACCGCGCGCGGGATATTTGTCATGGCCTGATCGGCGAGGCTTGGGACGGCCAGGACCGCGATCACGGCGGTGCCCGCAAGCGCGGTTCCCAGCATAATCCATACGAGAATGGAAATCTTGAACATGCGCATATCTCCACAATATGTCGTGAAGATTGGTCCGGTGCCCCGGTCCTTCGCATTGATCTGCAACAAATCCCGCTTCCGCCGCCGATGATCTGCGGTATGTCCCGTCCGAGCAAGACGCCACCGAATAAAAACGGGGCCCTAAGGCCCCGTTCGATCCGACAACAACGTGCCAAACCTACTTGATCTTGGACTCGCGGAATTCGACGTGCTTGCGCGCGACCGGATCGTACTTCTTCTTGACCAGCTTGTCGGTCATGGTGCGCGAATTCTTCTTGGCGACGTAATAGAAGCCGGTATCCGCCGAGGAAACGAGCTTGACCTTGATGGTGACCGCTTTGGCCATGTGCAAAACCTTTGGTGTCTGGAATCCGGCGCCGGCCCATCAGGGGGCGCATTCGCCGCGCAACCTAGCCTCGATCTGTCCAAAGTCAAGGATTTCGCGGCCCAACTGACCCCGGATTTGCCCGATTAACCCTCAAACAAGCGGGTTTTGCTGTTGCGGGTTCGTCGCGACGCGGCGAGGTGAGGGCGGAACTACGCCCCCAGCACATCCTTCTGCATCTTGCCGCCGTAGAAGTGGAAAAACGGCACGTCGGCGTCGTGGCGCAGCGGGCCGGTGGCGAGGCGCTTTTCGAGCTCGTTCAGCACGTTTTTGGTCATTGGATGCAGGTCGGCGAGCGGCTTCGATCCGATCTCGACCCAAACCAGTTCGACCAGTTCCGCATCGGCATGGATCACGCCCTCGACGCGATGGGCGATCGCGGAGGCGTCCGCGGTGAAGAACCGCGTATCGAAACGCCGGATACGGCCGGGCGGGGTGATCGCGCGCGCGATCAAGAACAGCCCGGACGGGTCGGGCAAGAGGCCGGCCTCGGCAAACGGCTGCCATGGTCCCTTGAGCGCGGGCGCCGCGCCGTCGCCCTTGCGTCCAAGACAGAGGCCGGTTTCCTCGCAGGCCTCGCGGATTGCCGCGACCGCGAGCGAGCGAGCGCGTGAAGGTGTGATCTGCGGGCGGCCCTTCAGCAGGTTCGCTTCAAGCGCCTTCGGAATAGGAGCGGCGACGGCAACGCGGCTGTCCGTCTTGTCGACGCGGCCGCCGGGAAAGACGAATTTGCCGGGCATGAACACCACCTTGTCGTGGCGTTTGCCGACCAGGACTTTTGGCGTCGGGGAGCTGCGATCGACCAGGATCAGCGTGGCGGCGTCGACCGGGCGGCGATAGGGGTGATGGTCGGCTTCCTTTTGGGTATTCCCGGGTTCACTCATCGCGCGCCGCCGCCCGTCTTCGTTTCTTGTTTGTGAGATGGTTCGGTCTATGGCTCCGGATTCTGTTCGTCAAATCCGTGCATCCGCAGCGCCCATTGCAGCCCGACCACCGCGCCCTTCACCGGCTGCAGCAATAGCAATGAGGCGATCAGGGTACCCGGCAGATAGATCGCCAGTTGCAGCGCCACGGGCGGCGAATAGTTGGTTTCGATCATCAGTGCCAAGGGCACCATGATGTGGCCGACGATGACGATGACGAGATAGGCCGGCAGATCGTCGGCGCGGTGCGGCGTGAAATTCTGTCCGCAAACCGAACAATGATCATCGACCTTGAGGAAGGCGCGAAACAGCTTGCCTTCGCCGCACCGGGGGCAGCGGCCGCGAAAGCCGCGCTTCAGCGCGGTCCAGACGTCGCGCTTTTCGGCTCCCGCGGATTCCCGGCTCCAGACGATTGGATGTGCACTCACGCCTTCCATGATTTGCCCTTCTTTGATTTGCCGCGCTTGGCCTGGCGCGGCTTGCGGTCTTTGTTGCGCGGGCTTCGGCCCGGATGCGCCTTGGCTTGCGCCTTTGACACATCCTGGCGTTTGCGTCCGCGCGCGGGGACGATGCCTTCCGACAACAGTTCGAACCGCAACGCACCTGCCACGGGGGCTGCTTCTACCAGACGAACGTCGACGACGTCCCCCAACCGGTGCATGGCACCGCTGCGCGAGCCGACCAGCGCATGGCGGGTCTCGTCATAGTTGAAATACTCGGTTCCCAGCGTGCGGATCGGGATCAGGCCGTCGGCGCCGGTGTCGGTAAGCTTGACGAAAAGCCCGGCGCGGGTGACGCCGGAGATGCGGCCCTGAAAGGTGGCGCCGATGCGGTCGGCGAGGAAATGCGCGATCAGGCGGTCGGCGGTTTCGCGCTCCGCCTTCATGGCGCGGCGCTCGGTGACGGAAATCTGGGCGGCAATTTCGGTCAGGCTTTCCACCGTCTCGGTCTCCGGCAGCGCGCCTTCGCCGAGGCCGAGGCCACGGATCAGCGCGCGGTGCACGATCAAATCTGCGTATCGCCTGATAGGCGAAGTGAAATGCGCGTAACGTCGGAGGTTCAGGCCGAAATGGCCATAGTTCTCGGCTGAATATTCCGCCTGGGCCTGCGAGCGCAACACCACTTCATTCACCAGCGGCTCGGAGTCGTGTCCTTTGACCTGCGCCAGCACGCGATTGAACAGAGCGGGGCGCAATGCGCCGCTTTTCGCGAAGGGCAAATCGAGGGTTTTCAGGAATTCCTGAAGATTGTGAACCTTCTCTAGCGCCGGTTCATCGTGCACGCGATAGATAAGCGGCAGCGCCTTCTTTTCAAGCATTTCGGCCGCGGCCACATTGGCCAGGATCATGAATTCTTCGATCAGCTTGTGCGCATCCAGCCGCTCCGGAACGATCACGCGATCCACCGTGCCGTCCGCCTTCAACAGGATCTTGCGCTCGGGAATGTCGAGATCGAGTGGATCGCGTTCGTCGCGCGCCCGTTTCACGACCGCATAGGCGTCGTAGAGCGGCTGCAGGATGGAGCCGAGCAGGGGGCCAGTTGTGTCGTCGGGCCTTCCGTCGATCGCGGCCTGCGCCTGCGCGTAATGGAGCTTGGCGGCGGAGCGCATCAGGATGCGATGGAAACTGTGCGAGCGCTTGCGGCCGTCATTGCCGATCACCATCCGCACTGCGAGCGCGCCGCGTGGTTCGCCCGGCACCAGCGAACAGAGATCGTTGGAGATGCGCTCGGGCAGCATGGGCACCACGCGGTCGGGGAAATACACCGAATTGCCGCGGTTGAGCGCATCGCGGTCGAGTGCCGATCCCGGCCGTACATAGAACGCGACGTCCGCGATCGCGACATTGACGATGTAGCCGCCTTTGTTGTTGGGATCTGGATCGGGCTCGGCATGGACCGCGTCGTCGTGATCCTTGGCATCGGGTGGATCGATGGTGACGAGCGGGACGTCGCGCCAGTCCTCGCGGCCCTTCAGATTTGCGGGTCTTGCCTCTTCGGCCTCGCGCAAGGCGGCCGTTGAAAACGCCTGCGGAATTTCGTGGGCGTGGATCGCGATCAGGCTGACCGCTTTCTCCGATGCCAGCGAGCCCAGCCGCTCTTTTACCTTGCCGGAAGCAAGCCCGTAGCCGCGCGAGCGGACGAGATCGACGCTGACGAGATCGCCGTCCTCGGCGCCGCTGGTGTCGGCCTTCGCGATGTTCAATTCGCGGCCGGCCTGCTTCTTGTCGACGGGGATCAGCCGCCCGCCGCCGCCGGCAATGGCGCGGAAGATTCCGAGCACGCGGGTCCTGGCGTGATCGACGACCTTGATGACGCGGCCGCGATAGACCGTGCCTTCGCGGTCGCGCTCTTCGAGTTTCTCCACGCGCAGCAGCGCACGGTCGCCGATACCTGCCGCGGTGCCCGGCTGCGGCCGCCGTGGAACATGAATGCGGATTTTCGGCGGCTCGCCGCTTTCCACTTCATCCCATTCGGCGGGAACGGCGATCAGTTCACCGTCGCTGTCGCGGCTGGTGATGTCGGCCATCACGGTCGCCGGGAGGACTTTGGGCTCGCTGATCTCCTTGCCGCGCTTTTGGATCACGCCTTCGTCGGCGAGCGCACGCAGGATCTGTTTCAGCGCGGCGCGGTCGGCATTCCTGAGACCGAACTCACGTGCGATCTCGCGGGTGCCGACCTTTCCCGGATGCGCGCGGACAAAAGCGACGATAGCGTCCTGGGTCGGAAAACCGCTGTCGCGTTGCTTTGCCACTCTATCCGCTTGCCTTGCCGGCGCTCTTCTTGGCGACGGGTTTTGCCGCCTTGGAAGGCGAAGTTTTCGCCGTTACCGGCGCACGCGCCTTGCTGACGGCATCGGATTTCGGCTTTGCTGCGGATTTTTTCGCGGCCGCCTTTTTGGCGGGCTTGGCAGGCTTCGCATCGACCTCCGTCTTGGCGGGCTTTGCCGCCTTGGCTTTTTTGCCGCCCCGCTTCGCGCCGCCGCCTTTCGCCACGCGTTCATCGATCAGCGCGATCGCTTCGGGCAGTGTGATGGTGTCCTGGGTCTTGTCGCTCGGGATCGTGGCATTGACGCCACCGGCCGTGACATAGGCGCCATAACGACCGCTCTTGACCGCAACCGCGCCAAGCGTCGGATGATCGCCCAGTGGCTTGCCGGGATCGGCGCCGAAGCGACGGCCGCTCGGGCCTTTCGCGACCTTCTCGGCAATCAGCGTCACCGCGCGGTTCAGCCCGATGTCGAATACCTCGTCGCCGGCCTCGAGGCTGGCATAGGTCTTCTCATGGCGCACGAAGGGTCCGAAGCGGCCCAGCCCCGCGGTGATCGGCTGGCCGGTCTCGGGATGCTTGCCGATTTCGCGCGGCAGCGACAACAGCTTCAGCGCCATATCGAGTTCGATGTCGGAAGGCGATATGTTCTTCGGAATGCCGGCGCGCTTCGGCTTCTCGCCTTCCGCATAATCCTTTTGCTCGCCGAGCTGGATGTAGGGTCCGAACCGTCCGGCCTTCACGATGACGTCGCGATCGGTCTCAGGATCCTTGCCCAGGATTCGGTCGGCGCTGGCTTCGCTGTCGGCGGCAAGCGGCCGGGTGTAACGGCATTCCGGATAATTGGAGCAGCCGACAAAGGCGCCGAATTTGCCGGCCTTGAGGTTGAGCTTGCCGGCGCCACAGCTCGGGCATTGCCGGGGATCGCCGCCGTCCTCGCGCGGCGCGTAGATGTGCGGCCCCAGCATGTCGTCGAGCGCGTCCAGCACCTGGGTGACCCGCAGGTCCTTGATCTCGTTCACCGCGCCGATGAAGTCGCCCCAGAAATCCTTCAGCACCTGCTGCCAGGAAATCTCGTTGTTTGAGATGCGATCGAGCTGTTCTTCCAGCGCAGCGGTAAAATCGTATTCGACATAGCGCGCGAAGAAGTTTTCCAGGAACGCGACCACGACGCGGCCCTTGTCCTCGCCGTGCAGGCGCTTCTTCTCGAGCCTGACATAGCCGCGGTCTTTCAGCACCTGCAGGATCGAGGCGTAGGTCGAGGGACGGCCGATGCCGAGCTCTTCCATGCGCTTGACGAGCGAGGCCTCGGAGAAACGCGGCGGCGGTTCGGTGAAGTGCTGGGTGACGGCGAGATCCTGGCGCTTCAATGCTTCGCCCTCGCTCATCGCGGGGAGGCGACGACTATCCTCATGGTCGCCGTCATCGTCGCGGCCTTCCTGGTAGAGCGCGAGGAAGCCGTCGAATTTGATCACCTGGCCGGAGGCGCGAAGTTCCAGCACACGGGAGCCAGCCTTCGCCGTGATGTCGACGGTGGTGCGCTCCAGCTCGGCGGATTCCATCTGGCTCGCGATGGTGCGGATCCAGATCAGCTCATAAAGCTTGGCCTGATCGGTATCGAGCCGCCGGCGCATGTCGGCAGGCCGCCGCGACAGGTCGGTCGGGCGGATCGCTTCGTGCGCTTCCTGCGCGTTCTTGGCCTTGGCCTGGTACTGGCGCGGCGCGTCGGGCACGTAGGCGTTGCCGTAGTCCTCGCCGATCACCTTGCGCGCCTGCGTGATCGCCGAACCGTCGATCTGCACGCCGTCGGTTCGCATATAGGTAATGAGGCCGGTGGTCTCGCCGCCGATATCGATTCCTTCATAGAGCCGCTGCGCGATCCGCATGGTATGGGCCGGGGCAAAGCCGAGCTTGCGGCTGGCTTCCTGCTGCAGCGTCGAGGTGGTGAAGGGGGCCTGCGGATTGCGCCGCGCCGGCTTGGCTTCAACCGACGTTACCGTGAAGTTGGCGACCTCGATCGCCTTCTTGAAATCCTCGGCTTCGGCGCCGGTGCCGATATCAAGCCGCTGAATCTTCTTGCCATCGGCGCCGACCAGGCGGGCTTCGAACGTCTCGCCGCGCGTGGTCGCCAGCGTCGCCACCAGCGACCAGTATTCGCGGGCTACGAATTTCTCGATTTCGAGTTCGCGGTCGCAGACCAGCCGCAGCGCCACCGATTGCACCCTTCCTGCGGAACGCGCGCCGGGCAATTTGCGCCATAGCACCGGCGAGAGGGTAAAGCCGACCAGATAATCGAGCGCGCGGCGCGCCATATAGGCGTCCACCAGCGCGCCATCGATCTGGCGCGGATGCTTCATGGCTTCCGACACGGCCTGCTTGGTGATGGCGTTGAACACCACGCGCTCGATCGTCTGGTCCTTGAGCGCGCGCTTCTCCTTCAGCACCTCCAGCACATGCCATGAGATCGCCTCGCCCTCGCGATCCGGGTCGGTTGCGAGAATCAGCTTGTCGGCACCCTTGAGCGCCTTGGCGATGTCGTTGAGCCGGCCCGCCGCCTTGGGGTCGACCTCCCAAATCATCTGGAAGTTGGCCTCCGGATCCACCGATCCGTTCTTGGCCGGGAGGTCGCGGACATGGCCGAAGGAGGCCAGAACCTCGTAGGAGGCCCCCAAATATTTGTTGATCGTCTTGGCTTTCGCCGGCGACTCGACAATGACGATATTCATGTCATTCCAATGGCTTACGGGAAAAATAAAGGCCGGTTCCGCGAGACTCGCGTCGGCCGTTTCAATCCGAACATGGGTGCAGAGGCGGCCCCTGTCAAATCGACAGATGTTGAAAGCACGGTTGGTGGCACCCCGTCGCTATCTAAAAAGTTGAGAAATACGTCCTAGAGTTGCACTCTCGGAGAGGGTATCTTGTAAAAATACACGGCATTGGATGTGCTTTGGCCAAGGCAGGGAGCCGGAGGGGGCGCGGATCCTCGGACAAGGCCGAGGGCTCGCCAAACGAAGAGACTCCGGGAGATGGCGGGCCCGATGAGGCCACTTTGTTCATTGCAGAGACCGTCGCAGCCCTGGCCAGGCTCGCGCGGCGGCACAAGCTTGCCATGCTCGTCCGCCTGCTCGAGATGGCGCAAATGGAGGCCGAGGAACGAATCCGGCTTCGCGGCAAGCGCAATCTTTCCTGATTGCCCGACGCAGAAGACGACGCTTCGAACATTCAGGTTGCCGATATCTTCGTCGATGGCGGTGCGACGGGTTCGCTTGCGGGCGTGCCGATCTATCGCGGACAGCCGGAACTTCGAAAAATCATTATTCTTCCGGTCGGCACGACCTGACGAAAAATCGTGTCGCGGTTGCGCTGATCGGTTCAATCACGAGAGGTATTTTGCGGGAACTCATCGGATGCTTTGAACCTTCGTCGTAGCAAGCCAGACATCTCAATGGGCCGGGATTTTGAACGCCACATTGGAGGGCTTGATATGCCCAGAGCCGCTCAGCTATTCGCACCGGTGTCAGCGACGTCGGCTTCAGCCGGAAAATCGGACAGCATTCCGCTTCACCCAACTGTGCTGTTTAGCGGAATCGGCATCTTGGCCTTCCTGATTGCGATCGTCACGGGCGTCCAGGGCGTCTGGTATTGATCATTCTTCGTGTCTTGCGTTAGCGACCAGCCCGCTGTCGTCGTCCGACGACAGCGGGGGGGGGGATCACACTATATTACTAACGCTGCGTGTAGATTGGTTTCGGCCAGCAGGGCGCCCGCGAG
>JBKQRS010000432.1:0-3187 GCA_052143915.1 Bradyrhizobium sp.
ATGAAACTGCCGGTGGCGCTCATTGCAAAGTCTCCTTGTTGAACAACAGCGTGAGATAGTTCTTCAGGTGGGCGAGGGCCTCGAGTAGTGGCGCGCGATCGCCGCGCGCCTTCGACATCACGAAGCCGCCCTGCAGCACCGTCTGGGTGTAGATCGCGAGACTCTCGTCGGTCGCCGGCAGACGCGGCGGGTGCAGTGCAATCGCCAATCGGAAATCTTCCGCCAGCTTGTCCGCGTGTCCCTCGATCGAAGCGCCGCAGGCCACGCGCATCGGGTCCGACGTCGCGAATACTTCCTGCACCGTCGTGCCAGCGAAGCAGGTGAACGCCTCGAGCGGGCCTTTGGCGATCGCGGTGCGAAAATCGATGTAGCCGAAAATGCGATCGAGTGGATCGGCGTGCTGGTGATAGTCGGCCTTGGCGAATAGCGGACCGGTCACGTCGCTCCAGTGCTGCGCGGCTGCGACGCCGAGTTCGTCCTTCGAGGCGAAGTGATGAAAGAACGCACCCTTGGTTACGCCCGCCACGGCGCAGAGTTGATCGACACTGGTTGCCGACCAGCCCTGCTTGCGGACCAGCCCAATTGCTGCGTTGAGCAGGGCCAGGCGCGCACTGCCGCGACGCGGTTTCGTGGATGCGGATTGCGCGACAGCGGCCATGGGTAGCAAACATAACCAACCGGTCGGTATGCGTCAAGAGTATGCGCGGTGTGCAGGGTCGGTCGATTGTGAGTGGTGTCAGTCGGAGCGAGGCGGCTAAGTCTTCTTGTTTGTGCAGGTAGTCTCGCGCACCGCCCTGTCAGCAACGTCCTAACGAACAACGATCTCAGCATAAACACCTCACTTTCGTGTGTGCGTGACAAGTTTCCCTATCGCCCTGCTGCAGACCCAACGTTCAGGCACGATATCAGGCGTGCGCGCGATGATTTCGTCATTCATCGGCGAGCGACGTACCGCCGCCGTCATGTCCGTTTCGATCCAGCCGGGCGCGATGGCATTGACCTGGATGTTGTGCGGTGGGCGTGGCGTGATGCGCATTCTGGTGCTACTATACATCTATTTTGATGCTGTGGAGAAAGCTCGTGAGAACCACCGTGACCATCGACGATGACCTCTATCTGCGTGCGTTGGAGGTTGCCGATCCTGGAACTGACAAGGCCGACCTGTTTCGCGAGGCGATGAAGGTATTTGTTCGCGTCCAGGCGGGCAAACGCCTGGCTGCACTGGGGGGAAAAGCGCCGCGGATGAAGCCGGTCCCCCGTCGCAGGCCGCTTTAGGCTTCAAACAAAATGAGCCTCGTGCTGGTAGACACCTCGGTTTGGATCGCGCATTTCCGCAAGCCCAATCCAATCCTCGGGACTCTGCTGTCCGCCGACCAGGTTCTGTGCCATCCCATGGTCTTGATTGAAATCGCTTGCGGCACGCCGCCGGCGCCGCGAGCGCGTACATTGAGCGATTTAATGCAGCTACGCACGCCGACCGTCTCCACAACCGAAGAAACACTCGCGCTGATCGAGCGAGAAAAGCTTCAAGACTCGGGCTGCGGCGCCGTCGATCTACTATTGCTTGGGTCCGTGCTGCTGACTTCCGACGCTGTGTTGTGGACCTTGGACAAGAATCTCGAAGCTCTCGCCGGGCGCTTCGAGATCTCGTTTGGCTGAACCGCTCCGGGGTATTCCGGAGGACCCCGCAGTTGAATCACCTCGCTCGCACGGCGCGCCGAGTTATTGCCATTTTCGCCGTCAATCCCGCCGTTACGCGTCAACCGGGAACCATGGCAATATCAGCTGAGGCCCTGCTCACTCCCACTCAATCGTTTCCTGCAACGTGTAAGCACTTGAAGGAAAAATGACCTCGCGTCGGGGAGCGCTGAATTTACCGTCAGATATGCCGTCGGTAATTCTCGCTTGGGAGCAATAGACGGCGATAGATGCCGAAACCACTATTACGTTCATCGCTACTGTCATGCGACGCCACTTGGCATGCAATCCGCTCGGCGGTTCATAGCAGTCATGTTCAGGCAGGCTCGACGGCGACGCCCAGCCCTTTCGCCGCCTTGCGAACGCGCTCATCAAGGCTCAGCAGTCGGAGGCCGGCAACCGCGGAACGCGCGACGAGAAGCGATGCGAGGTGGATGGCATCGAGTGTCCGAATAGCGTCGCCGGGAAACGGCTGACGCGCGCGATCGACGATCTCGGCCGCGATTCGCAGTACTTGCCAATGAGCAGCGGCCGCGATGAGGTGCGCTCGACGATCGGCGGCTTCGGCCTCCGTCAGTTCCTCGAGCGCCACCGCCCGCAGCAATACGCGATCACACTCGATCAGGGTCAGGTCGGAAGCAACGATAACTTCGGCCTCGCCGAGTAAGCGGCGCACCGCGGGTGCGGTCGGCTCGTCAAGGAGCCATGCCAACACCGCACTCGACTCCGCATAGAGATTCACCGAGTGCCGCGCTCCTCGTCGAGCAATTGGGCGGCGCTCCGGCGACGTTCGCCTGGCTTGCGCAGCAGCGCGGGATACAGGTCCGTTCCAGCCGGAGCACCCAGGGTCAGGAGGCCCCGTTTAGCCAGCGAGTGAAGTCCCGCCGGCACCGACGGATCGCCCTGCCCCTGGCCGGGTGGCAGGAGCTCAGCCACGACTTCTCCCCGATCGGTGACCAAGACTGTCTCCCCCAGCCGCACGCGGCGAAGGTATTCGCTCAGCTTGTTCTTGAGGTCACGGACGCCGACGGTTTTCATACGGCGCATTGTAGCTACTTGTAGCTACATCGTCAACTGAGTATCCCGTCCTGCGCACATCGGCTAATCGATGACTCCGGCGGGCATAGCCTCAGTACGGTGACCCATCCTTGCGAACAACCTGGAGCCGACCGTCCGGCATCTTATCAATCTTGATGTCGTCTTCAGGGTAGGTCACGACGTCACCGGCCGTTCGGTCGCCTATCTCCAAGTAAACGGCCACGGTATCGCTTCTATTGCGAAGCTGATGTGCATTATCACTCCCCGCCTTGAAGCCCGCGCACATGCCAGGACGCAGCGGCATTTCACCGTCACTTGTTACTAAGATGGGCGTGCCCTCAAGAATGTACACAAACTCATCTTGATGTGAATGGGAATGACGCGGCGCCGAGACGCTCCCTGGTGGAAGGTATGTCAAGTTCACTCCGAAATTGGTAATCCCGAAATGGGT
>JBKQRS010000433.1:0-2877 GCA_052143915.1 Bradyrhizobium sp.
GCCGGGTCGAGCCCGGCAATGACGACAAGAGGCAAATCGCGCGATGCGAAAACGGTTTGAAAATGCGCGTCCGCATTTTCAGTCACGCCTACCCGACCTGGCCGCGATGCCGCAGCAGGTGGTCGGCGAGCACGCAGGCCACCATGGCCTCCCCGACCGGGACCGCGCGAATGCCCACGCACGGGTCGTGCCGCCCCTTGGTCAGGATCTCGGTCTCGGCGCCGTGGCGGTCGATGGTGCGCCGCGGCGTCAGGATCGACGACGTCGGCTTGACCGCGAACCGCGCCACCACGGCCTGCCCGGTCGAGATGCCGCCGAGAATCCCGCCGGCGTGGTTGGACATGAACACCGGACCGTGATTGCCCATCCGGATTTCGTCGGCGTTCTCCTCGCCCGACAGCTCGGCGGCGCCGAAGCCCGCCCCGATCTCGACGCCCTTCACCGCGTTGATGCTCATCATGGCGGCGGCCAAATCAGCATCGAGCTTGGCATAGATCGGCGCGCCCAGTCCGGCCGGGACGCCTTCGGCGACGATCTCGATCACCGCGCCGATCGAAGACCCGTTCTTGCGAATGCCATCGAGATAATCCTCGAAGAATGCGGCCTTGTCCTTGTCGGGGCAGAAGAACGGATTTTTCGCGATCTCGTCCCAGTCCCATTTGGCGCGGTCGATCCGGTGCGGGCCCATCTGCACCAGCGCGCCGCGCACGGTCACGCCTGCCAGGATTTTCCGCGCGATCGCGCCGGCCGCGACCCGCATCGCGGTCTCGCGCGCCGACGACCGCCCGCCGCCGCGATAATCGCGCAGGCCGTATTTGGCCTCGTAGGTGTAGTCGGCGTGGCCGGGGCGAAACTTGTCCTTGATGTCGGAATAGTCCTTCGAGCGCTGGTCGGTGTTCTCGATCAGAAGCGCGATCGGCGTGCCCGTCGTGACCTGCTGGCCGGTCTCGGGGTGCGCCATCACGCCGGAGAGAATCTTCACCGCGTCCGGCTCCTGGCGCTGCGTGGTGAAACGCGATTGTCCGGGCCGGCGGCGATCGAGATCGCGCTGGATGTCGTCAGCGGTCAGCGCGATCAGCGGCGGGCAGCCGTCGACCACGCAGCCGATCGCGACCCCGTGGCTTTCGCCAAAGGTCGTGACCCGGAACATGTGGCCGAAGGTGTTGAAGGACATTTTGTGCCTCGGGGCCGCTCAATGGCGAATGTGGTAACGCGCGCGGCTCAAGGGGTCAAATCTGGCCCGCCCTTAACTATACTTCCTCAATCCGCCATCGCCGAACACGTAGACCGCGCCCTGCTCGATCACCAGGTCGGCGGCGCTTTCGGGCGTCTCGAAGCCGAGCGCCACCATCAGCCCCCGCGCGGTGCCGCCATGGGCCACCGCGACGGTGTCGGCCTTAAGCTGGTGGTACCAGTCGTTCATCCGCGCCTGCACCGAAACATAGCTCTCGCCGCCGGGCGCCGACACGGTCCACTTGTCGGCCTGGCGCCTGGCGAACAGATCGGGGTCCTCCGCCTGCGCCTGCGCCAGCGTCGAGCCTTCCCAGAGGCCATAGCCGATTTCACGCAAGCGATCGTCCAGCGCGTAGTCGTCCGGCGGAAGCCTCAAGGTACCGCGCACCAGTTCCATCGTCTGCCGCGCGCGGCTGAGCGGACTTGCGACGAACGCCAGCGACGTCTCGCGGCGTCGATCGCGCGCAAAGAGATCGGCAAGGATGCGGCCGGCGCCGGCCGACTGCCTGCGGCCGAGATCGTTGAGCGGAATATCCTGCACGCCCTGCAGCCGGCCTTCCGCATTCCATTCGGTTTCGCCATGGCGGATGTAGTAGAGGATCGGCGCCGGCATCGTGGCTATCGGTTATTCCTTGCTCAGGGAATTGCTGAGCGAGATATCCGGCGCGTCCGGCCGCTTCATGCCGACCACGTGATAGCCGGAGTCGACATGATGCACTTCACCGGTGACGGCACGCGACAGATCCGACAACAGATAAAGCGCACTGTCGCCGACTTCCTCTGTTGTGACGGTGCGGCGCATCGGCGCGTTGTACTCGTTCCATTTCAGGATGTAGCGAAAATCGCCGATGCCGGAAGCGGCCAGCGTCTTGATCGGGCCAGCTGAAATCGCGTTGACGCGGATGTTCTTTTCGCCAAGATCGGCGGCAAGATAGCGCACGCTCGCCTCAAGGGCGGCTTTCGCAACCCCCATCACATTGTAATGCGGCATCCATTTCTCGGCGCCGTAATAGGTCAGCGTCACGATCGAGCCGCCGTCGATCAGAAGCTTTTCGGCGCGCTGGGCGATCGCGGTCAGCGAGTAGCAACTGATCAGCATGGTCTTGGAAAAATTCTCCGCCGTCGTTTCGAGGTAACGGCCGTCGAGCTGGTCCTTGTCGGAGAAGGCGATCGCGTGCACCACGAAATCGATCTTGCCCCACTTCTGCTTCAGCACATCGAACACCGCGTCGATGGTTGCGGCATCGGTGACGTCGCAATGGCCGAGCAGGAGACCGTCGAGTTCCTTGGCCAGCGGCTCGACCCGTTTTTTCAGCGCATCGCCCTGCCAGGTCAGGGCGATTTCCGCACCGGCCGCGTGGCAGGCCTTGGCGATGCCCCAGGCAATCGAACGGTTGTTGGCGACGCCGAGGATCACTCCACGCTTGCCCTTCATCAGACCTGAATTCTGCGTCATCCGGTTTCCAATCGAGCTGTGCCAGTGTCCCCTAAACCGAAGTTCGCCATCATTCGCCACGCACTCCGGGCGAACTTCGGATTCGAAAGGACACTGGAAACCAATATATTTCCAGGGCGCTTGTCGATTTGAAGTTCCTGGTACGAGCTTGCGGCAACGGTGCAGGAACTTCAAATCGGCGGCACTGG
>JBKQRS010000434.1:0-9101 GCA_052143915.1 Bradyrhizobium sp.
TTGAAGGCCAACTCCAACCAATCGGTGCTGCGCACGCTGGCAAGACTCGGCGCCGGCGCGGACGTGGTTTCAGGCGGCGAGCTGAAGCGCGCGCTGGCCGCGGGCATTCCACCTGAGAAGATTTTATTCTCCGGCGTTGGCAAGACCGAAACCGAGTTGCGGGCGGCGCTGGCGGCAGACATCCTCTGCATCAACGTCGAATCCGAGCCCGAACTCGAATTGCTGTCGCGGCTGGCCGGCGAGCAGGGGCGGGTGGCGCGGATTTCGGTTCGGGTCAATCCCGACGTCGATTCCGGCTCGCATGCGAAAATCTCGACCGGCAAGTCCGAGAACAAGTTCGGGGTGCCGCTCGAGCGCGCGCGCGCGGTCTACGCGCGTGCCGCAAAGCTGCCCGGCATCCGCGTCACCGGCGTCGACATGCATATCGGCAGCCAGATCACCGATCTGGTGCCGCTGGAGGCTGCGTTCAGGCTGCTGGCCGAATTCGTGCAGACGCTGCGCGCCGACGGCCACACCATTTCGCACGTCGATTTCGGCGGCGGCCTTGGCATTCCCTATCATGCGGACCGCGAAGCGCCGCCATTGCCTTCGGCCTACGCCGCCGTGGTCAAGCGGGTGACGCATAACCTCGGTTGCACGCTGGTGTTCGAACCCGGCCGATTGATCGTCGGCAATGCCGGGATTCTGGTGACGCGCGTGATCTATGTGAAGCACGGTGACGCCAAGAATTTTGTCATCATCGACGCGGCGATGAACGATTTGATCCGCCCCACGCTGTACGAGGCGCATCACGACATCCTGCCGATCCGCGCCCCCGCGCAAGATACGCCGGCCATCGTCGCCGACGTGGTCGGACCGGTATGCGAAAGCGGCGACTATCTCGCGCTCGGGCGGGCCATGCCCGCACCCAAAGCCGGCGATCTCCTGGCCATCATGACCGCGGGTGCCTACGGCGCGGTGCAGTCCGGCACCTACAACACCCGCGCGCTGGTGCCGGAAGTCCTGGTCAAGGACGACCAGTACGCGGTGGTGCGGCCGCGTGTCGAGGTCGAGACCTTGATCGCGATGGACAAGCCTGCGCCTTGGTTGTGACGGCCGCTACTTGGCGGCGTGAGCGCCTTTACCTCCGACCACCACGCCGGCCGCTTTTTCGATCGGCTTGATCGCGGAACTGAAATCAGACTCCGCGCCCATTTCGCGGATCACCACTTCCCACAGGCGTCCGACCGCTTCGGCGACCTCCATCGACAGTCCCAGCGATTTCGCCTCGTCGAGGCAAAGCCGCACGTCCTTGACCATCAACCCGGTGGCAAAGCCGAAGTCGAAGGTGCGTGGCAGGATCGAGCGGGGAAACTTGTCGCGGCTCGCCGTGTTCATGCCCGAGCCCGCATTGATCACGTCGATCATCACGGCAGGATCCAGGCCCGCTTTGACGCCCATGACGACCGCCTCGGACGTGGCCACCACGGCGGTCGCCGACAACAGATTATTGGCAAGCTTCATGGTCTGCGCCGAGCCGGGCTTCTCGCCGATGAAGAACACCTTGCCGATCACATCGAGTGCGGGTTTCGCCGCCTCGAAGTCGGCGCGGGGACCCGAGACCATGACGGCGAGCGTGCCCTTTTCGGCGCCGCCGACGCCGCCGCTGACGGGACTGTCGAGCTGCACGAGGTTGCGCTTTGCCAGGAGGTCGTGGATCCGCACCGCCATATGCGACCCGACGGTGGAGAGATCGACGAAGCGCCTGACGCGCTTGCCTTCGATCACGCCGTCCTTGCCGGTCGCCACCTCGAGCGAGGCCTGCAGCGAGGGCAGGCTCGCCAGCACGGTCTCGGCGCGGTCGGCGACGTCTTTTGGTGAGGAAGCGGCCTGGGCGCCGAGCGAAACCAGTTTGTCCACGGCCTCCCTGCGCTGGTCGAAGACCACGAGCTGGTGCCTGGCCTCGATCAGGCGGCGGGCCATGGGGAAGCCCATTTTGCCCAGGCCGATGAATCCGATGTCCATGGGAATACGCCCTAGCCCTTGTCGAGTTCAGCGAATACTTCGCGCGCGATCCGGAAACTGTCGACGCCCGCAGGAATGCCGGCGTAGATCGCGACCTGCATGAAGACTTCGCGAATCTCTTCGCGGCTCACGCCGTTGGTCAGGGCGCCCTTGATGTGCACCCGCAATTCGTGCGGCCGGTTGAGGATCGAGATCATGGCGAGATTGAGCATGCTGCGGGTCTTGCGCGGCAGTTCCTCGCGGCCCCATACCGCGCCCCAGCAATATTCGGTGACCAGTTCCTGAAATGGCTTGTTGAAGTCATCGGAGTTTTTCAGCGCGTTGGCGACATAGGCCTCACCCAGCACCGCCTTTCGGATCTCCAGTCCCTTGTCGTGCGTCTTCTTGTCCATGACGTTTCCTTGGCGTTTTAGGTAGCTTTGATGGTTCCGTGACCGACGTTACGAGGTCGTGGCGGCACAGTCACGCCTCGGTGTTATGCGTATTTCCGGGTGTGGGTTCCCCGTCCTGGGTGGGTGCCTCACTGCCGCCGTTGTGCTAGGGTGTAATCTGGGCAACCTGGAGAGATTGTTGAGCGGCGCCACCCCCGACCCGTCAGAGCCAGTGCAAAACCCTGATGCCGTCTCGCGGCTGCAGCTGACGCGGGCCTTGCGGCGGGCTGAATTTGCGATCGCATGGGAACGAAGCTGGCCGCTTTTGGCCCGGCTTTTGACCGTAGCCGGGTTGTTTTTGGTGGTGTCCTGGGCGGGCCTTTGGCTGGCGCTGCCGTTCCTGGTCCGTGCCATCGGACTCGGCCTGTTCACGGCTCTGGCGCTGGCTGCGCTGTTCCCGCTGGCCTGGTTTCGCTGGCCGAGCCGGCAGGAGGCTCTCGGCAGGCTCGATCGCGGTACCGGCATCCGCCATCGCCCGGCCACGGCACTGACCGATACGCTGGCTACGCAGGATCCGGTCGCGCTGGCGCTGTGGCAGGCCCAGCGTGAGCGTACCTTGGCATCGATCAAGCGCATCCGCGCCGGTCTGCCGTCCCCGCGGCTGGCGATCCACGATCCCTGGGCGCTGCGCGCGCTGATCGTGGTCATGATGGTCGCGACCTATATTGCGGCCGGCGACGAACGCAGGATGCGGGTCGCGGCCGCTTTCGACTGGAATGGCGTGCTGTCGGCGGCCAATGTCAGGGTCGATGCATGGGTGACACCGCCGCTTTACACCGGCAAGCCGCCGATCATTCTGTCGGCAGCGAACAAGGAAGCCGCCATCCCCACAGCAGGGCCGTTGGCGGTCCCGGCAGGCAGCACGCTGATCGTGCGCTCGAGCGGCGGCGCCCTCGATGTCGTGGCCGGCGGCGGCGTGACCGAAGCGGTGCCGGCCGGGCAGGCGCCCAAGGGTACCAACGAGAAGCATTTCGCCATCACAGGCGACGGCACGGTGCATGTTCGCGCGCCCTCCGGTCAGCCGCAGTGGAGGTTCAGCGCCACGCCCGACCGTCCCCCGACCATCGCGCTCGCGAAAGATCCGGAGCGTCAGGCCCGCGGATCGCTGCAGCTCTCCTACAAGATCGAGGATGACTACGGCGTCACCGAAGCCCGGGCGCTCCTTGCAGCCCGCCGCGCCGATGCGGCGAAGGGGGCGGAGCCCCGGCCCCTGTTCGACCCGCCGCAATTTTCGCTGGTGTTGCCGAATGCGCGGACCCGCAATGGCGTGGGCCAGACCGTCAAGGACCTCAGCGAGGATCCCTATGCCGGCGCCGACGTCACGCTGACGCTGACCGCCAAGGACGAGGCCGGCAATGAGGGACGCAGTGAGCCGTTCAGCATGCGCCTGCCGGAGCGGCTGTTCACCAAGCCCCTGGCGCGGGCGCTGATCGAGCAGCGCCGCATTCTGGCGCTCGACGCCAATCAGAATGCCCAGGTCTATGATGCGCTCGACGCGCTGATGATCGCGCCGGAATTGTTCATGCCCGAAGTCGGTCAGTATCTCGGCCTGCGCAGCGTCACGCGGCAGCTCGAGACGGCGCGGACCGACGATGCGCTGCGCGAGGTGGTCGCGAGCCTCTGGGCGCTCGCCGTCACCATCGAGGATGGCAACATCACCGATGTGGACAAGGCGCTCCGTGCTGCGCAGGAGGCGCTCAAGCAGGCGCTGGAAAGGGGCGCCAGCGACGAAGAGATCAAGAAACTTACCCAGGAGCTGCGCGCGGCGCTGGATAATTTCATGCGCCAGCTCGCCGAACAGCAGCGTAACAACCCGCAAGCATTGGCGCGGCCGCTCGACCCCAACACAAGGGTGATGCGGCAGCAGGATCTCAACAACATGATCGAGCGCATGGAGCGGCTGTCGCGCTCCGGCGACAAGGACGCTGCCAAGCAATTGCTCGAACAGCTGCAGCAGATGCTGGAGAACCTGCAACTCGCGCAGCCCGGCCAGTCCGGCGACGGTGACATGGAGCAGGCGCTGAACGAACTCGGCGACATGATCCGCAAACAACAGCAATTGCGCGACAAGACCTTCAAGCAGGGGCAGGATTCACGGCGCGACCGGCAGCGCGGCAAGCAGGGCGATCAGAGCATGAGCGATCTGCAGCAGGACCAGCAGGGCCTGCGCGACCGGCTCAGGAAATTGCAGGAAGAGCTTGCCAAGCGCGGCATGGGACAGGGCCAGCGCGGCGAGAAGGGGCAGCAGGGCCAACAGGGTCAGGACGGCGATCCGCAACAAGGCGATGGCGAGGATGGTCTCGGCGAAGCCGACAACGCGATGGGCGATGCCGGCAGCCAGCTCGGTGAGGGCAATGCCGACGGCGCCGTTGATTCCCAGGGCAAGGCGCTGGATGCGCTGCGCAAGGGCGCCCAGAGCCTCGCAGAAGCCATGCAGCAGGGGGATGGCGAAGGCCAGGGCGACGGTCCCGGCAACCGCGCGGGCCGCCAGCAGAGCGGCGGTAACCAGAGCGATCCACTTGGGCGCCCGCTGCACGGGCGTGAATTCGGCGACGATCTGACGGTGAAGATTCCCGGTGAGATCGATGTGCAGCGGGTGCGCCGGATCCTGGAAGAGCTCCGCCGCCGCCTCGCCGATCCTCAGCGCCCGCAGATCGAACTCGATTACATCGAGCGCCTGCTGAAGGATTATTGAAGTTACCCGGTCTTTCGCGCGGCCAGCGCATCAGCGACCGCGGTGCGGATATCGGCCACCGAAAACGGCTTGGTGATGATGTCATGGGCGATCGCATTGAGGCCCGATGCACGTTCGCGCTGGTCGGCAAAGCCCGTCATCAGCAAAATCGTCAGGTCGGGAAAATCGCGGGCGGCCGCCAGCGCCAGTGCGATCCCGTCCATCACGGGCATCTGGATATCGGTCAGCAAGAGATCGAAGGCACCCTGTTCGTTGCCCAGGATCTCCAGCGCTTCGGCGCCGTCTTCGGCGGTGACGATGTCGTGGCCATCCATGGCGATGGCGCGCGCCACCAGCATGCGCATGGAAGTCTCATCGTCAACGATCAGCACGCGCGGCATCGAAGCACCCGTTTCGTGAGTGGGATCAGGTGGTGCCGCTCATACACGGCCGCCGGCGAGATCCCGCTTGCTGAAGAAGCGAACGTCAATGTTACGCCCTTCCGGCGGCGGCGAAGCCAGCCGCGACTTGAACCAGGCCTTCTCGCCGGGTCTCAGCACGGGCTGTTCCAGTACCGTATTCCAGGCATAGATCTCGGCGCCCTGCGCGTCGCGAACGCTGAAGCGCAGCCGTGGCAATTCCACCGGTTTGCTGGCCTCGCCCGTGATGACACCCTCGATCACCAGCACCGGTTTGCCTTCCACGGTCTCGGAAGTGATCTTGACGTCCTTGAACCGCAGTCCGCGCAGATTGACGTCGAGGCCGACCAGTTTGTAGAACGCGGCGGTCTGCGGCAGCAACCGCACCACGTCGACGCGCCAGATCAGGAGCGCCAGCACCAGCGCCCCCATGGCGGCGCAGGCCGTTGGGAGGCTGACGGGTGGCTTTCGCGGCCCGCGCAGGAAGGCCTTAGGTCCTAACAGCGTTCGGAACCATGACGGGCGTTGGCGGCCCGCGGCGTCGGTGTCGTGCAGGTCGTTTCGGGCGATTGACGGCCAGTCCGTGTCGGACGAACCTGCATCCTCGGCCGAGGCCTGCCAGTCGCCTGCTATCGAGGGGCTGTCGACGACCGGAGTTTGCTCCGCCTCGCCGCCCTCCTCGCGCGCGAGAGCGTCCCATTCGGCAGCGGCGTCCTGCTCGGCATCCGGTCGACTGGCCTCCGCCATCGCAGGCGCCTGCGCTGGGATTTCGGTCGCATCCTCCGGCCGGGCCAGCCAGACCTCCTTGCAGCGGGAACAGCGCACGGTGCGGCCAGCCGCGCCCAAAGTAGCCAAATCAATGGCATAGGACGTTGAACAATGAGGGCAAATGATGTGCATGGAGCCAATCTCCACAATGACGCTGGTGAAATGCTACAAGGCGACCGTTAACGAATCGGAAACCATAAACGAAGCAAAACCACTTTGTTTGGTTCGTGGCCGCAACGAAACCAGCGGGCTGGGGGCAACCGGTTTCGGGTTTCCGGTCGCGCCCCTCATCGAACGGAGCTGAGCTTGGTTCGGTTCGAAAACGTCGGATTGCGTTACGGGCTTGGCCCGGAGATTTTGCGCGACCTCAATTTCCTGATTCCCGCCCATTCCTTCCAGTTCCTCACCGGCCCGTCCGGCGCCGGCAAAACCTCGCTTTTGAAGCTGTTGTTTTTGTCGCTGCGGCCGACCCGCGGCCTGGTCAACCTGTTCGGCCATGACGTCTCGCTGCTCGGCAAGGATGAGATCGCCAACCTGCGCAAGCGGATCGGAATCGTATTGCAGGACTTCCGGCTGCTCGACCACATGACCACCTATGAAAACGTCGCGCTGCCGTTCCGCGTGATGGGCCGCGAGGAGTCGAGCTATCGCAAGGAGGTCATCGATCTCCTGAAATGGGTCGGTCTCGGCGAACGCATGGACGCGCTGCCGCCGGTCCTGTCAGGCGGCGAGAAGCAGCGGGCGGCGATTGCACGCGCCGTGATCTCGCGGCCGCATCTGTTGTTGGCGGACGAGCCGACCGGCAACGTCGATCCGACCCTGGGGCGGCGATTGCTGCGGCTGTTCATCGAGCTGAACAAGTCCGGCACCGCGGTCATCATCGCAACCCATGATATGACCCTGATGGATCAATATGACGCGCGACGGCTGGTGCTGCACCAGGGACGGTTGCATATCTATGAGTAGGACCGATCATCAGCTTGGCCCGTTGATGGACCTCGGACGCGAGCGTCCGCAGGTGCCGGCGCGGGCGCGCAATATGTCGCCGATCGTGCCCCGCGCCTCGATCGCCGGCCGCGCATTGGTCGCGGTCGTCGCCATCATGACCTTCCTCGCATCGATGACCACCGGCGCGGTGTTGCTCGTGAGCGCGTCGGCGGCGGAGTGGCAATCGGAGGTCGCGACCGAAATCACCATCCAGGTGCGCCCCACGCCAGGGCGCGATCTCGACCGCGACGCGGCGGCGGTGGCTGAAGCGACACGGGCGCAGCCCGGCATCGTCGAGGTCCGGCCTTTCACCAGGGAGGAATCCGCCAAACTGCTGGAGCCGTGGCTCGGCAGCGGACTTTCGCTCGACGATCTGCCGGTGCCGCGCGTGATTGTCGCGCGGGTGCAACCGGGAACCACGCTCGATCTGGAGGCGCTGCGCCGCCGGGTGAGGCAGGTGACGCCTTCGGCCAGCGTCGACGATCACCGCGCCTGGATCGAGCGGATGCGGTCGATGACCGGCGCTACCGTAATCGCCGGCATCGGAATCCTGGCACTGGTGATTATCGCGACCATCATTTCGGTGTCGTTTGCGACACGCGGTGCGATGGCGGCGAATCGCCCGATCGTCGAAGTCCTGCACTTTGTGGGCGCGGGGGACCGCTATATTGCCAACAGGTTCCTGCGGCATTTTCTTCGGCTCGGTCTGGAAGGCGGGCTAATCGGCGGTGGCATCGCGATGCTTCTGTTCGGGTTCTCCGAATCGATCGCCGGCTGGTTCTCGGGCACGCCCGTAGGGGACCAATTCGTCGCACTACTGGGGACCTTTTCGCTGCGCCCCTCAGGCTATCTGGCGCTCGCGGCGCAGGCGGTGCTGATCGCAGCGATCACGGCCTGGGCATCGCGGCGGACGCTGTTCGCCACGCTCGACGACATCGACTGACGCGGCAATGCCGTGCCCTTCCGGACTCCACTTCGTCCGAAAAACTTCTAGACTTGAACGGGGAAGGATCACCAGATCAGCATGAACCGGCCGCCCAACGATAAATCGCCTGCCGCGCCGATGGCCGCGCCGCGAAACTGGCTGCGCGCCACGGTCGTCGCGGTGCTGGCGATCGCGTTCGTGGCTGCGGCGATCGGCTTCGCCGGGTTTCTTTCGCAGTTGCGTGGGGCCGAAACGAAGCCCGCCGGCACGGCCGACGGCATCGTGGTACTCACCGGCGGGTCATCGCGCGTGTCCGACGCGATGGAATTGCTGGCCGACGGTTACGGCAAGCGCTTGTTGATCTCCGGCGTACACCCCACCAACGCCGCAAGCGACATTTCGCGCTCCCTGACCGACAATCAGTCGTTGCTGCGTTGCTGCGTCGATCTCGACCGCTCCGCGGTCAACACCCGCAGCAATGCGGCGGAGACGCGGCGCTGGGCGCACGAGCGCGGCTTCAAGTCGCTGATCGTGGTAACTTCGAATTACCATATGCCGCGAGCGATCGTCGAATTGTCGCATGCGATGCCCGATGTCACTCTGATTCCATTTGCGGTGGTCGGCGACAAATGGCGCGACGAACCGTGGTGGACGAATAGCGCGACGGTGCGGCTACTGCTATCGGAGTATGTCAAATACGTCGCCGCCGAAGTGCGGGTACGCCTGGCCGATGCCGGTCTGGAAATGATGCGCGAGGTCGCGGAACAGCCGACCGATTCCCTCGCGCCGCACAAACCGGCGACGGCCCAAGCCAACTGATCGGGTTATCGATGGTCTCCATTTTCTTGCGTTCGCTGGTCTATAACGTGCTGTTCTATTTGTTGCTGGCGTTC
>JBKQRS010000435.1:0-4661 GCA_052143915.1 Bradyrhizobium sp.
GTTGGCGACCGGGCCCTTGTAGGGCACCTGCCCCTCGATGCCCTCCGGCACCAGCTTCAGCGTGTCCTTGATGTCCTGCTGGAAGTAGCGGTCGGCGGAACCGCGCGCCATTGCCCCCACCGACCCCATGCCGCGATAAGCCTTGTAGGAGCGGCCCTGCCACAGAAACACCTCGCCCGGCGTCTCGTCGGTGCCGGCGAGCAGGGAGCCGACCATGGCGATATCGGCACCCGCGGCCAGCGCCTTGGCGAGGTCACCGGAATATTTGATGCCGCCATCGGCGATCACGGACACGTCGGCTTTCTTTGCCGCCTCCACCGTGTCCATGATCGCGGTGAGCTGCGGTACGCCGACGCCCGCGACGATGCGCGTGGTGCAGATCGAACCCGGACCAATGCCGACCTTGATCGCGTCCGCACCGGCGTCGATCAGCGCCTGGGCGCCTTCTTTCGTGGCGACATTGCCGGCGATCACCTGGACCGCATTGGAAAGCCGCTTGATGCGGTTGACGGCTTCCAGCACCCGCGAGGAATGGCCGTGCGCGGTGTCAACGACGATCAGATCGACGCCGGCATCGATCAGCCGCTCGGTGCGTTCATAGCCGCCCTCGCCGACGGTGGTCGCGGCCGCGACCCGCAGGCGGCCCTGCGCATCCTTGCAGGCGAGTGGATGCGCGACCGCCTTTTCCATATCCTTGACGGTGATCAATCCGACGCAGCGGTATTGATCATCGACCACCAAAAGCTTTTCGATGCGATGCTTGTGCAGCATGCGCTTGGCCTCGTCCTGGCTGACGCCCTCGCGCACCGTCACGAGGTTTTCATGCGTCATCAGCTCGGAGACCTTTTGTCTTGGATCGGTGGCAAACCGCACGTCGCGGTTGGTGAGAATGCCCACCAGCTTTCCCGGCCTGCCCTCGCCGCCGCCCGTGACCACCGGAATCCCGGAGAAGCCGTGATCATTCATCAGCGCCAGCGCGTCCGACAGCATCGCATCCGGACCAATCGTCAACGGATTGACCACCATTCCCGATTCATACTTCTTGACCTGCCGCACCTGGGCGGCCTGGCCATCGGGATCAAAATTGCGGTGAATGACGCCGATGCCGCCCGCCTGCGCCATCGCGATCGCCATGCGCGCTTCGGTGACGGTATCCATCGCAGAGGCGATGATGGGAATGTTGAGCGGAATGGCGCGGGTGACGAAAGAGCGGATATCGGCATCGCCGGGCAGGATGTCCGAAAGACCGGGTTTCAGAAGCACGTCGTCGAACGTATAGGCTTCGCGTATCCCCTGAAGTCCCTGCACCTGCGCCATTACCAACTCCATTCGGCGGCCTCTGGCCGCGATATGATCCCGGGATGAGCGGATACGCCGGCGAAGCAACCGGCTTCACCGTCGAATCGGAGCCCATCGGTAGGGTTGGCGGTGGTCGATAGCACGCCACCATGACGAATCAAAGGGGCCGCGGCCCCAAATTCCGCCTCAACGCGGATAACGCGCGGCGGGCCGGAAACGCCGGGCCGCCACCGCCGGGATCGGCGGGCGCGGCGCTGCCGCGCTCCACACGAATTCTGTTAGTTGATTTCCTGAGCGGTACGAATCGTCCGTGCTGGGGCGCCATTGAGGCAGCGCCGGGCGGCCGTAATCTCCGCCTCGGTAGCACCCTTGCTGCGCGCATAGGCCTCCGCCGCCTCCGCGCTATACTTCGCGACGTAATAGCGGACGACGGTGCACGACGCGCGATGCAAAAGACCCTCGGCGGAAGCCTCGGCGGGAGCTAATCCAAATACAATCGCGAAAACAAACAACAAACGAAACCCCATTTCGGGTCTTTCCTTCTTAAAAGAATTGACAGGGGATGAGCCGGACGGCTCGGCGGGGCCCTAGTCCCACAATGCGCCGCGTGAGGCAAGCTTTTATCAAGCATATCGAGCGGAGGAGCCATGCGACGCATCGCCTGTTAAGGTTTCCGCGCAAAGGGCAGTAGATGGGAACCGAAGCTCCAAGGAAACTTTCCCTCGGAAACCATTGAAATTGCTGACCCAGCATTTCTTAGGTGGTTTACGAGTTCACCAATAGGATGCGCGGGCCACGAGATATGTTGCCCACTTCTTGCCACGCCATCGCCCCTTTCTCGCCTTGTCCAAAATCTCCATGAACAAAGAACGCCTGATCCCGCTGATCGTCGCCACCGCCCTGTTCATGGAGAACATGGATTCGACGGTGATTGCGACATCGCTGCCGGCGATTGCCGCCGATATCGGCACCAGCCCGCTGACGCTGAAGCTCGCCATCACCTCGTACCTGTTGTCGCTCGCGGTATTCATTCCGGCCAGCGGCTGGACCGCCGACCGCTTCGGCCCGCGCCTGGTGTTCTCCGGCGCCGTCGCCGTCTTCATGGCGGGCTCGATCGGCTGCGCATTGTCCGGCTCGGTCACCGATTTTGTGATCGCGCGCATCCTGCAGGGCATCGGCGGGGCGATGATGACGCCGGTCGGACGGCTGGTGCTGTTGCGCTCGATCGACAAGAGCGCGCTGGTGAACGCCATGGCCTGGGTCACGGTGCCGGCGCTGGTGGGGCCGGTGGTCGGCCCGCCGCTCGGGGGATTCATCACCACCTACTTCTCCTGGCACTGGATCTTCCTGATCAACATTCCGATCGGCCTGCTCGGCATTTTCATGGCGCTGCGCTACATCGACCCGATCAAGAGCGAAGACCCCGAGCGCTTCGATCTTTACGGCATGGTGCTGGCCGGCATCGGGCTTGGCGGAATTGCCTTCGGGCTCTCGGTCGCGGGCCTCAATCTGCTGCCATGGTCGATCGTCGCGGCGCTGGTGGCGATCGGCTCGATCTCGATGACGCTCTACGTGATCCACGCCAGGCGAACCGCTTCGCCGGTGCTGGATTTCGCATTGCTGCGGTTGCCGACCATGCGCGCCAGCATTCTCGGCGGCTTCCTGTTCCGGCTGGGCATCGGCGCGCTGCCGTTTCTGCTGCCGCTGTTGATGCAGGTCGGATTCGGCCTGTCGCCGTTCCGCTCGGGCCTCGTCACGTTCGCCTCCGCCGTCGGCGCCATGGGCATGAAGACGCTGGCCGCGCGCATCATCCGAACCTTCGGCTTCCGCAACATGATGACCATCAATGCCGTCGTCAGTTCGGTTTTCCTCGGCGCCTGCGCGCTGTTTACGGTTACCACGCCGCTGCTTCTGATCATGATCATTCTGGTGGTCGGCGGATTCTTCCGCTCGCTGGAGTTCACCTCGATCAACACGGTCGCTTACGCCGAGGTCGAGCCGGCCCAGATGAGCCGGGCCACTACGCTCGTCAGCGTCAACCAGCAGCTGGCGATTTCCGCCGGCGTCGCGGTCGGAGCGTTCTCGGTCGAATCCACCATGCTGTTGCGTCATGTCGAGGTGCTGAGCGCGGCTGATTTCGCGCCGGCCTTCCTCGTGGTCTCGATCATCTCGGCGGTGTCGGCCTGGTTCTTCTGGCAAATGCCCGACGATGCCGGTCACGAAATCTCCGGCCGCAAGGCGGTCGAAATTTCGAGTCGCAAGGGCGCGGCGAAGGCGGCGGTCAAGGTGGCAAGCGAGGAAACCCAGAACGCCAGGGATCAGCGGCTGGGGTAGAGGCGGGATGAATCTCTCCCCGTCATTGCGAGGAGCGGCAGCGACGAAGCAATCCAATCTTTCTTCGCGGCCTGATGGATTGCTTCGCTTCGCTCGCAATGACGGCGGAGTTCAGGGCTGCGGTCTCGCTTCTCCCCGAAATCCCATCGCCAGCACGTAGCGCTCGGAGGAGTCCTGGCGGCTCGAGGCCGGCTTGACGTGGCGGACGCTGGTAAAGTCGCGCTTTAGCTGCGTCATCAGCTCGGCGTCAGCGCCGCTTTGAAAGGTCTTGGCCAGGAAGGTTCCGCCGGGCTTCAGGACCTCGGCGGCGAACGCGGCCGCCGCCTCCACCAGACCTATCATGCGCAACTGGTCGGTCTTGCGATGTCCCGTGGTGTTCGCCGCCATGTCGGACATCACGACATCGGCGCGGCCCTCCATCATCCCGATCAGCCGGCTAGGTGCATCGTCCGCCAGGAAATCCAGCTGCGCGAACGTGACGCCCGGTATCTCGGGCATTTCCAGGAGGTCGATGGCCACCACCCTGCCCTTGCCGTTGGCGATGCCGACACGCTTGGCGGCGATCTGGCTCCAGCCGCCGGGCGCAGCACCCAGATCGACCACGGTGATGCCGGCTTTAAGAAAGTGATATTTGTCGTCGATCTCGATCAGCTTGTAGGCCGCGCGCGAACGAAAGCCTTCGCGCTTGGCCTGCGCCACATAGGGATCGTTGAGCTGACGCTCCAGCCAGAGCTTTGACGACAGCTTGCGCTTGCCGCCGGTCTTGACAGTGACGTGCAGCCGCCCGGTGGTGTCTTTGGCCATGTCGTTCTTGCTTGCCGTGGAATTCAATGGCCTCATGGTGCGAGACGCGCAGCTTTGCCGCGCTCCTCACCATGAGGGTTTGGAGGACCTCATCCTGAGAGTCTGACTCAAAATAGGTAATTGGCATATCAGGTTCTTGCCAAGCGGCGGGAAAGCAGGCGGATGCTCGCAATCAGGACCCAGGCTTCCGCACTGGCAATGGATGCCTCGAAGTCTTTGGCAAG
>JBKQRS010000436.1:0-15181 GCA_052143915.1 Bradyrhizobium sp.
GGCGCGCGCGATGCCCGGCTACATCTCGCACAAGGGCTTTGTGGCGGACGACGGCGAGCGGGTGACGATCGTCGAATTCGAATCCGAGGAAGCGCTCCAGAAGTGGCGCCTCGATCCCGAGCATCGCACGGCAAAAAGGCGCGGGGTCGAGAGCTTTTTCAGCGAATACAAGTTCCAGATTTGCAACGTCATTCGGGAGCGGTCGTGGGCTGCCAGGGCAAGGCCCGTCGCCCCGGAATGAACGCTTGGCGCACTTCTCTGGACTGGTTTACATTTGCAGGCCTCCGAAACTTCCGTCACTTCAGGGGAAAGCACGATGATGAAACTGTATTTTGCGCCTCACACCTGCGCGCTGGCTTCTCATATCGCATTGGAGGAAGCCGGTGCCGAATATTCGACCGTTCGGATCAACTTCGCCGTCAATGAACAGCGCTCGCCGGAATACCTCGCCATCAATCCCAAGGGGCGCGTCCCGGCTTTGGTGACCGAGCGGGGAATACTGACGGAAACGCCGGCGATGCTGGCCTTCATCGCCCAGAGCTTTCCGAAGGCGAACCTCGCGCCGCTGGATGATCCCTTCCGCTTTGCCGAGGTGCAGGCTTTCAACAGCTATCTGTGCTCGACGGTACATGTGGCCCATGCCCACCGCATGCGAGGAACTCGCTGGGCCGATGATCCGGCCGCAATAGAGGCGATGAAACGCAAGGTGCCGGACTCCGTGGCAGCCTGCTTCGAGCTGATCGACCAGAAAATGCTGCGAGGGCCATGGGTGATGGGCGAAAGCTACACGATCTGCGACCCCTACCTGTTCACGCTGGCGCAATGGATGGAGGCCGACAGCGTCGATCCCGCGCGATTTCCGAAGGTCCGGGATCACCGAAACCGAATGTCCGAGCGAGCGGCCGTCCGCAAGGTGGTCGCGGAGGAACTCGGCTAAGCGGGACGTGATCCGGAAGCGTCAACTGGTCCTTCACAGCCGGCTTGCGGACGCGTTAGGAAAAGTTCACGCTGTCGATAATCAACAGGCGCAGCGCAAGCGCCGAGCGGGAGAAGTATCATGGCGACTGCGCAGGATACGCAGGCAACCGAGCGCCGGACCATCGCCAAGGTATCATGGCGGCTGCTGCCTCTGGTCGCGCTGGCCTACTGCATCGCCTATATCGATCGCAGCAATATTTCCTTCGCGGCGCTGACCATGAACAAGGACCTCGGCTTCAGCGCCTACATCTACGGTTGGGGTGCGGGAATCTTCTTCTTTGGCTATTTCCTGTTCGAGATTCCGAGCAATCTGATTCTGGAAAAGGTCGGGGCGAGGATCTGGATCGCGCGGATCATGATCTCCTGGGGGATCATTTCCGGTCTCACCGCGCTCGTCACCGGGCCGACAAGCTTCCTGGTCATCCGCTTCCTGCTTGGGGCGGCCGAGGCCGGGTTCTTCCCCGGTATGATCCTGTATTTCACCTACTGGTTTCCCTCCGAATATCGCGGCCGGGTGATCTCGACCCTGTTTATCGCGCAACCGGTCGCCAACGCGGTGGCATCGATTGTCTCCGCCGCCATTCTTGGAATGGATGGCATGCTCGGACTGAGGGGCTGGCAGTGGATCTTCATCATCGAGGCATTGCCCGCCATCCTGCTCGGTCTTGTCATACTCAGGGTCATGACGGACCGGCCGGCGCGCGCCGACTGGCTTGCGACCGAGGAAAAAAACTGGCTGCAAACGCGGATCGACGGCGAAAACCGTCAGGTCGAAAGCGCCGGCCGCCTGACGCTGATGCGGGCATTGGCCGACCCCCGCGTCGTTGCGCTTTCGGCGATCTATCTGATGAGCGTCACTGCGAATTACGGCATCGTTTTCTTCATGCCGCAAATCATCAAGGGTATCGGCCTCACCAACATGATGACCGGCCTGGTGTCGTCGGTGCCCTACATCATCGGCACCATCGGCCTGATCGCCTGGGGCTGGTCGTCCGACCGCAACAAGGAGCGCCGCTGGCATCTGATCGCGGCCTCGATCGTCGGCGCCCTCGGGCTCGCCTTCGCGGCCTGGTCGGGCGCTTCCTATTGGGCGCTGCTGGGAATGTCCGCCGCCACCGTCGGCATTTACGGCTCGCGCGCGGCGTTCTGGCCGATGCCGTCGATGTTCCTCACCGGCACGGCGGCGGCCGGCGCGATCGCGTTGATCAATGCCACAGGTAATCTTGGCGGCTATTTCGGTCCCTTCATCGTCGGCTGGATCAAGACTTCCACCAACAGTTTCGAAGCCGGGCTGTATTTCCTCGCCGCCTGCTCGCTCGCATGCGCGGTCATCACCTTCTTTGCCGCGCGCGCGGCGGGCGATCCCGCCGCCATCGCACGCGCGAATGCAGCTGCCGCCGCCGAATAAAGCAATCAAGAAAATAGAGGAGACGACCCATGCTCAACAGACGCCACCTTCTGCTTGCCTCAATCGCCGCCGGAGTAGCCATGCCCAACCGAACCACGCTTGCAAAGGCGTCACAACCCTCGACGCCGGTAAACTTCGACGTTCCTGCGGGGGCCTGCGACTGCCACACCCACATTCACGGCGATCCCGCAAAGTTTCCGTTCTTCGCCGGCCGCGTCTACACGCCGGAGCCGGCTTCCCCCGAAGAAATGGCGGCCCTGCACAAGGCGCTGCACATCGAACGCGTGGTGATCGTGACGCCGAGCGTCTATGGGACGGACAATTCGGCCACGCTTTTCGGCATCAAGTTCCGCGGCAACACCGCGCGCGGCGTTGCCGTGATCGACGACAAGACGCCCGAGAGCGATCTTGACGCCATGGGACAGGCGGGCATCCGCGGCATCCGGATCAACCTCGCCACCAGCGGCGTCAACGATCCCGGCGTGGGACGCGCGCGGCTGCAGGCCGCAATCGCCCGCGTGAAGGCGCGCGGCTGGCATGTCCAAGTCTATACCAACCTTGCCCTGATCCCGGCGGTCAAGGATCTCGTCGCCACCTCCCCGGTGCCTGTCGTGTTCGACCATTTCGGCGGCGCGGAGTCCTCGCTCGGTCTGGAGCAACCGGGCTGGGCGGATCTCGTCGAGCTGGTACAAATGGGCAAGGCCTATGTGAAAATCTCCGGCGCCTACCGGTTGTCGAAACTCGCGCCCGATTATCCCGACGCGGTGCCGTTCGCGCGCGCGCTGATCGCGGCGAACGCCGACCGCATCGTCTGGGGCACGGATTGGCCGCACCCGAATTCGTCGTCGGGAAGGCCAGCGACCGAGCTGACGCCGCTGTATCAGATCGACGATGGCCGCCTGTTCAACCAGCTCCCGGTCTGGGCGCCGGACGCCGGCGTCCGCAAGAAGATCCTGGTCGACAATCCGGCGCGACTTTACGATTTTTGACAATCGGCTCGCGATGCCAGCTGCTCCATGGGCCGCAGCGTTTCCTGAGGATAGCCGCGCAACCAATTGGCGGCCTTGCGCAATCCGCCGAAGGGAAACAGATGGAATCCGGCAATCGACGCCGTCGCGGTTTGGGGCGCCGATTGCAAACCGCGCACGACGTCGTCCGGCCCGGTATCCGTCAAGAGCCGGCTGAAGCGGCCGATCTGGCCGCGCAACGACCGCATTGAATTGCCGATGCCGCAGCGCAGTGCAAATTTCATCAGCGTGGCAGTGCTCGCCGGACCTGCAAGACCGACGATGACGGGCAAGTTGACGCCGCGCGCGTCGAGTTCGCCGATAAAGCCCAGGATCGGCGCGCTTTCGAAGCAAAACTGCGTCATGACATCGATGCGGATCTGGGTCTGCTGCCCCCAATCGCTCCAGGCCTCGAAGCCTTTCAAGGCCGCGGCCGCTGTCAGATAGGGATGGCCTTCGGGATGGCCGGCAACGCTTAACCGCGCGATGCCGCGCCCTTCGATCAATCCGCTGGCGCAAACATCGAGGCTCGACCGGTACGGGCCCTTCGCAGCCACGACATCGCCGGCGATCAGAACAAGGCGCGTGACGTCCGCCTCGCCTCGCGCCCGCGCCAGAAAGTCCTCGAGTGCCTCGTGCGACGGCATTTCGCGCGCCGCTAGATGGGGCACCGGGTTGAAGCCGGCGCGGCGCAACGCGGCAGCCGTCTCGACATTGTGCCGATAATTGTCGCCGGGCAGGAAGGTGATCGTGACGTCTGTGCCGGGACGGAAATTGTCCCGCAACTCCGGCAGCTGATTGCCGCGTGACGAAACCTCGACCGAGGCCGCCTGAAGCAGCACGGCGAGTTCGCCGGACGAAGCCTGATCAGATGCGGTCATGGCCCAATCCCGGGATCATGTTTACGCGCGGCGGTGCGAGATCACATAGGTTTCATCGTTGAACCACAGGCCGCCGTACTTTTTCAGCACCCGGTCGGTGGCTTCGAGGTAGCGGCCGTCACGAACGACCTCCGACAGCCTGACATCCTCGATCTGCGCGACATAGATCGCAGCATTCCAGGCTGCGAACAGGGTCGACGTTCCGATCGGCCCGCTGACCTCGTCCGGAAGCGTGTGCATGCGATAGCGAAAGATCGAACGGGCGTCGGAGGAAGCGTTGAAATTGTAGTGCCGCGCCGCGGCGCCCAGCTCGTGCTTGACCTGACGCAGGATGGCGTAGCGATCGGTCTTGAAGGGATCGTCGCCCGGCCAGACCTCTTCGATGATCTCGATGCCGGGGTCGTGTCCGTGCGAATGGATACCGATCAGCCGGCCACCGGGCCGCAGCGACCGGACCAGCGGGGTCACCACCTTCGAGGCCTTGAATTCGACGCTGGCGCGCGCCCGATAAGGCTGCGAGGCGATGACCAGATCGTAATCGGCCATCACGCGGCCGGGCCGCGGCATGATCGGATCAAGCAGAAACGAGTGATCCTCCCGCCGCAATGTCAGGATAATGGGGCGCATATAGACCGGATTGCCCGTGGTCGGACTGATCCCGGCGCGCCAGTTTTCGGCCAAGAACCCTTCAAGCTGTCCGATCTGTTCGGCAAAGCCGTGCGCGGTGTTGCCCGACAGCGCGACATCCTTCCAGATCAGGCTTTGCGCCGAGGTCGCCGAGCGCGGCGTCAGCCAGGGCGCCTCGGCGTAATAGAGATTGGTCATGACCAGCACGGTGGCCGGGTGCTCGAACAGACGATCCGCCATCTTCTCGAGCATCAGCCGCACGTCCTCGTAACTGATCTCCTTGGCAACGACATAAAGCGGCATGGTTGGGAAGCGGGCGTGCACCGCCCGCATCACGCGCGACAGCACGGTGCCGTCGCCGACACCGGCGTCAAATATCCGAAGCGCCGGCGGCGACGGCTGCAGATTGCCGAGCTCGAGCGAGACGCGGTTGGCGATCTCGGTCTTTTCGCTGCAGGTCGAGACAAACAGAAGATATTTCTGCCGGTTGTCGAAAAACCGGAAGCCGGGTGGCGTTGGGCTGGTGGCGGCAACGACCTCGTTGCCGGACTTCGCTGCCGCAGACGGCTCGCTTGATCCGGACGATGGCGCGCTGCGACGCTCGGCCAGATAGGCACGGACCTTGTCGAGCGTGCCGGTGGTGATCCGGGCGCCGTCGCGCAATCGCGAGACCAGCTTGCCATCGTTGACGACCAATCGTCCGAAGGTGGATTCGGCAGTTTGCGTCGCGCGGCAATAGTCCCGGATTTCTCCCAGGATCTGATCAGACGTCCTGGTTTGAGTCTGGCGTTCCGCGATCCGCATGGCGACCTCCCAGCGGTTTCATCCCTGGATGCCATCAAGGGACGGCCGGCACATCGCGTCAACCACAATCAGAGTGGGCAGAGACCATGGGCATGTGCCCACATGGGGCGAGCGCCCTCAGCCACGTTCCGGCCAATGCGGCGGGTGACTGCCGAGCGGCATCGCCGGGCGCGCCCAGAATGCGGGCGTTTTCGATAGCTGCGCCGAATGGCGGATCGACCGCAGCGGGCCAAAGCCGGAAGCCACCTCTTCGACAAAGGGGCGGATCGCCTCACCCCGCAAATCTTCGGTCGCAAGACCATCGGCAACACGACCGAGATTCCACAGCCATCGTCCGGTCTGCGCCAGCGACACACGGACATGCCAGCTGCCGCCTTCGCGCGACTGGCGCGCCTTTGCCATCATGGCGCCGAACGCCATCAGATAACCGGTGGCGTGATCGAGGATCTGCGCCGGCAATTCCTTCGGCCCATCGATGCCGGCGGCCTGCCCTTCGGCGTGGTTGAAGCCGGTTGCGGTCTGCACCAGCGAGTCAAAGCCGCGGCGTTCAGCCCACGGTCCGGCGTGGCCATAGGCCGAGAGCGATACGAAGACCATGCCCGGATTGATCCGCGCCGCCTCCTGCGGCGAGAAGCCGAGGTGAGCCAGCGAACTCGGGCGATAGCCTTGCGAGAAAATGTCGGCGCTCGCCAAGAGATCGCGCAAGCCTGCCCGCCCCTGCTCGTGCTTCAGGTCGAGAAAGCTCGTCAACTTGCCGCGGCCGGTGTCGATGGTCAGCCACGGGATCGCCGGCAGATCCGGGCCTGAGATCAACAGCACGTCGGCGCCGTGCGCGGCGAGCGTGCGTCCCGCGACGGGACCGGCGATCACCCGCGACAGATCGAGCACGCGCAGGCCCGCGAGCGGACGATCCCCCTTGGGCCAGGGTTTTGGCGCGGCCTCACCGATTTTTTCGATCGATATCAGCGGCAATGCGGCCAGCGCCTTGGCCTGCGGCAAGTCAGACCATTCGTCATGGGAGCGCATCATCGCGACCACGCCATCAGCGGCATAGGCCGCGGTCTCGAAGGCCTCCGCGTCCCATTGCATCAGCGCGGCCTGAACATCGTCACGTTCGGCCGTGCAGTTGAGAACCCGGCAGACGGCATCGCGGTGATGCGGGAAATTGGTATGCAGCCGCACAAAGCGCCGATCGCGGGTCTGGTAGACGCCGGCGATGGCATCCCAGGCCGGCGGAGGCGGTTTGCCGTCGACGCGCAAATAGCGCTCGCTGCGGCATTCGACCACGGCGTGGCGCATGTCGACCGCGACATCCTGGCTTTGCCGGCTGCGCAATTGCCAGATATGCGCGGCAGCGAGCCCGGCCGCGGCGATACTGGCTTGCGCCGCGGCGGCGACGCGAAACGACGACGGCAGTTGCGGCTCTTCTCCGGTCAGCGTGACGGCATGGAACGCGGCAGGATCGCCGCCGGCCAGGGTCCAGAGGTCGGCCAGAATTTCGCGGGGGCTTTGCATGAGGAGGATTCCTTAAGGTGCGTCCGCTGCATCTATATCACCGGTCGTCATCCGCGAAAGCGGCTTCACCGTCATTGCGAGCGAAGCGAAGCAAGAAGCAGTCATTCCGGGGCGATGCAAAGCATCGAACTACGATGTGCAATGCACATCCGAGAATCTCGAGATTCCCCGATGCGCAATTGCGCATCTGAGGTCTGGTGCTAACGCACCATCCCGGAATGACTGCGTGACTTCGTCACTCCGTCATTTCTTCACCAGCGGGCAGCGTGACTGTTCGAGCGGCTGGAACGCCTCATTGCCGGGAATGGTCGCCAGCAGCTTGTAATCATCCCAGCGGCCTTTCGACTCCGACGGCTTCTTGACCTCGAACAGATACATGTCGTGCACCATGCGGCCGTCCTCGCGGATCCGGCCATTTTTGGCGAACACGTCGTTGATCGGGGTGTCCTTCATGATCTTCATGACGGCGGCCGCATCCGTGGTGTCCGCGGCCTTCACCGCCTTCAGATAGTGCATGACCGACGAATATACGCCGACCTGTGCGCCGGTCGGCACCCGTCCCATGCGCGCCATGAAGCGTTTGGAAAAGGCGCGGGTGTCGTCGTTGAGGTCCCAGTACCACGCCTCGGCGAGCAGCAATCCCTGTGCGGTCTGCAGCCCGACACTGTCGATATCGGTGACGAAGGCGAGCAGCGGCGACAGCTTCTGGCCGCCCTTCATGATGCCGAATTCGGCTGCCTGCTTGATCGTATTGATGGTGTCGCCGCCGGCATTGGCAAGCCCGATCACCTTGGCCTTGGAGGCCTGCGCCTGCAGCAGATAGGACGAGAAATCAGCGGTGTTGAGCGGGTGCCTGACGCTGCCCAGCACCTTGCCGCCGGACTTCAGCACGACATTGGCGGTGTCTTTCTCAAGATCGTGGCCGAAGGCGTAATCGGCCGTGATGAAGAACCAGGTATCGAGGCCCTGCTTGACGGCGGCGAGACCCGTCACATTGGCCTGCGCGAAGGTGTCGAAGACATAATGCACGGTGTAGGGACCGCAGGCCTCGTTGCTCAGGCGGATCGATCCGGGTCCGTTGAATATCACGATCTTGTTGCGCGCTTTGGCGATCTCGCCGGCCGCGAGCGCGGTTGCGGACGCCGCCACGTCATAGATCATCTCGACGCCCTGATTGTCGAGCATGTCGCGGGCGATATTGGCGGCAAGGTCGGCCTTGTTGAGATGATCGGCCGCGAGGATCTCTATTTTGCGGCCGAGCACCTCGCCGCCGAAATCTTCCGCCGCCATTTTCGCGGCCAATTCGCTCCCGGGCCCCGTGATGTCGGCGTAAAGCCCGGACATGTCGAGGATGCCGCCGAGCTTGAGCGGGGGCTTGCCTTGCGCGCACGCCGCGGTGGCGGCAACCGCCAGCGCCGCGCCGAGAATACCGGTAAGAACCCGTCTCATGAAAGCCTCCCTGTCGACCCGCCGCATTGAAGTCGCGACCGTTATTTCCATCATCGCAATCATGCCGTATGCGTCAGCGAGCGGCAAGCCGCGGTAGTTTGCGTCTTTCCGTCAAGCGGAATGAATCGTTGGCATGAACAGGTCGCCATGCACGCGTCGGCAAAAGCTTTCGAACTTCAATGCGCGCGCCGGGCGGCGATCGCGCTCTGCAGTCTCCTGTTCGCTGCCGCCGTCACCCCGGCCATCGCCGCGGGTTGCGCCTTCGAACCGCAAGGCGAGGGCCGGGTCGCCACCATCATCGATGCGCGCAGCTTTCGCCTGCAGGACGGCCGCGAAGTCCGCCTCGCCGGCATCGAGCCGGTTTCCCCGGAAAAGCCCGCGGCAAACCGCGCCCCGGCGCTGGCCACGATGCTGAGCGATCGCGAAGTAAAGTTGCGCGGCGAAGATGACTCGCCGGATCGTTATGGCCGCCAGCCTGCCTTCGTGTTCCTGGCTCCCGCCGAAACCCTGGTGCAGGCGGAGCTTTTGGCTCAGGGTGAGGCCCTGGTTTCCGCCACCGTAACCGACAAGGAATGTGCCGGGGTCCTGACGGCCGCCGAAGCCGCGGCGCGCCAGGCCAAACGCGGCATCTGGGGCGATCCCGCCGCCATAAAAAACACCGAAAGTCCGGGCGATATTTTGGCCGGGATCGGGCGCTTTACGCTGGTCGAGGGCAAGGTTTTGTCCGTCCGGCAGGCGGGGGCAACGACTTACCTGAACTTCGGGCGGAACTGGACGCGGGATTTTGCTGTAACTATTTCAAGGCGGGTGCTACCTGTTTTCGAGGCCGCCGGGATGGTGCCTAAGTCCCTCGAAAATCGGCGGATTCGCGTCCGGGGCTTCGTTGAGACGCGTGGCGGGCCACGAATTGAAGTGGTCCGGGTGGGGCAAATTGAGTTACTTGGCGGAAACTAAGAGCATGATCCGGAGCCGGAGGGCCGCCTTGGCGCAGGCGGAACCCGGTTTCCCTCGCGACAGACAAAGGCCGTTTGCGCGGAGAACATGCTGAAACATAGAGATGCGATCATAATCCGTTCAGCCTGATCGGATCATGATCCAGCTCGCTGGACACATAAAAGTAGCGACAGAGTGGCGACGTGGTGGATTGTGCGGGACGGCGCGAGGTAGGAATGAGCCACCGGCTTTGGGCTGCGCCCATCGTGCTGTGCGCTGCGTTCGCGCTTGCCGCCTGCGGCGATATCACACGATTCCAGGCCGCGTCGGCCCCGGCGGCGAGCCCTGCCAAGCCCAATCGCACGGTCATCCAAAGCCCGGCCGCCGAAAAGGAGCACGAGCGGATCCTGTCCTCCTATGGCGGGGCCTATGACGATCCGAAACTCGAAGCCCTGATCGGCAAGACGGTGGATCGGCTGGTTGCGGCGTCGGATCGTCCCGATCAGGCCTACAAGGTGACGATCCTCAATTCGGGCGCGGTGAATGCGTTCGCGCTGCCGACCGGCCAGCTCTATGTGACGCGCGGCCTGATCGCGCTGGCCTGCGACACCTCCGAATTGTCCTCGGTGCTGAGCCACGAGATGGCGCATGTGCTGGCAAAGCACGCCTCGATCCGCGAGGATCAAGCGCGGCAGGCCGCCGTCGTCACCCGCGTCGTCACCGAGATGGGCAGCGATCCCGATTTGACCGCGCTGGCGCTGGCGAAAACCAAGCTGACGATGGCAAGCTTTTCGCGCGCCCAGGAGTTCGAGGCCGATGGCATCGGCGTCGGCATTTCGTCGCGCGCCCATTTCGATCCCTACGGCGCGGCGCGATTCCTGACGTCGATGGAACGCAATGCCGAACTGAAGGCGGGAAAGACCTCGGTCGACCCGCGCGTGCAGGACTTCCTGTCGTCGCACCCGGCAACGCCCGAGCGCGTGGCGAACGCGCAGAACACCGCAAGGCAGTACACCTCGCCCGAGTCCAACGAACGCGATCGCGATACCTATCTCGCCGCGATCGACAACATCGTCTACGGCGAGGATCCGAGCGAAGGATTCGTTCGCGGCCGCAGGTTCCTGCATCCCAAGCTCGGCTTCACCTTCGCAGCACCCGAAAACTTCACGCTGGACAATACCGCGCAAGCCGTGATCGGCGTGCGCGAAGGCGGCACGCAGGCGATGCGCTTCGATGTCGTGAGGGTGCCGGCGGAGCAGACGCTCGGCGACTATCTCAATTCCGGCTGGATGGAAAATGTCGACAAGGCCTCGACCGAGGATCTGACCATCAACGGTTTTCCGGCGGCTTCCGCCATCGCCCATGGCGATCAGTGGCAGTTCAAGATCTATGCGCTGCGCTTCGGCAGCGACGTCTACCGCTTCATCTTCGCCGCCAAGCAGAAGACCACCGAAAGCGAGCGCAACGCGCGGGAAACCGTGAACTCGTTCCGCCGGCTGACGCTGGAGGAGATTCAGGCCGCGCGGCCGCTGCGCATCAAGGTCATCAACGTGCAGCCCGGCGACACCGTGGAATCGCTGTCACATCGCATGGCCGGCCTCGACCGTCCGGTGGATCGCTTCCGCATCCTCAACGGCCTCGACGCCCACGCCCAGGTCAAGGCACGCGACCGCGTCAAGATCGTGGTGGATTAGTTCAGGCGGCGATGAAGAACATTCAAGTCATTGACGCCGCCACAAATTGCACCTTTAGCCTTTTCCAGGCGACCGACGAAGAATTTGCGCTGCTGTTCCCGGAGCCTCGACAAGACATTCAATACGCTGAAGACCTCGGCGGTCTCCCACGGCAGGAGAGATTGCCGTTGCCTTACAACAAATTTGGGAGCGTCCAATCCGGAAGCAGGACATACAAGGTATCCATGGGACGCTGTTTTAATCAGCTCCAGCGCTACAAAACGACGTACCGCGAGAAACGCGAAGATGCGGCTGAGCGAAACGCCATCAATGCAGCGCAACGTCGTTTGTTCGGCATTTCCTAACTGACCGTCATTGCGAGCGAAGCGAAGCAATCCATGCCCTAGCGCGGGGAAAGAATGGATTGCTTCGTCGCTATCGCTCCTCGCAATGACGAGACACGAGACCAAACAAAAAAGCCCGGTCCTGCGACCGGGCTTTTGATTGTTGGGATATTTGAGACGCATTACGCGGCTTCGTCCGCGACGTCGGCATCCGCCTCGCCGTCGGCATCGGCGTCGGCATCCGCCTCGCCGTCGGCTCCGACCTCGGCTTCCGCCTTGGCGCCGCGGCGCGGGCTCTTGGCGAGCTGGCCTTCGATTTCCTTCACCGCCTCGGTTTCGGTCACATGCTGCACGACGGCGATTTCACGCGACAGCCGATCGAGCGCCGCTTCATAGAGCTGACGTTCGCTGTAGGACTGTTCGGGCTGCGATTCCGAGCGATAGAGATCGCGCACCACTTCGGCGATCGCGACGATATCACCCGAATTGATCTTGGCTTCGTATTCCTGCGCCCGGCGCGACCACATCGTGCGCTTGACGCGGGCGCGGCCCTTGAGGGTTTCCAGCGCCTTCTTGACCAGCGCCGGCTCCGACAGCTTGCGCATGCCGACATTGGCGACCTTCGCGGTCGGCACCCGCAGCGTCATCTTGTCCTTCATGAAATTGATCACGAACAGCTCAAGCCTGGCGCCGGCGATCTCCTGCTCCTCGATGGCCAGGATCTGGCCAACGCCATGGGCGGGATAAACCACGAATTCGTTGGTCTTGAAGCCCTGCCGCTGGGTCAGGGGCTTCTTCGGCTCTTCGACACGCGGGGCGGCCGCTACCGGCTTGGCGGCGGGCTTGGCGGCGACGACGGGCTTGGCGGCGACCGCAGCCTTGGGAGCGGCAGCGGTGGTCTTCGGAGCGGCGGCTTTGGCGACGATCTTGGAAGGAGCGACCTTCGAAGCAGTGGCCTTCGAACCGGTCGCTTTCGCGACAGTTTTGGCAGTCTTGTTTGGCATTGCGCTTCTTTTGTTTTTCGAGGATTTGGCAGCCGGGGCCTTGGTGGCTTTCCGGGGATCCTTGAGGGAAGCCCGGGCACGGCTCTTGGATGCGCCGCGGCTGGTCACCGCAGCGGCTTTTCTGGAAGCCTTGGAAGCACTCGGTTTACGCGTTTTCTGTGACACAGCCTGCGCGCGGAACTGCCACGCCCCTGTTGGATGTTTTCACGGGAACCCACAGGGCCAAAGGTACACATGGCTGGGATTCGGGCTTAGAATACAACCAACATAGCACATTTTCCGTAAAAATCAATGATTTACGCCCCCTCCGGGGCGTTTTGCAGGGAGTTTTGGCTACCTCACGGGGATTAGGGTTAAGCGGAAGCGAGATTTCCGTCAGTCGCCGGTTCCGGGCTTCGTGGAAAAATATTTCTCGAATTTGCCGTCCACCCCCTCGAAATCCTTGGCGTCAGCCGGGGATTCCTTTTTCTGGGTAATATTCGGCCAGCTCTTGGCATACTCCGTGTTCACCTCGAGCCATTTCTCGAGGCCCGGCTCGGTGTCTGGCTTGATGGCGTCGGCGGGACATTCGGGTTCGCAGACCCCGCAGTCGATGCATTCGTCCGGATGGATGACCAGCATGTTCTCACCCTCGTAGAAACAGTCGACGGGGCAGACTTCAACGCAGTCGGTATATTTGCATTTGATGCAGGCTTCAGTGACGACGTAAGTCATCCAAGGCTCCGAAAGAGGTGGCTCCGAAAGAGGCGGCTCCGAAACGGGTCAATTTTGTGTGGTTGGCGTAGCGCAGGAACACTCAAGCCGCAAGGGAAGCAGAGCGCCCTCTGGCATGCTTTTCGCCACCATCCCGCGGCCAGCCGAACTGCTCTGGATTCAGATAGTTACTCCTGCCGCTGCTGCAAATCGACATAGAGCACGCGCGCCGCGGACGCATCGCCCCGCCGCTCGGCAAATCCGATCACCTTGAGAAGGCGCACACCGCGATCGAGCCCGATCGTCAGCACGTCGCCGGCCTTGACGGCGTGGCCGGGCGCCGTCTCACGCACACCATTGACGCGAACGTGGCCGGCTTCGACCAGCGCGGCCGCGCTGGTGCGGGCCTTCACCACCCGCGCGTGCCACAGCCATTTGTCGAGACGCTGGCGCTCCAAGCAAGCCTTGCTCTTCTGACGCGTTTTCTTGACGCGAACCGGTACCCACTTCGCTTGAAAACGCTTTGGAGATTAATCCTTGCGGTTGGCGGTGAGCTGTTCCCGGAGCGCCGCCAGTTTGGCGAAGGGCGAATTGGGATCGATCGGACGGTCGCGCTCGCGGGGGCTGGCGCTGGTGGCATATTGCCGGTGCGAGGGGCCGCTCTCCCGGCTGCCTTTATCGCGATCGCGCCCGCCTTTGTCGCGTCCACCCTTGTCGCGGCCGCCCTTGTCGCGACCGCCGTTTTCGCGGTCCCCGCGGAATTTGCCTTTGTTGCGGTCTTCGCTGCGTCCCTTGCCCTCAAAGCGCTCGCGGGGCGGACGGCCGCTGTCCTCGCGCGGTTCGCGCGCGGGCGCGCCCTCGGGCGCGGCTGCGGTTGCGCCTTCGGTCGGCACCGCGGGGCGGGGTTTGTGAAAATCATGATGGCGGTCGCGCCGCCCATGCCGGTGCCGCTCGCGTTTTGCGCCGTCGCCGGCTTCGCCGGTCGCGGCTTCACCTGCGACGGTCGGCTGGGCGGCGGCGGCGGGGCGATCCGGACGGCGGTGGCGATTGCGATCATGGCTGCGATCATGGCGCGGCGGCCGGCGCTCGTCGGAGCGGCCACCGGGCCGCCAGACCTCGACGAGTTCGGGCTCGGCGGGCGCAGCGGTTACGGTTGCGTCCGCGGGCGCCGCTTCGCTGACGGAAGCGGTCTCCGCCGGTGTTTCGGTGGACGCCTCTTGCCGCGACGCCTCGGCGGCAGGCTCGGCCGCGGCGGGCTCGGGCGCAGCCTCGACGGCGGCTTCGGCAGAACTCTCCGGCTTCGCTTCGACGGAAATGATCTCGCTCGCATTCGGTTCGCTCGCGCCCGGTTGAGGCGCAAACGCAACATCGGGCAGCAGCGTCACCGAAGATACCGCGATTTCGGATACCGCGATCTCTTCGCCGGCCGGCGGCGCCGCTGTGGCGACGTCAGCGCTCGATGATTCGGCCACCGGCGCCGCAACGCTCTCGGCCACGGCTTCGGAAGCGGCTTCCGCTGCGCTCTCTGCCGGCGCGGCCTCGGACCCTGCAGCCTCGGCCGCGGGCACCTCCACCACTGCCGGTTTCGGCGGCGGCGGCGGGCGGCGCTCCATGCGATAGCCGAGCGCGCGCAGGATCGAGGCAAAATCCTCGCCCGCCGAGCCGGTCAGCGACGTCATCGCCTGCGTCACCACGAATCCGCGGCCGTCGAACGCGCCGGTGGGTTTTGCGCCGGGCGAGGTTTCACGCCACGCCAGCGCTGGACGGATCAGATCGGCGAGCCGCTCCAGAATATCGACCCGCACCGCGCGCTCGCCGCATTGGCGGTAGCCGAGCACGCGATAGGCATCGCGAGGAAGCGCCTT
>JBKQRS010000437.1:0-4959 GCA_052143915.1 Bradyrhizobium sp.
GCCCAAAGGGCCGCCCTTCTTGAGAAAAGCGAGCGGAACCGGATCAGTTGGCTTCCTTGTTGGAAGGCTTGTCGATCGCGGCCTTGTCGCCGGTAGCCGGCGCGCTGGCGTTGACCTTCACGCCGCGAAGCAGATCGTCCGCCATCTTCAGGGCCTTGTCGTCCTTGGCGTCCGGCGGCACATAGGATTGCGAACCGGTCTTCTCGTCGCCATCGTTTTTCAGGTGGCCGCGCAGCGAGGCTTCACCCTTGGTGTCGGTCCGCGATTTCAGCTCCTCCGGCACGTCCTGCAGCACCTCGATGTCGGGAACAATACCCTTGGCCTGGATCGACTTGCCGGACGGCGTGTAATAGCGCGCCGTGGTGAGCCGCAGGGCGCCGTTGCCGGAGCCAAGTGGTATAATCGTCTGCACCGAGCCTTTGCCGAACGAGCGCGTACCTACCAGGGTTGCACGCTTGTGGTCCTGCAGCGCGCCGGCGACGATTTCGGAGGCCGATGCCGAGCCGCCGTTGATGAGAACGATCAGCGGCTTGCCCTTGGTCAGATCGCCCGGATGAGCGGAGCGGCGCTGGGTTTCCTCAGCATTGCGTCCGCGGGTCGAGACAATCTCTCCGCGCTCCAGGAAGGTGTCGGAAACGGTTACCGCTTCTTCCAGAAGACCGCCGGGATTGTTGCGCAGGTCGATGATGAAGCCTTTCAGCTTGTCGCCAAGCTGATTGTTCAGATTGTTGATCTCGCGCTTGAGGCCTTCGGTGGTCTGCTCGTTGAAGGTGGTGATGCGGATATAGCCGATATCGTCGCCTTCCGCATGTGCGCGCACCGAGCGGACACGGATGTTGTCGCGGATCAGCGTGACGTCGATCGGGTTGTCCTGCCCCTTGCGGATGATCTTCAGCCGAATCTTGGTGTTGACGGGACCGCGCATCTTCTCGACGGCCTGGTTGAGGGTGAGGCCCTGAACCTGTTCGTCGTCGAGGGTGGTGATGATATCGTTGGCCATGATGCCGGCCTTGGATGCCGGTGTGTCGTCGATCGGCGACACCACCTTGACCAGTCCATCTTCCATGGTGACTTCGATGCCGAGGCCGCCGAACTCGCCGCGGGTCTGCACCTGCATGTCGCGGAAGCTCTTGGCATCCATGTAACTGGAATGCGGATCGAGTCCGCTCAGCATGCCGCTGATCGCAGACTCGACCAGCTTGCTGTCATCGGGCTTTTCGACGTAGTCGCTGCGGACCCGCTCGAACACGTCGCCGAACAGATTGAGCTGGCGATAGGTGTCCGAGGTCGAGGCACGCGCGCTCGATCCCATCATCACCGAGCGTGGCTGGGTCACGAACAGCGTCAACGCCGCGCCGGTGGCAGCGCTGAGCAGAATTACAGAAGTCTTGCGCATCATCCGCGAACCTTTTCGCCTTCATTTGCGGCCCACCATGGGCCTGGATCAATGGGAGTGCCGTCCTTACGGAACTCGATATAGAGCACGGGCTGGCTCGCGTTGGTCGCGAGTATTGACGCGACCTGGGACGTCGTCCCCATGGTCGCGACCGGCTCCCCCGTAAGTACAAACTGGCCGATGTTAACCGAAATGCGCTCCATCCCGGCGATCAACACATGATACCCGCCACCGGCATTGAGGATCAAGAGTTGTCCATAGCTGCGGAAGGGACCGGCGTAAACAACCCAACCGTCACACGGGGTTGTGACCTGCGCTCCGGGCCTGGTTGCCAAAGAAATGCCTTTTTCTACGCCACCCGCGCCATCGGAACCGCCAAATTCGCGGATTTTGACGCCGTTAACCGGCAGCGCCAATAAACCCTTGGCGGAGGCAAATGCGATCGCCGGGCTCTGCCGGGCGGGGTCCTTCAGCCCGCCGAGATTCGGCTTGCCGTTGTCGGTGGCAGGTGCCCCCTGCAGGCTGGCGGTCGCAGCCGCCTTCGCGGCGCTCTTCAGATCCTGTTCCATTTTGCTGATCAGGCCTTGGAGGCTGTCGACCTGCCTGGAGAGCGCAACGGCGCGTGCGCCTTCGGCTTCCATGTCCTTTTCGACCGCGCTCTGCTTTCGCTGGCGCTCATCGACGAGGGCGGCGAGCCGGGTCTGGTCTTCCCTTAGCTTGTCGCGGTCGGCCGCAAGGCGGTCGCGCTCCGAGGCAATGGTCTTGCGAAGCGCAATCAATTCGGAGAGGTCGCCGGCCAGCTTTTCCGCGCGCGCGCGCAACTCGGGCACGACGGATCCGAGCAGCATGGCCGTCCGAAGCGATTGCAACGCGTCTTCGGGTCTCACGAGCAAAGCCGGAGGCGCTCGCCGTCCGGCGCGTTGTAACGCAGCCAGCACCTCGACAATTTCGGCGCGGCGCGAATCGAGCGAGCCCTTTATCTGCTGCTCGCGCGCATCGAGCGGAGGCAGCCGCGCTTCGGCATCGCCGATCCTGGTCTCGATGGAGCGGACCTGGGCGGCGATATCGATCAGCTGCGCATTGAGCTTGCTGCGATCCTGACCGATCGCCGCGATATCGGCCTTGAGTTTCTGCTGCAGTTCGGCCGCGCTCTTTTGCTGCGCGCGGGCCGCTTCGAGTTCCTGTTCCCGCTGCTTGATGGTATCGGGCGAAGGGGCGACCGTCTGCGGCGTTGATCCAGCGACCTGGGCAGCGGTCGTTGTCGGGCCCAGCCCGGCAAAGCCTGCGGACAACAGAGCAATCGAAAGCGAAATGCGGGCCGAGGTGAGAGGACCGCCGCGAGCGGTGTCAGGGTAGGAGGGAATGTTCCGCGCTGCCAGCATCGATTCCGAATCAGTGCGTCTGCACTTGGGTTGCGCGCCTCAGGCGCGATGATAGGGATGGCCTGCCAGGATCGTCGCGGCCCGGTAAACCTGTTCCAGAAGCATGACGCGAACCATCTGGTGCGGCCAGGTCGCAAAGCCGAACGCCATCGTCAACTTTGACATGCGCCGCAAATCGGGCGAAAGTCCGTCCGCGCCACCAATTATGAAAATAGTATTGGCGACCTGATCATCCCGCCAGCGGCCAAGATGCCGGGCAAAAGTGCTGCTATCGACGTTGTCGCCGTGCTCGTCGAGCACGACCAGCAGGGATTTTACGGGGATGGCCGCCGAAATCGCCGCGGCCTCCTCGGTAATCCGGGAGGCGGCGTCGCGTGCGCGGCTTTCCGGTATTTCATGAACCTCAAGGCCGCGAAAACCGAGTTTGCGGCCGATGTCGTCGAATCGTTCCCGGTAGCGGTCAGCCAGTTCCCGCTCCGGGCCCTGCTTCAGCCTCCCGATGGCAATAACGACGAGGCGCATGGTGCATTTTCCGGGTGAAGCGTTTTCGAGCGAATTGGATACCGGTTCGCGTGAAGAAAACGCGTCAAAACAAAAGATTGGAGCTTCGATTCTGATTCAAGCAGAACCGGTAGGCTCGAGGCCTGCCGTCGGATGATCCGAAGGCCGCGTCCGTCTGCCGCATAAAGTTCTCTGGATCAATCGAACGCATTCTCTCCGCAAAAGCGAAAATCCGCTTCTGCGGCACGCGCACTGCGCCCCGGCATGCGCCCGGCCGATTCAGATCGGCCGGCTAGATCGCCTTCGCCGCCGTCGGGCCTTGTGTCCACAATCTTTCCAGATTGTAGAACTCGCGCACCTCGGGTCTGAAGATGTGTACGATCACATCGCCGGAATCGATCAGCACCCAATCGCAGTTGGGCAAGCCCTCGACGTGGATGTTTTTGATTCCGGTTTCCTTGAGACCTTTGGCGACATTTTCCGCGATCGCGCCGACGTGCCGGTTAACCCGGCCCGAGGTGACGATCATATAGTCGGTAAATGCAGATTTGCCGCGAAGGTCGATGGTGACCGTTTCTTCCGCCTTCATATCGTCGAGGCGGGAGAGGATCATATTCAGCGTCTTGTCGGCGTCGGGTTGCGCCTGCAAGGCCGCAGCTTGTGTCGATGTTTTACGCGCGGTTTTGGTTGCCTTGGGTAAAACAGACTTTGACAATACAGATGTGGCCAGGGACCATTCCTTTCACTGTATCGCGAACGCCGAATCCTTCGGACGCCCGCTGACCATACTATGCATGTGGGGTTAACGGATTCAATATCCAGTACCCCGTTTCGGAAGTTCGTTTGCCCCGAAGCGCGCCCGCCCCGTCACTTTGTCCTCCAACTGCCGTCCAGGTTCCGCAGGCCGGTCGAAGACAGGCTCAATTTCATGCCGGTAAGGAAGACCCAGGCCGGCGCAGGCTGGTCGGCGAGCCTGCCGGCCTGATTTTCGGGCAGTCGATAGCGCGCAAGTGCCTGTGCCGCGGGTGAAGCCAGAGCACGAAAACTTTGCGGCGGACGGTCGATCACAGCGATCGGAACCTCGGATGCGATGCTCCGCCAGTCTTGCCAGCGGTGAAATTGCGCAAGATTGTCAGCGCCCATGATCCAGACAAAGCGCAGGCCGGAAGCGCGGCGGCGCAGATATCTCACAGTGTCTATCGTATAGCGCGTTCCGATGACGGATTCGAGACAGCTGACGTCGATGCGCGGATCGCTGGCCATCCGGCGTGCGGCCTCGGCGCGTTCGTCGAGGTCGTGCAGCGCCCCATCGTCCTTGAGCGGATTGCCGGGCGTCACCAGCCACCACACGCGATCAAGCTTCAGTCGCTTGATCGCGAACAGGCTGATGGCGCGATGCGCGACATGGGGCGGATTGAAGGAACCGCCGAGCAGGCCGATGCGCATGCCGTTGGTGTAAAGCGGAATGGCTGAAGCAGCAGATTGCGACGCGACTGAAGCTGGCTTCAACGAGTGCCCCGTTCCCGAAGTTCGTCATTCTCCGCGGCACTCCGCCACCGCATCCGCGAAACTCTATTTCCTTGACCTTTGACGCTCGACGACGCGCCGTCGTCTGATTTTTGAAGGATCCTTGTCGTGACCACTTACGATCTCGTCGTCATCGGCACCGGCCCCGGCGGC
>JBKQRS010000438.1:0-8823 GCA_052143915.1 Bradyrhizobium sp.
GATGACGCCGGAGACCGTCGAACTCGTCGTAAATTCGCTTGCAGCCACACTGGGTGCAGAGCTTTCGATGGAGGCAACCGCATGACCATGCGCGACGCGGCGGACGAACTCTCCCGGCCATCTCTCGGGATCGATGTCGGCTTGCGGCGTGCCCTCGACATACTTTGTGCTGCGGTGGCAGCGTCCGTTCTCGCGCCCGTCATGCTGATCGTGGTGATTGCAATATGGAGCGAAAGCGGAGGACCGATCCTGTTCTCGCAGTTTCGTCTTGGACAGTATGGGCGGCCGTTCCGGATGTACAAATTTCGCAAATTCAGACCGGACTGCGACAGCGACGGGTGCCCGCTCACGAGCGAAGATGACGGCCGTCTGACAGCGGTCGGCCGCGTCCTTGCCGCAAGCAAGCTGGACGAGTTGCCGCAACTCTGGAACGTCCTGCGAGGCGATATGTCGCTCGTGGGACCGCGGCCGGAGTCACTTGCTTTCACCGACTGCTTCCGCAACGGGTTCGAGAAGGTCCTCGACCACAAGCCTGGCCTTTTTGGGCCGTGCCAGGTCATGTTTCGACATGAAAGCAAGCTCTTTCCCGCCGGTACCGGTCCGGTGGAGTTCTATCGACAAGTTCTGTTCCCTGCCAAAGCGAAAGTCGACCTCGCTTATTTCTCGCGCCGAACAATCGTTTCCGATCTCGGCTGGATTCTTCGAGGAGCCTGGATGATCGTGGCGGGGTCGCGGATCGAAACGGGGCCTGGAGGTCGGTCAAGTGTAACCAGAAAATGAGGCGGGACATCGATGGCTATGAGCTACCTTGGTGCCAAGATCCTCGTAACGGGAGCGGACGGTTTTATTGGTTCGCACCTGACAGAAGCTCTTGTTTCGGCGGGAGCCGAAGTTACCGCTCTCGCTCAATACAATTCCTTCGATAGCTATGGTTGGCTTGACGATCTGCCGGAGCCGATCCGGGGCAAACTCAATCTCGTCCGTGGCGACGTCCGCGATGCAGCTTTCATCAATCGCCTCGTGCACGGCCGCGAAATCGTTTTTCACCTCGCAGCACTGATCGCGATACCCTATTCGTACATCGCGCCGCAATCCTATGTGGAAACGAACGTGCTCGGCACCTTGAACGTTCTCGAAGCGGCGCGGCAACAGGGTACCGAGCGGATAGTGCACACATCGACGAGCGAAGTTTACGGCACCGCACTGACAATGCCGATTGATGAGTCCCATCCGCTGCAGGGACAATCGCCATACTCGGCTTCCAAAATAGCCGCGGATATGATGGCGGAGGCATTCGCCAGGTCGTTCGGCGCACCGGTCGTAATCCTCAGGCCATTCAACACGTTCGGGCCGCGACAAAGTGAACGAGCGATCATCGGCACCATCATCCGGCAGGCGCTTGATCCTTCCTGCCCCGCGATCATGGTAGGCGACGCGACAACGGTGCGCGATCTCACATTCGTTACGGATACTGCTGCCGCATTCATGGCTGCTGGGCTCGCCGAAGGCGTGGAATTCGGCCAGGCATATAATGCCGGCAGTCAGCGCGCGATCATGGTCGGCGATCTGATCGACCTCATCATCGACCTGACTTCCAGCCGCAAGCCTTTGCTTCAGGACAACAAGCGTCTGCGGCCACCGAATTCGGAAGTGCGAGCGCTGCTCGCTGATTGCAGCCGCTTCGTGCGTGCAACTGGATGGTCACCCGCGGTCCAGCTGCGGGAGGGGTTGGAAAGGACGGTCGAGTGGTGGCGTTGCCGCTTTTCCGACAAACAGGTCCGCCGACAGATGGATTTCATCACATGATGGTCGCTCGCAGTCGTGTGCGAGCTGCCTCGTGTTGCGACGTGCTTGTCGTGGTCGCCGTTTGCGGGAATGCGCTGGCTGAGCCTCTCGCAAATACGCGATTTATCGTGGCACCTACGATGAGGTTGCCCCATCATTTGGTTTGAAACGATCGATGCAAGAACACGCGTTTTCACCGTTCTGCGAGGAGGACCTGCGCCGACCGCACGGGCAAGTGGCGGAGACGCTGCACGATCGATCTCCGTCCGCCTATCGCCATGACGAGCAGCCCCCGAAACCGTTGGTAACCGGCGATGCATCGGCTGGACTTCAAACCGGTGCCCCGGCCAAGATGATCGCGGCGCCACCGCCGGTGCCTGCCCAACCTCTGATACCGGAGGTGCCGGTCCCGCTCGACGAACTGCTGATGGTCGCCGCCGAATTCTCGGAAGCAGGAAGGTTGTTCGAGGCGGAGAGAATCCTCGGCCACATTCTGTCGGCCGCTCCAGATGAACCGCTGGCTCTGCACCAGAAAGGCGTTCTGCTCTTCCGTATGGGACGCCACGAAGCGGCAGCCAAAACGATCGAGCGTGCGATCAGTTTGGCCCCGGACGCCATGGTGTTCCGCCGCAATTTGTGCCCCATCTACGAACGGCTCGGCCGCTACGACGACGCGCTGCGCGTCGGGCAGCAGGCGCTGGACAGGGATTGCTACGATTTCCAGACGCTACACAACCTGGCGGTCACACATTACCGGAAATTGCAGCTGGATCAGAGCATCGCCTGCGCTCGCCGCGCTTTGGCGCTCGATCCTGCAGCACCAGGTCCGCATTTCGAGCTGGCCGAGGCGCTCTTGCTGCGTGGCGAATTCGCGGAGGGCTTGAGTGAGTATGAGTGGCGCTACCGGATCGCGGGCGCGCCGCCACTCCTGCCTCAGAATGACCGCCCTCACTGGGATGGAGCGCCGCTGCCTGGCGCCACGTTGCTGCTGATCGCCGACCAGGGCTTCGGCGACTCGATCCAGTTCTGCCGTTATATCCCATGGGTCTGCGCGCGTTGCCCTCAAGTGGTTGTCGTGGCCGACCCTCTCATGCATCCGGTGATCCGGCAGACTCATCCCGCGCTTGAATTGGTGGGCCATTGGGACCGCTGTCCGCCTTTCGATGCCTATTGTCCGCTGTCCGGCCTGCCGCGCTTGCACGGCACGACCCTCGATACGATTCCCGGCAAGGTCCCCTATCTCCACGCTGATCCGGCGCGAACCGCGGCTTGGCGTGCTCGCTTGCAGGACCTGCTGCAGCCCGGCACTCGCCGCATTGGTATCGTATGGGCCGGCAGGCCAACTCATAACAATGATCTCAACCGTTCCATGAGCCTATCGGCGTTTGCGCCAATTGCTGCGTTGGATGGCATTTCTCTGGTCTCCTTGCAGAAAGGGCCGGCGCAGAGCGCGATTGCGGACTATTTCGACCGTGCTCCGCTGCTGAATCTGGGCGCTGAGATTGCTGATTTTGTTGACACGATGGCCATCATCGAAACGCTCGATCTGATCGTCACCGTGGACACCGCGGTGGCACATCTGGCGGGCGCGATGGGCAAACCCGTCTGGATCCTGCTGCCCTACGCACCCGATTGGCGCTGGCTGCTGGAACGAAGCGATAACCCCTGGTACCCAACCGCGCGGTTGTTCCGCCAGCCGAGCCCGGGCGATTGGGCCAGCGTGGCACACCGGGTCGGCGAAGCTCTTTCCGAGCCGAGGCTCCAGGCGCAAATGCATGAAGAGCCGTGCAACCAGGTCTCCCGGGTGCCCCACTTGATCGAGGAGGCCGCGCAGCGCCTGATCGCGCCTCTCGGGCGAAACGCAGGATGCGCATCATGACGGAAAATGACCGGAGGCCTTTGTAGATGACTCGCAAGATCCTCATCATGGGATTGCCGGGAGCCGGCAAGACCACGCTTGCGAGGGTGCTTGCCCCCCGATTGAACGCCGTCCATTTCAATGCGGACGATATCCGTCGCGAGATCAACAAGGATTTGGGATTTACGGCCTCCGATCGCATCGAGCAAGCGCGCCGCATGGGTTGGCTGTGCGATCAAGTCGTCAAGACAGGTTGCTTCGCGGTCGCAGATTTCATATGCCCAACAAAGGAGGCCCGTGCCGCGTTCGAAGCGGGCGGATGTTCCTTCATTGTCTGGGTGGATCGTGTGCGGCAAAGCCGGTTCGAGGACACCGACCGGATTTTCGTCGCGCCCGAGCGATACGATTTGCGTGTCGTCGCCGAGGGGTTGCCCGAGTACTGGGCCGAGGAAATCGCAAACCGTGTGCGGCCAGTTTTCGACACCAAACGGCCGACTGCCCTGTTCGTGGGACGCTACCAGCCTTTCCACAATGGCCACCGGGCCTTGATCATCGAGGGGCTGCGGCGGGTCGGCCAGGTCTGCATCGCGGTCCGTGATACGGCAGGAACAGACGGCAACAATCCCTTTGATTTCGAATATGTGCGCGCCCGGATCGAGCATGCGCTTCGCGAGTTCGAGGGGCGCTTCCTTGTGGTTACGCTTCCCAATGTTACGCATGTCTTCTATGGCCGCGACGTCGGCTACGCCGTGGAGAGGATCGATCTGGATTGCTCCTTGCAGGCGATCTCGGCGTCGGATGTGCGCCGCCGCCTGTCCCTTCGCGCCGGGCGCGTATGAGGGGTGCGCGGCGAACGCCCGCATGGCTAGTCAAAACACCTGCAGGCTCCCGTACCGTTTTACCTAAGGGGCTCTCCTCAGCGAAAGTCGGGGACGAGGCGGGCGGCATGGGGCCAATCGAAGCGCTACCCATTTCTGAGTACCGCAAGTAACTCCCCTGCAGGCGGTCGTACTCCGCATGAGCCAAGCCGGGTTTCGCCAAAGCGATATAGTGCTTTCGTCCCACCAATTTGCGTTGGAGGAAATCGAGACCGGGGCGATCGAACACCCGCAGTCGAAATGGTCGCGGCTGCCTCAGCTTTGACCGGACTTCCTCGCTTCGGGGGGAGGGGGCATCGAGACGTCTGGCCGGTCATCCACCACCTCGTACAGCCTCGAATGTCTTCGTGGGAGAGACTTGATGCTATTGGTTGCACAGCCAATTCGGGGCGAGAGAACGTTCGCTGAGATGCGCGGTGCCGAGGATGGTGCGCGCGACCTTCGCCCGCGGCAGGCGCCTGATGGGGCATGCGGGCCGGCGCCCCTCGGCCGGATTGTTGCGCATGGTGCGATGAATACGCATCAAGACGCCCTATGTGCCTGTGGCAGCGGTTTGAGGAGCTGCCGATGTTGCGAACTGGATCCCGGTTTCGCCGCCTCGCCTGAGGCAAGGGAGCGGGTAGATATTCTTTCTGATCGTGCGGCCAGGGCGCTTGCCAGCGGCGACACCGTCGCGGCCGAGGCGGGAAGCCTCAACGTGCTGGACATAGCCCCCCGCTTTCCGGGTGCCCTCTGGATCCTCTATCAGATCCGCCGGCGTGCGGGTCACGAGCAGGCGGCACTGGTGCTGTTGCAGCGGCTCGTCGCAGTCGCGCCCAACAACGTCGACGCCACCCAGGAATTGACGTTGCTGCTGTTCCAGCGAGGCGACTTAGCCGCCGCGGAACATCATGCGCGAAACGCCGTGCGTCTCGCACCGGCACACCCTGTGTCGCACAACTTGATGGGCATGATCCTGACCGAAGCTCAGCGCCCGCAGATCGGCGAGTTTCACTATCGTCGCGTCCTGGAAATTACCGGTTCGCGCGACCCGATTCTATTGGCCAACTTGGCTTGGAACCTCAAGAGCCAGGGAAGGATCGCAGAGGCGCGCGAGTTCTACAGCGAATCCGTCGAAGCGGCACCGGACGTTTTCCAAACCCTGTTTGGGTGGGGCCAGCTCGAGGAAGCCGACGGCAATTTCGCTGCGGCCAAGGCAAAGCTCGACCGAGCCGCGAAGATCCGCCCCGATGATCCGGGGTTGCGGGTGGCCCGGGCGACGTTGCATGCGCGCGAAGGCAAGCTAGCGGCGGCCCTTGCCGAACTCGATCCCGATCCAGATGGCGACGAAAATGGCGCTGGGGTTCGTTCCGACTCCAACGCACTTCTCGAGAAGGGCCGGATTCTCGACAGGCTGGGGCGCTTTGATGAAGCCTTCGTCTGTTTCGATGAGGCGAAACGACTGGCGCGCGAAATCACCGGAAAGCGATATCTCGATCAGCAGGCGCGGGAGATCGCCGATCGCTTGCGGCAATTCTTCGTCAGTGATCGTATGCGGCTTATGCCTGTGGCGTCAGCACGGGAGCAATCTGCGCAGCCAATCTTCGTCATGGGTTTTCCGCGGTCGGGAACCACGCTGGCGGAACAGGCCTTGTCCGGCCATCCAAGGATCTCGGCCGGCGATGAGCTGCCGTTCATCAACGAGCTCAGCGACACGATACCACGGTTGTTCGGCAGCCCATTATCCTATCCGGAAGCGTTGGCCGAATGGTGGATGGGAGACAATCGGCGCGGACCCGAGGCATTGCGAGACGCGTACCTGCAGAAGGCAGAGCTGAGAGGAATCATCAAGCCAGGCGACACTTACTTCACGGACAAGATGCCTCTGAACGAAATGCACATCGGCTTGATCTCTCTGATCTTCCCGCGATCGCCGCTGATTCACATTCTGCGTCACCCGTTGGATGTCGTTCTATCCGTGTACTCCCACCACCTGACCCACGGCTATTTCTGCGCTTTTGCGCTGGAGACGATTGCGCAGCACTACGCGTTGGTCATGGACCTCGTCCATCACTATCGAGCGCAAATGGCACTGCGGTACTTGCCGGTTCGCTACGAGGACATGGTGCAGGATATGTCAGGCAGCGTGCGTCGCATGCTGGACTTCGTCGGCGAGAGCTTCGACCAGCGTTGCGTCAATTTCCAGGACAATCGACGTCTGCCGCATACCCCAAGCTACGCGCAAGTGAAACAGAATTTGTATGACCGATCCCGGTTCCGTTATCGCCATCATCGGAAGCATCTGGAACCGGTCATCCCCATCCTTAAGCCTGCAATGGACCGGCTCGGCTACGTTTTGGACTAATTCAGCCGTCACCGGCCAACAATTGAGAACAGACCGATGTCAACCACGATCAGCAGCAGCACGACTGGACCGGTTGTTCTCGGCACCGCCGACAATCCCCTCTACATCACCAGCACGGGCGCTGTGACCTCGACGGGGTCTGCCGATGGCATCGACGGGGCAACCGGCACCACCTGGACGATCACGAATGCGGGCGTGGTCTCGGCGTCCGCAGGCAACGGCGTGTCGCTGGTCGGCAGCGGCATCGTCAGCAACACCGGCTCGATTTCGGGTAACGAGGCAGTGGTATTCGGCGCGGGCGGCAGCGTGACGAATAACGTGGGAGGATCCATCTCGGGCCTCGGCGCGCTCGGGGCCGGATTAGGTTCCGGCGCGGGTGTCTACATCGGAGGCGCCACGGGCACGGTGACGAACCAGAGCACAATATCCGGTAACGCCTACGGCGTCGCCTTGGGAGCCGGGGGCCTGGTGACCAACACCAGCTCGATTATCGGCGGTGAGGACGGTGTCACCGTCCATGGTGCCGCCGGGACCATCGCGAACTCCGGAAACATTACCGGGACAGTCGATGACGGCATCGGTCTGTTCGCCGGCGGTAGCGTGACGAACGCCTTAGGCGGGTCCATTTCAGGCCAAGGCACTTTGGGCGCCGGCATTTACATCACCGGCGGCGTCAGCACGGTCACAAATGCGGGCAGCATTTCCGGACCCAATCATCACGGCGTGCTGATGGAGAGCGGCGGGACTCTTTCGAACCTCGCGTCCGGCTCCATTTCGGCTCTGAACACCGGCGTGTTTTTCAAGAACCAGCCCGGAACCGTGATTAACGCAGGCCAGATCACCGCAACAGGCACGGACGGCACTGGGGTCTATCTGGAGAATGGCGGCAGCGTAACGAACACCGGGACCATTACGGGCAACAAGTTCGGCGCCTTTCTGGAGGGCGCTGCCTCGTCGCTTGCGAACTACGGCAGCATCTCGGGGGCGACCTATGACGGCGTCGTGCTCGGGCTTGGCGGCACTGTAACGAACGCGGCGGGCGCTTCTATTTCGGGTCTCCGTGGCGGCGTCTATGTCAAGTACCGGGCGGCAGGCACGGTCACCAACAGCGGCAACATCAGCGCGAGCGGGACAGGAAGTGCCGGCATCGATCTTGCGGATGGCGGCAGCGTCACCAACAATTCAACCGGGTCGGTCTCGGGCGACTCGTTCGGAGTCTTCATTTCCGGAGCCGCCGGTACCGTCACGAACAATAGCAGTATTACGAGTACGAAGTACGGCGCGGTCGAGCTTATGAAAGGCGGCAGCGTCACCAACAGCGCGGGCGCATCGATCAAGGGCGGGAGTATTGGTGTTTATGTTGGAGTGGGAGCAGCAGGCACGATCACCAACAGCGGCACTATCAATGCGGCCAGCTCCACTGGGGCCGGTGTCGATCTGGCGGACGGCGGCGGCATCACGAACGATTCCGGCGGCTCGATCACGGGCGGCGGGTTCGGTGTGTTCACCACTGGTACTCTCGCGACGGTGAGCAACAGTGGCAGCATTTCAGGCTCTCACGGTGTTGGCCTCGAGGCCGGCGGCAGCATCAACAATGCCGCTTCCGCCTCGATCGCGGGCCAGGTCGCCGGCGTCTTTTCGCAGGGGGCTGCTGCAACACTCACAAATGCTGGCAGTATCAGCGCGACGGCCGGCACCGCTGCCGATATCGAGGGCGGCGGCAGCGTCACGAATCTCGCCGGCGGGACGTTATCGGGTAGCACGTTTGGTGTCTTCCTCACCGGCGGTTCCGGCACGGTTACGAACACCGGCGCGATTTCCGGTGTGGCCGACGGCATTAACTTCGCTGGTAGCGGTAGCGTCACGAATAACTCCGGCGGCTCGATCTCGGGCGGCACGTTCGGAGTCTTGACCACAAATGCTCTCGCGACGGTGAGCAACAGCGGCAGTATTTCGGG
>JBKQRS010000439.1:0-4932 GCA_052143915.1 Bradyrhizobium sp.
CAAGCTCTCCCGCAAGAAGCTGGCGCCCATGCCGGTCACCTTGTTGGTGTAGACGATATCTGTCGACGCGGCGTCGAGGATCATCTGCTTGAATCCCGTGCTCGCCTTGGATTCCTGGGTCGCGATAAAGCGCGTCCCCATATAGGCGATGTCGGCCCCCAGTACCTGCGCGGCGCGGATATGTCGACCATGACCCAAGGCACCCGCGAGAACGATGGTGCCCTCGAAGCGGGCGCGCAGCTGAGTGACAAAGGCAAAGGGGTTGATGACGCCAGCGTTGCCGCCGCCTCCCGCGCAGATCGGGATGATGCCGTCGACACCTGCTTCCGCCGCCTTCATCGCGTGTTTCATATGGATCGCGTCGTGGAACACGACCCCGCCATAGGCGTGCACAGCGTCGATCACCTCGGCGCGACAGCCGATAGCGGTGATGATCAGCGGGACCTTGTGGCGGATCGCGATTTCGAGATCCTGTTCCAGCCGATTGTTCGACTTATGGACAGCCAGCATGACGCCGAACTTGGCGGCCGCTTGCCCGGCCAGCGCGTCCTCGATTTCATAGAGCCAGTCGTCGAACTGACTGGATGGCCGGGCGTTGAGCGCCGGCAGCGTCCCAATCATCCCCTGTTTGCAGGTTTCGACCACCAGCTGGGTTCCCGAAACCAGAAACATTGGCGCGGCGATCACGGGCAGTTGCAGGCCCTCCTTGAGGGTCGCGGGTATTGGCATGGCGAGGCTCTCCGGTGGTGCTCAAAGCGATGACAAGACTGACGGATATGCAATCGGGCGGCAGGTCATTGGAGCCAAACCGCCGGTCCGGCGGGTAGGCAACCATCAATAAACTTCATCCTCAGACAACGTGGCCGCCGGCTTGGGTGTAGTTCCAGGGCGCGGCGCTGGTATCGGCCGGGTACGGCTACTTGGCTGTGGCGCATCAGACTGCTCGCCATTGGTCGCCCCAGAACTTGGCACGGACATCCTTCTTAAGGAGCTTGCCCACGGCACTGCGCGGTAACTCCGCCCAGAACTCGACTGACTTCGGCGCCTTGGCGCTGCCCAGCTGGTCTTTGCACAAGGCGATCAACACCTCTTGGTCGACGGTTTGGCCGGACTTGAGCTGAACCACCGCCTTAACCGCTTCGCCCCATTTTTCGTCGGGCGCGCCGACCACGATGCAGTCAAGCACCGCAGGGTGACCTTGAATCACTTTTTCGACCTCAACCGGAAAGATATTGAAGCCCCCAGAGACGATCATGTCCTTGATGCGATCGACGATGGTAACAAAGCCTCGCGCATCAATGATCCCGACATCGCTGGTGTGGTGCCAGCCAAAGGCGGAAACCGCGGCGGTTTCCTCTGGCTTCTTGTAATAGCTCTGCATGACCATCGAAGAGCGCACCACGATCTCGCCGCGCTCGCCCGCGGGCAGGAGATTGCCTTCCGGATCCATGACGCCAACGCGGACCACACCCACCGCCTTGCCGGCCGCGCGCACCGCATCTTCGTCGAAACTTCCATCGCTCTTGAGATAGTCGGCGGGGCGCTTGATCAGGATCGGCATCAAGGTCTCGGTCTGGCCAAAACCCTCGAACATGACCGGCCCGAACACACGCACGGCCTCCTTGAATTTTTCCGGCGCGATCGGCGCCGCGCCAACGATAAAACACTTCAAGGACGAAAAGTCCGTCTGTCTCGTCTTCGGGTGAGCCAGCAGCGCATACACGGCGGTGGGGGGCAGAAAGAGGTGCGAGACCTTTTCCTTTTCGATGATGCTGAGTACGGCCTCTGGATCAAAGCCGGGCAGGATGATGCTGGCGCAACCCCGGACCGCGAAGCCAAGCACGAGCAGACCGGCCGCATGAGTCAATGGCGCAACTACCAGGTGGCGAGAGTCGGCGCTGATGCCAAGCTCGGCTGCCAACGCCAAGACCATCATTTCGAGGGAGCGATGCGTGTGCACAGCGCCTTTCGATGGCCCGGTGGTCCCACCGGTCGGTTGAAGGAATGAGGTCGTTGCAGGGTCTTCCTGGTCGTTGCGAAAGGGGGACCAGCAGTCTGCCAGCCAGTCTTCCATGAACAGGCCATGCTCGGACGGCCGATCAATGCAAATGTAGAGTTTGGCTTTGGAAAGCTTCGCCTTAAGAATCGGCACAGCGCTTTCGAAGTGACTATGGAAGAAGACGATGTGGGCGTCGAAATAATCCAGGACTTCCGCATTGGTCTCGACGGTATTGCGGATGTGCACCGACAACCACGCCATGTCCGCCAAATTGATGCCAAGATGCAGCAGGGTCACGCGGTAGTCGTTGGGGCTGTAGATTGCTACATGGGAGCCGGCACCGGCCTGCTTGGCACGAACCAGCGCATTCGCCATCGCGTGAACGGTTTTCTGCGCCTGCCCGAAACTGGTGCGGGTTGTGCCGTCGACGAAGGCCAGATTTTGCGGATACTGCTCGGCAACGGCGTCGAAATAATCAGCGAGTCTCATTTGAAATTTCCTCGGTGTTAAAACTGAATGTCACGGGCCGGAAGAGCGATCGGTGGCTACCTCGCCCGCAGACGTGAGGCTGCGTCTAGCCGAATAGTCTCGGCGTTGAGATAGGCGTTTTCGATGATGAACGCGCAGCAGTGGGCGAACTCGCGCATGTCGCCCAGACGCTTCGGGGCTTCCATCTGCTCCTTCAGCGAGGCCAGCACCTTGTCATCGAGAGCTGCCACCATAGTGGTCAGGAACAGCCCAGGCGCGATAGCGTTCACGCGCACGCCAATGGAGCCCAGCTCGCGCGCAGCCGGCATGTTCATGCCGATGATCGCCGCCTTGGAGGCCGCGTAGGCGCATTGGCCGATCTGACCCTCGTAAGCGGCGCCGGACGACACGTTGATGACCACACCGCGCTCTTCGCCGATCTCCGCCTCGTTCTTGGCCATCTGTTCGGCGCACTTGGACATGACGTTGAACACGCCGTTAAGATTGACGTTGGTGGTCTGGGCAAACTTCGCCAGCGGCGATGCCTTGCCTTCCTTGTTCAGCAATTTGAACCCAGTGGGTATGGCGGCGCCGTTGATGCAGACATGGATGGCACCAAAGCGGGCCATCACGGCATCGATCGCCTTCTGTACCGACTCTTCATCGCTGACGTCGGTCTGCACGAACATCGCGCGCTCAGACCCGAGATCCGAAACGGCTTTGGCGCCGGCCTCAGCGTTCAGATCGAAGATGGCGATACGAGCGCCCTTCTCTTCGAGAAGGTAGTGAGCCGTTGCCCGTCCGAGGCCGGAAGCGCCACCGGTGATAATGACGACTTTGTCTTGAATACGCATGATGTGTCCTTGTTGATTTGTCGAATGGCAATTGAATTAGAACGCGTTGACCCCGGTCAGCGCGCGACCGATGATCAACTGCTGTATCTGCGTCGTTCCCTCGGGGATCGGCGCGACGATGGCTTCGCGCGCCAGTTTCTCGACCAGGAAGTCGGTGGTGACGCCGTTGCCGCCGTGAATCTGCACTGCCTGGCGCGCCACCGTAACTGCCATCTCGCACGCAAAATATTTGGCCATCGCCGCTTCCATCTCCGCCGGCACGCCAGCCTCGATCATTGAGGCGGCACGGTAGACCAGCAGGCGGGCCGCATCGACGTTGGTGGCCATCTCGGCCAGCATTGCGGCGATCAACTGATGACCGGCGATTACTTTGCCGTGCTGACGGCGCTCCTTCGCGTAGCGCACGGCTTCCTCCAGCGCGCGGCGGCCAATGCACAGCCCCTGCGCGGCCACGAATACGCGCGATCGCTCGAACATCGACAACGTGTTTTTGAGCGCTTCGCCCTCGTTGCCGATCATGTTGGTCGCGGGCACTCGCACATCGCTGAGAAAGATCTGTGCTGTTGATTGGCTGTTCCAGGCAATCTTGCGGATTTCACGCACTTCGTAGGGGTGCTCTTTGCGATCGAGCAGAAAGTGCGTCAAGCCGCGGCGTGGGTCATCGCCAGTGCGGCAGGTGCAGATCAGGAAGTCCGAGTATGATCCATTGCTGATCCAGGTCTTTTCGCCATTGATGATAAAGTGGTCGCCATCGCGGCGTGCCCGCGTCTTGATTTCGAGCACGTTGGAGCCGACATCGGGTTCAGAAATGCCTACGCTGCAAAACAATTCGCCGCTGACCAAACCGGGCAGGTATCGCTCGCGCAGGTGTGCCGGGGCGAGCTGTTCGACCATGTAGGCACCGAACGAGTTGATCAGTACCGGCACCGACAGGTCGGCCGAGGTGGCGGCGACCTCTTCGAACAACATGATCATCGTGAGCCAGTCGATACCCATGCCGCCGTTGGCTTCGCTGATCACCCCGGAAACCAATCCGAACTGTGTGAGTTCGCGCATGAACGCGCCCATCTTTTCGCGAGGCACGAATTTATCGCGATATTCCTTGTTGAATACCGGTTCGACTTTATCGTTCAGAAAGCGCCTCAATCCGTCGACGGCTGCCTGCTGTTCTTCTGTTCTAAATACGTGACCCATGTCGGGCTCCTCGATTTTCGATTTACTGTTTGGCTAGGATGTTGATCGCCACCACGGCCTCTTCGATGCCGTAAAGACCGCCGCCGTTTTCCTGTATGGCTAAGCGCGCGTTATCGACCTGGCGCTTGCCGGCCTCACCGCGTAACTGCGTGACGAGTTCATGGAGCTGGCCGAGTCCCGTCGCGCCGATTGGATGCCCCTTGGATTCCAATCCGCCCGACGGGTTGATCGGCATGCGGCCGCCAACCGTGAAATCACCGCGCTCGGCGGCCGGTCCACCTTCACCAAAAGGCACCAGCATCAGCGATTCCGCGTTCAGGATCTCCCCCATCGCCGTGGCGTCGTGCACCTCCGCCACGTCGATATCGCCCGGAGCGACCCCGGCCTGCTCGAAGGCCTTCTTCGCGGCAAGATGCG
>JBKQRS010000440.1:0-4851 GCA_052143915.1 Bradyrhizobium sp.
GTCTGTCGCTCGCGCATGACCAACGCCCCCATCCGATATGTCGAACCCGTCTACCGCCCGCCGAGCGAGGCGGATTCGCTGATCCTGCCCGTGACCGACGGCTGTTCGTGGAACGGCTGCACATTCTGCGAAATGTACACAGCCCCGCAAAAGCGCTTCCGCCCCCGCGCCGAGGAGGAGGTGTTCGAGAGCATCCGGCGCTGCGGCGAACAGTTTGGCGCGGGCCTCAAGCGGGTTTTCTTGGCCGACGGCGACGCCATGACGCTTTCCACCCGCCGCCTCGCGGCCGTGCTCGCGGCGATCCGCCGCGATCTGCCCGGCGTGCGGCGGGTGTCGAGTTATTGCCTGCCGCGCAATTTGCGAAAGAAATCGGCGGCGGAGCTTGGGGAGTTGGCGGAGCTTGGTCTGTCGCTCGTTTATGTCGGGGCCGAATCAGGCGACGACGAAGTGCTCGCGCGGGTCAACAAGGGCGAAACCTTCGAGACGACGCGCGAGGCGCTCGAAAAGTTGCAAGAGGCGGGGATCAAACGCTCGGTGATGATCCTCAACGGACTCGGCGGCCAGGCGCTGTCGCGGCAACATGCGTTGAACTCGGCGGCGCTGATCAACGCCGCGCAACCCGAATTTCTTGCGACGCTTGTTGTCAGCTTTCCACAAGGCGAGACGCGGCTGCGCGAAAATTTTCCCGGCTGGGAGCCGCTTGGCGTGCTCGGCTTGATGCGGGAAATGGAGCTGTTCGTTTCCGAGTTGGAGCTGAAACGGACCGTGTTCCGAAGCGATCACGCCTCGAACTGGCTGATCCTGAAAGGGACGCTGGGCGTGGATAAGCCGCGGCTGCTGCAAGAATTGCGAGCAGCCATCGTCGCGCCCGAAGCGGCTCCGTTGCGGCCAGCCTGGTCGCGCGGCCTGTAGCCGCCTAGGCGACCTCGCGTTGCGCGTTCGGCGCGTCCAGATCACTCGCCATGCTCTCGCGCGATCCCCCCGCCGCGATCAGCAAATAGACCGCGGGCAAGACGAACAAGGTGAACAGCGTGCCGATGGATAGACCGCTCGCGATCACGAGGCCCATGTTGAACCGCGAAACCGCGCCGGCGCCGCTGGCGATAATCAGCGGGATCACGCCGAGCACCATCGCCGCCGTCGTCATCAGGATCGGCCGCAGACGAATCGCGGCCGCCTGCTCGATCGCTTCGCGTTTCGAGAGTCCGCGCCGCCGCAGATCATTGGCGAACTCGACGATGAGAATGCCATGCTTGCTGATGAGGCCCATTAGCGTCACGAGTCCGACCTGCGTATAAATGTTGAGCGTGGCGCCGCCCACGCCGACGCTGATGAAGATCATCGCGCCGGCGATGGACATCGGAACCGACACCAATATGATTAGCGGATCGCGAAAACTTTCGAACAGAGCGGCCAGCGACAGATAGATCACGATCAACGCGAATCCGAAGGTCAGCACGAAGCCGCTGGATTCCTGCACATACTGACGCGACAATCCGCCGTAATCCACGGAATAGCCGAGCGGCAGTTTTTTGGCGGCGAGACCCTTCAGATAATTGAGCGCGTCGGCCTGCGCCACGCCGGGCATGACGACGCCCTGCAGCGTCGCGCTGTTCAATTGCTGAAAATGGTTGAGCGATTCAGGCACTACCTTGGTGGAGATGTGCGCGATGGTCGATAGCGGCACCGGCACGCCGTTGACGCTGGCGATGTAATAGTCGAGCAATTGCTGGGCGTTGAGCCGCGAGCGCTGCTGGACCTGCGGAATCACCTTGTAGGAGCGTTGGTCGAGGCTGAAATAATTTACGTAACCGCCGCCGAGCATCGCGGTGAGCGCGCTGCCGACGTCGCTCATCTTCAACCCCAGTTGCGCCGCCTTGCTGCGATCGATTTCCACCGTCGATTGCGGATTGTCGATCTTGAGATCCGTATCGAGAAAGATGAACATGCCGCTCCGGTTCGCTTCCTGCAACATCTCCTGGGCGACGACATTCAGGCGATTGAACGGTTCAGTCGAGGTCACGACGAATTGAACGGGAAGTCCCTGACTGCCCGGCAGCGGCGGCATCTGGAACGCCGCGATGCGCGCGCCCGCGATCGCCGCGACCTGCTGCTGAATGACCGGTTGCAGCTCTATCGTCGTTTTGGACCGCTCGTCCCACGGCTTGAAGACCATGCCGGCAATGGATTGGCCGGGCATGTCGAGCTGGAACACATGCGCCATCTCCGGATGTTCGGCGAAGGCCGCATAGACTTGCCTGGAGTAGATGAGCTTTTGCTCCAGCGTCGCATTGGGCGCCGGCGAGGAGGAGGTGATGACAATGCCCTGGTCCTCTTGCGGCGCGAGTTCGCTTCCCGCCTCCACATAGAGGAAATAGATGCTGCTCAGCACGATCAGCGAGAACACCGTCGTCACCGGCAATGTGTCGAGACTGCCGTGCAGCGCGCGCTGATACAGCCGCAGCAGCCTGTCGAAGGCGCTGTCGATGAATTCCGACAGGCGATCCTGCCAACCGCGGCTTTTGGGGTCGTGCGCGACGAGCAGGCGCGAACTCATCATGGGCGAGAGCGTCAACGCCACGATGGCCGAAATAGTGACGGCGCCGACCAGAGTGAAGGCGAATTCGGTGAACAGCGCGCCGGTCAATCCGCTCTGGAACCCTATCGGCACATAGACCGCGATCAGCACGATGGTCATCGCGATGATTGGCCCGCCAAGCTCGCGCGCGGCTTGAATCGCGGCGGCGGTCGGCGTCAACCCTTCGGCAAGATGCCGGTTGACGTTCTCCACCACGATGATCGCGTCGTCGACCACGAGGCCAATCGCCAGGACGAGGGCGAGCAGCGTGAGCAGATTTATGGAGAAGCCGAACATCAGCATCATCGTGAAGGCGCCGATCAACGACAGCGGGATCGCCACGGTCGGGATAAGCACCGAGCGGAGCGAGCCCAGGAATACGAACACAACCAAGGTCACGATGGCGAGCGCTTCGAACAGGCTCCAAACGACCTCGCGGATCGAACTGTTGACGAAGGAGGTGGCGTCGTAAACGATGGCGCCGGTCAATCCTCGCGGCAATTGCTCCTGGATTTCGGGAAAGATTTTTCGCACGCCGGCGATCACGTCGAGCAGGTTCGCGGCGGGCGCGATCTGAATGCCGAGATAGACCGCCTGTTTGCCGTCGAAGCCGACCTGGCTTTCATAATCGTCGGCGCCGAGCACGACATTGGCGACATCCTTGAGCCGCACGATCGCGCCGCCGGACTGCTTGAGCACCAGATCCGCGAATTCCTCGGCGGTGTGAAGATTGGTGGAGGCCGTGAGATTGACCTGCACCATCTGGCCCTTGGTCGCGCCGAGGCCGGAGATGAAGTCGTTCTGGCTCAGCGCCGTGAAGACATCAGCCGCGGTCAATCCATAGGCGGCGAGTCTCATCGGGTCGAACCAGGCGCGCAAGGCGAAATTCTGCGCGCCGAGAATCTCGACGGTTTGGATCCCTTGCACCGCCTGCAATTTGGGCTGCACGACGCGCGAGAGATAGTCGGTTATCTTGTTGCGGCTCAGTACGGTGCTGTCGAAGGCGAGATACATCGCGTCGATGGTCTGGCCGACCTTGACGGTGAGCTGCGGCTGCAGCGTTCCATTCGGCAACTGGTTCAGAACCGAGCTGATCTTGGTGTTGATCTCGGTCAGCGCCTTGTCGGCCTCGTAGTTCAAGCGCAGATAGACCGTGATCGTGCTGACGCCGCTCTGGCTGGTCGAGCTCATGTAATCTATGCCGTTCGCCTGGGCGATGGCGTTTTCCAGAGGCGTGGTGATGAAGCCGGCGACGACATCGGGGTCCGCGCCATAGAATATCGTCGTCACCGTCACGACCGCGTTTTGCGTTCGCGGATATTGCAAAACCGGCAATGCGCCGAGCGCCCGCAGTCCGAGCACCAGGATCATGAGGCTGACGACGCTCGCGAGCACCGGGCGGCGGATGAAAATATCGGTGAAATTCATATTGGCGCCTGCTACCGGTCGACCGGCTGGGGTTTGGGATCGTTCAGCGGCTGCACCGCGTTGTTGACCATGAGCGGCGTGTCGTTGCGCAACTTCATCTGGCCCGCCGTCACGACGGTGTCGCCCTCCTTCACGCCGCTAAGGATCGACACCTGGTCGCCCCTGGTCTCGCCCGTGGTCACGAAGGTCTGACGGGCGACAAGCCGCGGCTTGCCGGCGGCGTCCTTGCCCTTTTCCTCCACCAGAAATACGATGTTGCCGTACGAGTTATAGGCGATCGCCGTTTGCGGCAGCGTGACGAACCGCTCGGCCGATCCGACGTCGATGTCGACGGTGGCGAACATGCCGGGCAGCAGCCGACTGTCGGGGTTTTTGAAGGTGGCGCGAATTTGGACGTTGCGCGTGGCGATGTCCACCAATGAGTTTATGGCCGAGATCGCGCCATCGAAAGCATGGCCGGGGTAGGCGTCGATCTTCGCGGCCACATGCTGGCCGACCTTTATCCGCGCCAGCGCCTGCTCGGGCAGGAAGAAGTCGACATAGATCGGGTCGAGCTGCTGCAACGTTACGACCGTGGTTCCGGCGGCGAGGAATTGCCCCAGGTCCACCTGGCGGATGCCCAGCCGCCCCGAGAACGGCGCCTTGATAGATTTGTAATCCACCAGAGCCTGCTGCTGGGCGACCTGCGCCTCGCCGTTTTTGAGGGTCCATTTATCGGAATCGACCGTCTGCTCGCTGATGGCTTTTGTCTTCACGAGTCTTTGGTCGCGCTCATAGGTCAGTCTGGCGAGTTCGGTCGTCGCCTTGAGCGCCTCCAGATGCGCGATGTCGTCTTCGGCGATCAG
>JBKQRS010000441.1:0-7938 GCA_052143915.1 Bradyrhizobium sp.
ACGATCGACTGCGCGTCGATCATCTTGCCCATGACGCCACCGGACGAGTTCGCCGCACCCATCAGCACCGACGACAAGCCGAGTTGCTCGGAGGTGATCTTCTGGAGGTTGCCGAACAGAATGTTCGAGGCGGTATCCGATCCAGTCAGCGCCACGCCCAACCAGCCGAGCAACGTGCCGAAGAAGGGATAGAGTATGCCGGTCGCGGCGAACGCCAGACCAAGCGTCGCATCGACGCCGGAGAGGCGCGTCAGCGTACCGATCGCCAGCATCGCCGAAATCGTGATCAGCGAAATCGCGCAAAGTTTGATGGTGCGGCCATACTCCGCGATCATCCTGGCTGGCGAAAAGCCAGCCAGGAAGCCGGAGATGATCGCCGCGATCAACATGCCCGTTCCGGTGAACGACAGATAGGTAAACCCGAACACCGCGCCCTCCGGCGTCGGTTTCGCCGCCACCGGTGGCACCTTGTTGATCATGTTATGCAGTTCGGGAACCGGATAATTCCAGGTGAAGATCGAATTTGCCCAGGTCTTGAACCAGCCGCTGCCCCACACCAGCATCACGACGCAGACGATGATCCATGGCAGTAGCGAACTCCAGAGCTGCCCCTGTGTCAGCGGCGTTTTGTCCATCGGTTTTGCCGGCGTCATGGTCGCTGCGGATTCGTCGTTGCCGCGCAGCGCCGGCGACAGCCAAAGCTGCTTCGGCTGCCAAACCCTGAGGAACAGGATCAGGCAGCCCATCGAGATCAGCGACGCACCGATATCGACGATCCAGGGATTGATATAGTTCGAGATCACGAACTGCGGGACCGCGAAAGTAACCCCCGTGACTAGGATGGCCGGCCAGATGTCCTTCATGCCTTTCCAGCCGGCAAACGCCCACACCACCCAGAACGGCACGATCAGCGAGAACACCGGCAACTGCCGCCCGACCATCGCGCCGAGAATATAGGGATCGAGACCGGTCACCGATGCGAGCCCCTGAATCGGGGTACCGAGCGCTCCGTAGGCAACCGGCGCGGTATTGGCGATCAGCGACAGGCCGGATGCAGCGAGTGGAGAAAAACCAAGACCGATCAGGACCGAGCCCGTGATCGCGACCGGCGTACCAAAGCCCGAAGCGCCCTCAAAGAACGCGCCGAACGAGAACGCGATCAGCAGCAATTGCAGGCGACGGTCTTCGGTAACGCCGCCGACCGCGCGTTTCAATAGTTCGAATTGGCCGGTTGCAACCGTAAGCTGATAGAGAAAGATGACGTTCAGCACGATCCAGCCGATCGGGAAGAACCCGGCGACGATGCCGAGCAATGATGCGCGGATCGACATCCCCGCCGGCATGGTGAAGATGAAGATCGCGATCAGGTTGGTCAGAATCACCGCAATGATGGCGGCGATATGAGCCTTGACTTTGCCGCTCGCGATCAAAACCAGCAGCGTGACGACGGGTATCGCCGCGGCGATCGTCGAAAGCACAGTGTTGCCAAAGGGATTATAGACCTGATTCCACATTGCGATTCCTCCCCACGCGCTTATTCGGTGCCCCGACCCGCGTGAACGGTCGATGCGCCTGGCGCGATTGCCGGGGGAATCCATAGCAAAGCGTGTAGTCAGAGGCGAATTTGGCCATGCCAAACCCGCTCACAAACGCGCGACGCTTGAAGGCCCCCTGCCCCTCGCCATTATCAGCATGCTAGAGTTGACTCCGAGGCCGGGACAAGCGAACGCAGACCGCTTGAATTACGACTTTAGTCTAGGCCCTCCCGATTTCCCCCGCTTTTCAGGCCTTGAAGCTATCCTCCCGGAGACCGCGATCCGTGAACAACATCCGCTTGACACCCAGGACCGTATGGCGGATCGCCGTTCCCTATTTCCAGTCGGAAGACAAATTAGCGGGCCGCCTGCTGCTTGCGTCGGTCATTGCGATCGAACTGACGGTGGTCGGGATCAATGTTCTCCTGAACCAGTGGAACAACCGCTTTTATAATGCGCTGCAGGAGAAGAACTGGGACGGATTCGTCAGAGAAATCGGCATCTTTTCCATTCTGGCTGCGGGCTACATCGCGCTTTCGGTCTATCAGCTTTATCTCAATCAGTGGCTTCAGATCCGTTGGCGTAGCTGGCTGACCAGCCGCTACCTCGGCGAATGGCTGCACGACGCCAACCATTACCGCATGCAGCTTCAGGGCGATGCTGCCGACAATCCGGACCAGCGCATCACCGATGACGTGAAGCTGTTCGTCGATCAAACGCTGAATATCTGCGTCGGCCTTTTGAGCGCGGTGGTAACGCTGGCGTCCTTCGTGGTCATCCTGTGGGGTCTGTCGGCTGAATCCCCACTGACAATTTTCGGCAACGAATTCGAAATCCCCGGCTATCTGGTTTGGGGAGCGCTGATCTATGCCGTGTTCGGAACCGCGCTGACCCACTGGATCGGCTCGCCCCTGGTCACGCTTGATTTCCAACAGCAGCGCTTCGAGGCCGACTTCCGATTCAACCTCGTGCGGGTACGCGAAAACTCCGAGCAGATCGCGCTGCTGCAAGGCGAGAGCGCCGAACGGCAGCGGCTTTCGGAGCGCTTCGGCCGCGTCGTCCAGAACTGGTACGAGATCATGAGCCGAACCAAGCGGCTGACAGCGTTTACCTCGAGCTACGCGCAGGCCGCGGTAGTTTTCCCCTACATTCTGGTGGCGCCGGCCTATTTTGCCGACCAGATCCAGCTCGGCGGCATGATGCAGACCGCGTCCGCGTTCGACAGCGTCCAGAAGTCACTTTCATTTTTCGTTTCGATCTATCGCGCGCTGGCGGAATGGCGAGCGGTGATCGCGCGTCTCCAAGGGTTTGAGGAGGCGATCGCCAGCGCCACGGCGCTGGCGAGCGGCGCCGGGTCGATCGACGTCGTGCCTTCGATCGGCAGCGACAACATCGAACTGCGCCAGCTTCTGGTCCAGCTGCCCAACGGAGCCCCACAGGTCGCAGCGGACGGCTTCCGCATTCACAACCACGAGCGCACCCTGGTCACCGGCCCGTCCGGCGCCGGCAAGTCGATGCTTTTCCGCGCCATCGCCGGCGTCTGGCCGTTCGGAACCGGCGTGATCGCGATCCCGTCCGGGGCCACGCTCATGATGTTGCCCCAGCGGCCGTATTTTCCGGTCGGTTCGCTGAAGGCCGCGATCGTCTATCCCGCGGAAACCACCGCATACAGTACCGAGCTCGTGGGCAATGCCCTCACCTCTGTGGGGCTGCCTCAGCTGGTATCGCGTTTGGAGGAGGAGGCGCACTGGAACCGAATGCTCTCGCTCGGCGAGCAGCAGCGGCTTGGGGTGGCACGCGCGCTCTTGCATGCGCCACAATTTCTGTTCCTCGACGAAGCCACCGCGTCGCTCGATGAACCCTCCGAGGCGGCGCTCTATCATCTCCTGGCCAAGAAGTTGCCGGCAACGACCGTGGTCTCGATCGGTCATCGGAGCACGCTCGAGGCCTTCCATGAGCGCAATGTCGTGCTGACCCGTGACGGCGATCGATTTACGCTGCAGGACCAAGGCAAGGGCGGCAAGCCGGGCTGACGATTGGCGGTCGGGTCGGCGGATGGAATGACCGAATCGGAGGCCGTTCGCGCCCCAAGCCTCCGCCCGCTTCGCCTGCGAGAGGCCTCCCGCAAGACAGGCAAAGGCGGCAGCGGCCAGCGCTGCGGCCTCCCCCCGTGACCCGGATCAGCCTGGATGCGAAGTTCTAGACCATGATCCGATCATCGGATCACGATCTCCCCTATCTTTGAGCATGGTCCCGGGGGCAAACGCTTTGCGCTTGTCCCGAGGACCGGCTCCCGCTTGGCGCTAACGCAGCCCTTCGGGGCCGGATCATGCCCTAGTTGCTGTCGTCGCCGCCGGAAGAGGGCGGGTTCCCCCATGACGGTGCAGGGCTAGATGATACAGGGCTTGGGGCAGCCGGACTGGGCGTGGCCCAGCTCGGTGCCGAAGGCGCGGGCGCGGGCGCCGGCGCCGGCGCCGGTGGCGCGGCGGGTTTGGGCGCAGCTGGCTTCGCCGGTGCGGCCTTTTTCGCCGGGCTCTTCTTGGCACCGGCTTTCTTGGCCGCCTTTTTCGGCGCCGCCTTCGACTTCTTGGCCGATTTTTTCGCCGACTTCTTCGCCGACTTCTTGGCCTTCTTCACCGACTTCTTGGCGGATTTCTTCGAAGCTTTCTTCGCGGATTTCTTCTTCGCCGTCAGAATCTTCTTGCCCTTCTTAGCTTTCTTGCCTTTTTTCTTTTTGCCTTTAGCCATCGTGACCCTCCTGTTGACGCCGACCAATGTCTATCGAGCGTTTCAAGTCGTCTGCCTCAAGCGCGAGGTCCATCGATCAGTTCAATCCTGGCCGGGGACCGCCCGTCGCCCAATCGAGAAGCTCAATCGTGTGCACCACAGGAACTGACGTACCGCCGGCAATCTGCACCATGCATCCAATATTGCCCGCAGCAATCATGTCCGGCTTGACCATCGCAATATTGGCGACCTTTCGATCGCGCAATTTGTTCGCAATGTCAGGCTGGAGAATGTTGTAGGTCCCCGCCGAACCGCAACACAAATGGCTCTCGGGTACATCTTTCACCACGAATCCGTTCTTGGAAAGCAATTCTTTCGGGGCTTGCGTGATTTTCTGTCCGTGCTGCAGCGAACAAGCCGAGTGATAGGCGACGACGATGTCGCCGCCTTGCCGCACGGGCTGCAGATCGACGCCGCTGAGATACTCGGTGATGTCCTTGGCCAATGCCGAAACCTTCGCGGCGGCGGCAGCAAAATCCCGGTCCTCGCGCAGCATGAAACCATAGTCCTTGATCACGGTTCCGCAGCCTGACGTGGTCACCAGGATGGCGTCGAGGCCACCGCGCTCGGCCTCCGCGAGCCAGGCGGCAATGTTGGCGCGGGCGAAAGCCAGCGCGGCGGCGTCGCGGCCGAGGTGATGGGTCAGCGCACCGCAACATTGCTCGTCCTTGACCAGCACGACCTCGACGCCGTGACGCGTCAAGAGGTTGATCGCGGCCTGATTGATGCGCGGCGCCAGAACCTGCTGGGCGCAGCCCTGCAGCAAGGCGACACGTCCGCGCCTTTCGCCAATGGCTGGAAAAACGCTGCCGCCGGCGGGTCCCGGCGCCGGCAGGCTGTTCGGCGCCAGCGTCAGCATCGCCCTGATTCGCCTCAGCAAAGTCGGCGACGCCGGAGCCGCCTTGGGTGTCGGCAGCAAGCCGATCAGCGGCCGGCCAAGTCGCGCCAGGATCATGCCGGCACGAAACAAAGCGGGCTGTGGCAGCACAACAGCAAGCGCCGCACGCAACAGCCGCTCGGGCAGCTGCCTTTTATAGTCCCTTTCGATCCTGACCCGCGCCTGATCGACCAGGTGCATGTAATTTACGCCCGACGGACAGGTGGTCATGCAGGCGAGACAGGAGAGACAGCGGTCGATGTGCTTGACCACTTCCTTGGTGGGCGGCCGATCCTTTTCCAGCATCTCCCTGATGAGATAGATCCTGCCGCGCGGACTATCGAGCTCGTCGCCGAGCAGCACGTAGGTCGGGCAGGTCGCGGTACAAAATCCGCAATGCACGCACGCGCGCAAAATCCTGTCCGCTTCGGCGATATCGGGATTGGCGAGCTGGGCGAGGGTGAATTCGGTCTTCATGCCACAGATCCCCGTGTCATCCGGCCGCGATTGAGGATGCTCTTCGGATCGAAGCTCAAGCGAACGCGCTCGGCTAGGGCAGCAACGCCGCTCTTTGGCGGGTGAAACACCTCGACTTTACGCCTTACCTCGTCGGAGGCCCGCAGCAGCATGGCATGGCCGCCAACGGCTTCGACCCGCGGACGCACCAATGCCGCCTGGGCATCTGGCTTGGGAGGCAGCGCCGCCCAGACCAGGCCGCCGCCCCAGTCGTAGATCACATCGCCGCCGGTATCGTGCGCCAATGCCTGGCCAAGCGCACCGCCGAAGGCCGGCGGACAGACGATCCGCCACACCTGCCACGCTCCGAGCGCGCCCTTGGCCGCGAACGGCTCGACATCGCGAATGCAGTTCCAGATCGCCGCCGAGGCCGCATCCTCCAGGATTTCAGCCGCCCCGAACGGCGAGAGCACCTTGGCGAGCGCGGCCGCGCGGTGGGTAGCCGACGCCGTAATTCCCTCCAGCCGCAACAGCGTGACCGCCTCGCGCGGAGATCCGACATCGCCGAGGCCACCCACTGAGGCTCGAAGCGCCGAATTCGGCACATGTGCGGCGCCGGACACATCGAACGGTGAGCCCAACGCCGCCGTCATCGCCCTGTTGGCCGTCGCGTCATCCAATCCACGCAGCACCAGCGTCCGCTCGCTCTCCGGCCTTGGCATCACCTTCAGCGTCACCTCGGTCATGACCGCGAGCGTGCCCCACGATCCCGCCAGCAGCTTGCAAAGATCATAGCCGGTGACGTTCTTCACCACCCGGCCGCCGGCCTTGAAACTGTCGCCGAAGCCCGACACCGCATGGGCGCCGAGCAGATGATCGCGGACGCCCCCGGCCTGAACGCGGCGCGGCCCCGCAAGGCCGGCGCCGATCATGCCCCCGATGGTTCCCTCACCCGCCGTCCCTAGCAGCAGCGCGGTATCGACCGGCTCGAATGCGAAATGCTGATTCTTGGAGTCGATCAGCGACTTGACGTCGGCAAGCGGCGCGCCCGCCTGCACGGTGATGATCAGCTCGTTTGGCTCATAGGACGTGACGGCATTGAGCGCCGACAAATCGAGCAGCGCGTTGGTCGCCATCGGCTGGCCAATCGATCGCCTGGAGCCATGGCCGATGATTTCCAGCGGCTGCTCGCTCGCGATCGCCGCCCGCACCGCCTGCTCGACATCCTTTGCGTCTCGTACTCGGAGGGTATCCACGCGCGCCTGCTCAAAACCGCGGGAGATCAGGGAAGGCGAGCTTGCCGCCGTGGACGTGCATGCGGCCTAGTTCGGCGCAGCGGTGCAGGGTCGGAAACACCTTGCCGGGGTTGAGCAATCCTTGCGCGTCGAATGCGCATTTCAGCCGCTGCTGCTGGTTGAGGTCGATCTCGCTGAACATTTCCGGCATCAGGTCGCGCTTTTCGATGCCGACGCCATGTTCGCCGGTCAGCACGCCGCCGAGCTCGACGCAGGCCCTTAAGATATCGGCGCCGAAGGCCTCCGCCCGCTCCATCTCGCCCGGCTGGTTGGCATCGTAGAGGATCAGCGGATGCAGATTGCCGTCGCCGGCATGAAACACGTTGGCGACGCGCAGATCGTACTTCTTCGACAGCTCGCGGATTCGCGCCAGCGCCCGCGGCAGCGCGCCGCGCGGGATGGTGCCGTCCATGCACAGATAATCCGGCGAGATCCGCCCGACCGCGGGAAAGGCCGCCTTGCGGCCGGCCCAGAACAGATTGCGCTCGGCTTCCGAGTTGGAGATCTGGCAGGAGGTCGAGCCGCAGCCCTGCGCGATCGTCTCCACCCGCTTGATCAGTTCATCGACCTCGACACCCGGCCCGTCGAGTTCGATAATCAAAAGTGCCTCGACATCGAGCGGATAGCCGGCGTGGACGAAGGCTTCGGCGGCGTGGATCGCAGGCCTATCCATCATTTCCATGCCCCCGGGGATGATGCCGGCGCCGATAATCCGCGCCACGCATTCGCCGGCCGCCTCGACCTCTGTGAAACCGACCATCAGGGCGCGGGCCGTCTCCGGCTTCTGCAAAATTCGCACCGTGATCTCGGTAATGACGCCGAGCAGGCCTTCGGAACCCGTGATGATGCCCATCAAATCGTAGCCGCCGGTCTCGGCGGACTTGCCGCCGATCCCGACGATCTCGCCCGTGATCAGCACGATCTCGCAACCCAGCACATTGTTGGTGGTCATGCCGTATTTCAGGCAATGCACGCCGCCGGAATTCTC
>JBKQRS010000442.1:0-23062 GCA_052143915.1 Bradyrhizobium sp.
CCACACCATGGTGCACGAGCAGATGGCGCGGTTCTTCCAGGGCTTCCGCCGCGACGCCCATCCGATGGCTGTCATGGTGGCGTCGGTCGGCGCGCTGGCTGCGTTCTATCACGACTCCACCGACATCAACGATCCGCAGCAGCGCATGATCGCGTCGATGCGCATGATCGCAAAGATCCCCACCCTGGCCGCGATGGCGTTCAAATACACCATCGGCCAGCCGTTCATCTATCCAAAGAACTCGCTGAGCTTCGCCGAGAATTTCCTGAACATGTGCTTCGCCGTTCCTTGCGAGGAGTACAAGATCAATCCGGTTCTCGCCGACGCGCTCGACAAGATCTTCATTCTGCACGCCGACCATGAACAGAACGCCTCGACGTCGACGGTACGTATCGCCGGCTCTTCCGGCGCCAATCCATTTGCCTGTATCGCCGCCGGCATCGCCTGCCTGTGGGGACCGGCGCATGGCGGCGCCAACGAAGCGGCGCTGGCGATGCTCTCCGGCATCGGCACGGTCGACAAGATTCCTGATTTCATCAAGAGGGTGAAAGACAAGAACAGCGAAGTCCGCCTGATGGGCTTCGGTCACCGCGTGTACAAGAATTACGATCCTCGCGCCAAGATCATGCAGAAGATGTGTCATGCGGTTCTGGCGGAGACCGGCCATGGCAACGATCCGATGCTGAAGGTCGCGTTGGAACTGGAAAAGATCGCGTTGAATGATCAATATTTCATCGATCGCAAGCTTTATCCGAACGTCGACTTCTATTCGGGCATCACGCTGAAGGCGATGGGTTTTCCCACCTCGATGTTCACCGTGCTGTTCGCCGTCGCCCGCACCGTCGGCTGGATCAGCCAGTGGAGCGAAATGATCGAGGATCCGCAGCAGAAGATCGGTCGTCCGCGGCAGCTCTATACCGGCGTCACCCGTCGCGATTACGTCGCGATCGGCAACCGCAAGTAATTGATGCCTGACGAAGTCGGATGCGGCCGTGCCGCAACCCGACTTCGGCGGCGGCTCGCGCTTTAGTTCGCCCCCCGGGATTTTCGCAACGTGGCCAGCACAATGTCGGCCGCGCGCACGCTGAGTGACTGATTGCCCGTCGACATGATGGTGTCAAGCTTAGCAAAGGCCGCCAGCTGACGTCGCCGCTGGCTTGAATCGATGAGAATTTCGTTCAACGCGAGCGCCAGCTTTTCCGGCGTGCAGTCCTGCTGGATGAATTCGGGCACGACATTGTCGCCGATCACGAGATTTGCCAAAATCACCGAATTCACCTGGACCAGGCTTCGCACGATCCGCGCTTCGACGGCGCCGGCCTTGTAGGCCGTCACCATCGGCACCCCTGCGAGTGCAAGCTCCAGCGTGACGGTGCCCGACTTGGCGAGTGCGGCGCTCGCAATCCGGAATGCCGCCCGTTTTTCCTGCTCACCCACCACGACCCGCGGCTCGGCCTTCCAGTCCTTCACGCCCTCCCGCACCGCCTCCAAGAGATGCGGCATGGTGGGCAGGATCAGTTCGAATGCCACGCCGTCGGCCCGCAGCCGGCCCAACGCCTCGCCGAACACCGCCAAATGATGCCTGATCTCGCTACGGCGGCTTCCCGGCAACACCAGCAGTACCGGCGGGGCTTGGTTCCGGCGCTGTTGTTCCTCGACGCCGGGCCTGAGCGTTGAGAGCTGCTCGGTCAGGGGATGGCCGACATAGCTGCAGGGGGGACCCTGCAGCCTGAGGTATTCCTCGGGTTCAAAGGGCAGCAGCGCCAGCACGTGATCGATATAGCCGCGCATGGCGCGCGCCCTGCCGGGCCGCCAGGCCCAGACCGAGGGCGAGACATAGTCGATGATCGGGATGCCGGGGTCGCGGGCCCGCACGCGCCTTGCCACCCGATGGGTAAAATCGGGGCTGTCGATGATCACAAGGATGTCGGGCTGCGCGCGCATCACTGCGGCGACGGTTTCGCGGATAAGGCGCAACACCTTCGGCAGTTGCCTCACGACCGCCGCGAGGCCGATGATCGAGAGCTCCTCGATCGGAAACAGCGACGTCAGCCCCTCGCGCGCCATCGACCGGCCGCCGACCCCTTCGAAGCGCACGGCGCCGCCGAGACGCTGACGCAACACCTTCATCAGATGGGCGCCCAGCCGGTCTCCCGATTCCTCTGTCGCGATCAGGAAAATCTTGCGCACGACATCGCCACTTGCCCGGGCCGGCGTCACGCGGGCAAACCGGTTACGAAAAGACCTGCGGCGTCCGCGGTCTCGATCATGGTCTGCGGCTCGACGACAATGGTGTTGCCGGCGACGATCGCGATCCCGGCAAGCGAAGCCGCCTTCGCGCCCTCGACCGTTCGCGACCCAATGGTCGGAAGGTCGAAGCGCAAATCCTGTTCGCTCTTGGGAGCCTTCACCAACACGCCGCGCGCGGACTTGGCGCGAATGCGGCCCTCTGCGCGCAAGCGCGCCACGCGCGCCAGCAATCCGTCGGTGCCCTCGATGTCCTCTACCCCGACCACGTGACCGTCGATGACGACGACGGCTTGACCGATGTCGAAAGGACTGAGCGCCCGCAGCACATCACGCCCTTTGGCAATATCGGCCACGGCATTCTCATCGGGCACCTTCCGGGTGACGCATCCCTCGGGCATCAGCAGTTCAGGTGCGACATCCTTGATTCCGACCATCCGGAAGCCGTCCTGCTCGAGAATGCGGCCTATGCCGGACAGCAGGTGATCGTCGCCGCCGCGGAAAGCCGCCCACACCCGTGCGATGACGCGAAGCGTCCCCCAATCGACGCGAATTTCCGACAAGGCCGGCCGCACCAGCGTGCCGATGAAAACCAGATTCCGGCAGTTCTCCGCGCGAAACAGCTTCTCGGCCCTGCCGAGCTGACCGACCGATATCCAGTGATGCCGAAAGCGCGCCGCGGCCAGGGGATCGCAGGCGCCCTTAAGCGCGAACACAACGGAATCGATACCCCGGGCAGTCAGAGAATCCGCGACCGCAAATGGCATGACGCCGCCCCCCGCGATCAAGCCAACCGGCGACGAAATCTGCAAAGCCCCATCGGTCATGGCTAGGGCGCCCCCGTCATCAATGCTTCTTGCCGTCGTCAGCGGGGAGGCATAGGGCGCGATGCTTGCCATCGCCGATGAAGGCCAGGATTTCGGCGATCGCAGGATCCTCGGCCACCAGCGGCTGAACCGCGCGCAGCCTCTCGACAAAAATGCCTGGTCCGTGGAACAGCTTTTGATAGAACGATCGCACGATGGCCAGCCGCTCGCGCGTAAACTTGCGGCGCTTCATGCCGATGATGTTGAGACCTTCGAGGCTGGCATACTGGCCATTGGCGAGGCCGAACGGGATCACGTCGCCGCGAACCCCGCAGACACCACCGATCATCGTCTGCGATCCGATGCGGACGAATTGGTGAACCGCCGACAGGCCACCGATGTAAACGAAGTCGCCGATCTCGCAATGGCCGCCCAGTGTTGCCGACGTTGCGAAGATCACATCGTTTCCGACAACACAATCATGACCGACATGGCTGTTGTTCATGAAGTACCCGCGAGCGCCGACCCGCGTGATGCCGCCACCTTTCTTAGTTCCGATGTTCATCGTCGCGCCTTCGCGAATGGTGCACCCTTCCCCGATTTCGAGCCGAGTCGGCTCGCCGCGATAGCTCAGGTCCTGCGGGGGCCCTCCAAGGGCCGCGAAGGGATAGATCACGCAGCCGCCGGCGATCGTCGTGTGCCCGGCCACATTCACATGCGCAATCAGTTTGCAGTTCGGGCCGATCACGGCGTGACGGCCGATGATGCAGTAGGGACCAATCGAGGTTCCCTCGCCGATCACAGCGCCATCTTCAATCCGCGCGGTGGGATCGATCGTGCTCATCAAAGGTCTCGTATCGCTGGCAGGGCTTGGCGTAAATCGTTCGATTTTTCAGTGGTTAGCGCGGGCTGCCGGTGCTGTCCAGTGACGACTGGCGGCCCTCCAACCCGTGTTTTGATCCCGGCCCCGGACCTCACATACCGGCCAAAGCCGCCGCGGCAAATGGTTCGGACCTCGTTGCGGCCACATCGCCAGTTGGGCTTGGGAAGCCGGTATCGATGCCCATTGCTTGGGCCCGGCCATGCTTAAACTTCGAGACGCATGAGCACCATTTGAGCGCGAAAACCCTTCGCCCCGTCCCTACAATCATGGCCAAGAGAAATCATGAGGTAGCGCGATGATGATAGGACTTGCCATCCTTGCGGTGCTCACACTCATTGCCATCGGCGAAATTCGCAAGACGGCGGGTGAGCCAATCAAAGGCGAGGACTGAGCGACGGTCTTCGGGCGAGCTACGCTTTGTTCGACTGAAAGGCGTCGATTAGTTCATCGTGCGTTGCACGAACGCAGCCCCTTGCGTAACGACACACATATAAGAATAGGTTTCCGCCTCTCCGGCGGTCTCAACATCGACGTCAATGATGATGGGCCGCGACTGGCCCTTCCACGAGGCCAAAATCGCCGGCGACACCGGGCGCGTCCGAGATTTCTTGACAACGAGCCCCACGATCCGGGGTAGCGCCTCAGTGGCTTTGGATAGGCACGTCTTGCCGGCTTCCGCGCGGCCAAGCAGGATAACGATTAGTGCTGCCGAGACGGCGACAGTGATCGCGGTGCGCATCCGGTGTTTCCAAGCCCGATACGGAAATTAGAACATAGAATTTCCGTTGTGTCGATCGGAGCCCAAAGCCGCACGGCTGTTGAGCGACCCTCGGCGATCGCGCCCGGCGTCAGTCGGTCAGCATCGCGCCAACGTCGGCTTCAGCGACGGTCAGACCGTTCACCCTGGCGTCGCCATGAAACCACCACATCGCCTTTCGCCTGCCGATGCTGCGCATGTGATATTCGATGGTATCACCGGGCATCACGGGTTTGCGGAATTTGCATTTGTCGATGGTCAGGAAATAAACCGCGCGCGGCTTCTCGGTACCCTCGACCGACTTGATACCGATGACGCCGGCGGTCTGCGCCATGGCTTCGATCATCATCACGCCGGGATAAACCGGGCGCTCGGGAAAATGTCCGAGAAACGGCGGCTCGTTGAAGGTGACGTTCTTGATGCCGGTACCGCTATAATCGCTCCGGATATTGATCACCCGATCGATCAGCAGCATGGGATAGCGGTGCGGAAGCGTCTTGAGGATCTCGTTGATGTCCACCAGCGCAAACCTGACCGATGCCTCCTCCATTACCCCCGCCCCTCGCCCTTCGGATCGGCTGCGCTATCGCGCACCAGACGCTCGACCGCAACGATCTCCTTGAACCACTGCCGGGTTGGCTTTGCAAAGAATCCACCCCAGCGCCCACCGGCCGGAATGTCGTCCTTGACCCCGCTCATCGCCGTGACCTGGGCGCCGTCGCCGATATGAAGATGATTGTTGATACCCACCTTGGCTCCCAGCGCCACATTGTCGCCAATCGTCAGACTGCCCGCCAACCCTATCTGGGCCGCCAGCAGACAGTGCCTCCCAATCGTCACATTGTGACCGATCTGGACCTGGTTGTCGATTTTCGTGCCCTCGCCGATCACGGTGTCACGCAGGCTGCCGCGGTCGATGGTCGTTCCCGCGCCGATCTCGACGTCGTTCTGGATCAGCACGCGGCCGGTTTGCGGAACCTTCAGATGGCCCTGCGGGCCAAAGAAAACGAACCCATAGCCATCCTGTCCGATGCTGCAACCGGGATGGATAAGGACATTGTTGCCGATCAGCGCGCATTGGATGGCGGACCGCGCGCCGACGTTGCAATCCCGTCCGATCCTGACATTGGCCGCGATCAACGCGCCCGCGCCGATAATCGTCCCTGCGCCGATCGCGACGTTCGGACCGATCACGGCAAGCGGATCGACAATCACGCCGTCTTCCAGATGCGCCGTCGGGTCGACAACCGCAGAGGCCGCGATGCCGGTATTGCCGACCCAGGATTGGGGACGGAGGGCATCACCGTGGAGCTTGCGCGCAGCGTGGACGAATTCACGGAAAGGATGGTCCACGCGCAAGACCGCGACGCCGGGCGGAACGCTCTGTTCGAAGCGTTTGCTGACCAGACAAGCCCCCGCCTTCGTCGCAGCAAGCTGATCGGCATATTTCAGATTGTCGAAAAACGTCAGGTGCATCGGGCCAGCTTCGTCGAGCGAAGCCAACCCCTTGATCTCCTGACCGCCCCGTGACGCATCAACCAACAGCGCCTTCGTCAGCGCGGCGACATCTGCCAGCGTCGACGAAGGCGGTTGCTCAAAGAAAATCGGCTGCGCCATTCCACCCGTCGCGGTCCGGCCGGTCATCAAACTCAGAACGAAGTCCCGCCGCCAAACTTGAATTGCATTACGACGTCGTGAACATCCTTGGTAATCGGGATCGCATAGTCGAAGCGCAAGGGGCCGAACGGCGACTGCCAGATCAAGCCGACACCCACAGACGTGCGAACAACATTGCTGCTGTCATATTGCAGTCCCAAACAGGTCCCGGGCGCAGGAGCCAGCTTCGGATTGTTGGTCGGAGGAATACAGCCGGGCGTGTTGACTTCGCCCGTCAGAGCCCAATTCGTCGGCCCCTGGTAATCATACAGCCCGCCTGCGTCGGCATAGACGGCGCCCTTCAAACCAATTTCCTTCGGCAGGAACCAGAACGGCATCTGCATTTCCAAAGAGGCACCCCAATACTTGGTGCCGCCGAGCGCGTCCTGCGTACCATAAGGGTTGAGATCACGCGGGCCGATGCCGTTCGGCGCAAAGCCGCGGACGAGATTCGGTCCCATCTGGAACTGGTCGAGCATCCGGAGGGGATTGTTGCCGACCTCGTTCAGAATGCCTCCTTGCACGTGGATCAACCCGACGATATCGGCAACCAGCGGCGTGTAGTATTTTGCGTCCATCGCGGATTTCAGATAGGTCACGTTGCCGCCGACACCGGCGAAGTCCTGCCTGAAATCAACAAGCAGACCGTCGGTCGGGTTCTTGTTGTTGTCCAGCGTGTTGTAATCCAATGAATAACCAACCGCCGACGTCACCGCGGTACCGTTGGCAAGTTCCTTGCGGACCGGCAGCGAGGCTTCGCCATCGCTGTAACACCAGAGACCTAAACCTGTGGCGTCCACCGCGCCGAGCGCCGTCGCAGCCGCAGCTCCATTTGCAGCCACCCACGCCGGCGAGGGGTTAAAGGCCAAGCCGTTTGTGGGATTGTTGTTACAATTGTCCAGATAGTACGGCAGCGAGATTTGCTGCTCGTAGATCGAATAACGCAGCTGCAACGTTAGATCTTCACGCAGCGTGAGCCCGATTCGCGGACTGAAGCCGAGCGTCCTGGTGCCATACGAGATATAAGCGTTGGGAAGCTGCTCACGATAATAAGTGTCAAGGCCAAGCGCGACGCGGTAGTCGAGCAAGTAAGGCTCGACAAACGAAAGCGAAATGCCGCGGGCGTACTCACCGTAGGTCACCGATGCCTTCCCAAACAGGCCGCGGCCGAGCAAGTTACGCTCGGAGATGCTGACCTCGGCAAGCGGGCCGTCGGTGGTCGAATAACCACCGGATACCGAGAAGTCGCCGGTGGACTTCTCCTCAAGATCAATATTCAGGATGATGCGATCGCTCGATGATCCCGGCTCGTTCGTGATTTTCACGCTCTTGAAGAAATCAAGATTCTTCAGGCGGCGCTCGGCGCGGTCCACCAGCGCACGGTTGTACGCATCACCCTCGGCAAGATCGAATTCGCGGCGGATCACGTAGTCTCGCGTACGTGTATTGCCGCGCACGTTGATGCGCTCGATGTAGGTCCGCGGGCCCTCGTCGACGGCGAATACGATCGAAACGGTATGTGCCTCGAAATTGCGATCGCCACGCGGACGCACGACCGCAAACGCGAATCCCCGCCGCGAGGCCTCGATCTGCATTTCCTCGACCGACTTCTCCAGCGCCTCGGCGTTGTAGAGCGATCCGACGGAGACACGCGAGAAACGGCCGAGGACATTTCCGTCGAGCGAGGCGATGCTGGACTGGAAATTGACCGAGGCAACCCGATACTGCTGGCCCTCCTCGATCTTGAACGTGACCATGAAGCCCTTGCGTTGCGGATCGTATTCCGTCAGCGCGGCCACTACCTGCACATCGGCGAAACCGTGCTTCAAGTAATAGCGGCGAATCAGATCGCGATCCGCCTCGATCCGGTCCGGATCGTAAACGTCGCTGCCGCCAAGGAAGCTCAGCAGGTTCGATTCACGCGTCTTGATGACGTCCTTCAGGCGATACGCCGAATAGGTGGTGTTGCCGACGAACTCGATCGAGTTGATGCCGGTCTTGTTGCCCTCGGTAATCGTGAAGACCAGGTCAACACGGTTGTTCGGCTGTTCGATGATCTCGGGAACCACAGTCACGTCATAGCGGCCCGCATGGCGATAGATATCGGCAATACGCTGGGCGTCCGACTGGACCACGGGACGCGACAGCGTGCCGCGCGGCTTGGACTGAATTTCCGAGGTGAGCTGTTCGTCCTTAACCTTCTTGTTGCCCTCGAAGGCGACGCGGCCGATCACCGGATTTTCGACCACGGTGACCACCAGATGGCCACCCGCCTGATTGATTCTCACATCCTGGAACAGGCCGGTCTCGATCAGGGCTTTCAGGCCGTCATCAATATGGCCCTGATCCAGGCGACCACCGGGACCCGGCTTGAAATAGGAGCGGATGGTCGCGACCTCGACCCGCCGGTTACCCTCGACCTCGATCGAGTCCACGGTCTGCGCGAGGGCCGACGAGGACACGAGCCCAGCCGCCAGCGTGGCGGCAACCGGCATCGCGAACATAATCAGGGTGGCTAGCAAGCCTCCCCGTACCCGCATTCCAACATTCATGCGCAAAGCGCCCTTATCATTCCAATGCCGGCCCGCACCCCACGAACCGCCAGATTCCCATTGGTTGACCAGCTTGTAGCTAATTTTGCCAAGCCGGCAAACCTTATGTGGCAACGCGATTTCATTTTCATTCCAAGACGTTGCCTATCGGCCACGTCATAAAAAAGCCGCTTCACGATGCGGCGAGGTGCAGGATGTCATTATAGGTGGCAAACACCATCAGCATCAGCACCAACCCCAATCCGATTCGGAACCCCATCTCCTGCGCTCGTGCGGACAAGGGGCGTCCACGCACGGCTTCCACCGCGTAGAACAAAAGGTGACCTCCATCCAGCAGGGGTACCGGAAACAGGTTCAGCAACCCGATCGAGATCGAGAGCACCGCAGCCAGATGCACCAGCGCTGCAAGACCGATGGTGGCGACCTGACCTGAAATCTGGGCGATTCGGAGCGGACCGCCGACCTGGTCGGCTGCTTCGCGCCCGGTAAAGACACCGCCGATATACGCCAGCGTGCGATCAACAACGAACCAGGTCTCCTTGACGCCGAGCCAGAGGGCGGTAGCGGGATCCACGCGCTCGGTGGTCACGTCACCAGCCGCAGTCTGTCGGGTAATGCCCAGCACGCCAAGCCGATGCGCATTGCCGAACGCGTCTTTCACTTCCTTGAGTTCCGGCGTGCCGCGCAATTGCAGAGTGCCATCGCCGCGTTTGATCGTGAACGTCAGTTGCTCGCCGGCCCGAACGCTTACGATTCGCTGCATGTCGGAGAAACTTCCGATCGCTTGACCGTCGATTGCAGTGACGACGTCACCGATCTGAAAACCCGCGGCCGCCGCCGCACTGCCCGCCTCCACCTTGTCGACGCGCGCCGTCGTGCTTGGCTTGCCGAAAAATGTGAAGAGGCAGGTAAAGATCACGATGGCTAGAAGAAAATTGGCTATCGGACCGGCCGCAACGATCGCCGCACGCGGGCCAACTTTCTTGTGATGGAAACAGCCGGCGCGCTCTTCCTCGGTCATGCTCTCGAGCGCTTCGGTCGACGGCGTAGAGGCCTCGCTGTCATCGCCGAAGAATTTGACGTAGCCGCCAAGCGGGACGGCCGAGATCTTCCATCGCGTTCCGTGCCGATCGTTGAAGCCGGCGAGTTCCGGCCCGAAGCCCAGCGAAAAAGTTAACACTTTGACGCCCGCCCAGCGGGCAACCAGGAAATGACCAAGCTCGTGGAAGAAAACGACGATCGTGAGCACGAACAAGAAGGGAACGATGTAACCGACCAAACCATGGCTTAACACATTGAAAATGTGCAGAAAAAACTCGGACATCCGATTCCCCTCAACCAGGGCCAAAGGCCCTGCCCCCAACCCTCTAGGATGCCTTTAAGGCAATTTGAGGCAATAGGGTGACTGCTTTATTTCGCGCGTTATGGTCAACGGCGATGGCATCGTCCGCCGACGTCAGCGGCGCCAGGTTACCGGAGCGAATCCAGGCATCCATCGTCGCTTCGACAAGCCGTGCAATGGCGCCAAACCTGATCTTGCCGCCAATAAACGCAGCCACCGCCACCTCATTGGCCGCGTTATAGACCGTGGTCGCGCCGCGGCCGGTTCGCAGCGCATCGTAGGCCAGCCGGAGTCCTGGAAATCTCTCGAAATCCGGAGCCTCGAAGGTCAGCTGTCCGATCTTGGCGAGATCGAGCCTCGCCGCCGGCCCGATAATCCGATCAGGCCAGCCGAGACAATGCGCGATCGGCGTGCGCATGTCGGGCGCGCCCAGTTGCGCAACCACCGAGTGATCCGAAAACTCGACCATCCCGTGGATGATCGACTGCGGGTGAACCAGAACGTCGATCTCGTCCGGCGCCAACGCAAACAGGCACGCGGCTTCGATCACCTCCAACCCCTTGTTCATCATCGATGCGGAGTCGATGGTGATCTTTTGTCCCATGCTCCAGTTCGGATGTTTTAGGGCCTGCGCCAGCGTCGCCTGTTCGATATCGGCGCTCGCCCAGGTGCGAAACGGTCCGCCCGATGCGGTGATGATCACGCGGACCAGTTCTTCCCGATTGCCGGAGGCTAGCGCCTGGAACAGCGCGTTATGTTCAGAATCGGCCGGCAGGATGCAGGCTCCGGCCTTTGTCGCGCGCTGCATGAAAAAATCACCTGCGCACACGAGGCATTCCTTGTTGGCAAGCGCGACGGTGGCGCCGCGATCGACGGCCGCAAGCGCGGGCTTTAGCCCGGCCGCGCCACTGACAGCCGCCATCACCCAATCCGCTGGACGGGCGGCGGCTTCGATTACCGCGCTTTCGCCGGCACCGCATTCGGTGTGCGTGCCGGCCAGTGCATCCTTCAGCTCGGCCAGGCGATCGGAATCGGCAACGGCCGCAAAGCGCGCGCCGAACTCCCTTGCGAGCTTCGCCAATCCCTGCACATTGGTATGCGCCGTCAACGCCTCGACCCGATAGCGGTCGCGCGAAGCCCGCAGCAGATCCATCGTGCTGTCGCCGATCGAGCCGGTCGCACCCAGCACGGTTACGGAGCGAACGGCGGTGGCCGCGGCTTTGTTGTTACGCAATGGGACTGCGCTCATGACCTCACCAAACCATAAGACCGCGGCCAACGCCATCCGCGCCGCCGCGCAAAAACCCGAAAATAGCCGCCAGCACGATGGCGGCAACGAACCCGTCAAGCCGATCCAGCAATCCGCCGTGCCCGGGAATGATGTGGCTTGAGTCCTTGACGCCAAATCGGCGCTTCACCGCCGACTCGAAGAGATCGCCGAGCTGGGAAGCAATCGAGAGACCGGCGCCGAGCACGAGAACTGGCCCGGCCTTGGCGAGACCAAAAGCGGCAAATCCGGCGGCGACCGCAAGGCTCGCCACAAAACCGCCGATTGCGCCCGCCCAGGTCTTCTTTGGGCTGACCCGCGGCCAGAGTTTTGGTCCGCCAATGCCGCGGCCCGCAAAGTAGCCGCCCATGTCGGTCATCCACACCACCAGAAGGATCAGGATCAGCGCGACAAGTCCGTAGGCCTGGTCGAGACGCACCAAGACCGATGCGGTCTCGGCGGCGGCCGCATACGCAAATCCCGTCGTGGTCCAACTGCGCCGCTCGGGCGAAAACGACATCACGCCGGCGAGGCCAACGACAAGCGCAAGCAGCGACGCTTCGATCCACCCCGTTGCGAGAAAAAGACCCGCTAGCGCAAGCGCGACAACGCCGGCCGCTACCACGCGCGGGGCGCGTGCGCCCACGATCGTCAGCCATTCGACATAGAGGCCAATCGCTCCGAGCGTCACCAGAGCGGTCCATAGCCATCCTCCGGCATAAGCGAGCGCGATCGCCAACGGCGCCAGCACCAGCGCGGCTGCGACGCGCATCAAGAGATTGCGCGCGCCCTGCTCGGCGGAAACCGCAGATGCTACTTCGCCTTCGGTCACGATCCGGTTTTCGCGGCCAGACCGCCAAAACGACGCTCCCGTCTGGCATACTCGGCAATCGCGCCTTCAAGTGCGGCCTTGTCGAAATCTGGCCAGTGGATCGGCACAAATACGAGTTCGCTGTAGGCCGCCTGCCACATCAGGAAATTTGACAGCCGCTGCTCGCCGCTGGTGCGAATAATCAGATCAGGATCGGGAATGTCGGGTGCGTCAAGGTATTGACCCAGGGTGTCGGCGTCGATCGACGCGGGATCGCGTTTCCCCTCCGCGACTTCGCGCGCAAGCCGCTGCGCCGCATGGGCGATCTCCTGCCGCGACCCGTAATTGAAGGCGACCACGAGATTGAGGCGTTTATTGTCCCGCGTCAGTTCCTCGGCCTCTTCCAGAAGCGCGCAGATATCCGGCTCCAATCCCTGGCGTTCGCCGATCACCCGAACCCGGACACCGTCGCGATGCAGCGTCGCCAGGTCGTTGCGGATGAAGCGCCGCAAAAGGCCGAACAGGTCGCCGATTTCGGTCGCGGGACGCGACCAGTTTTCCGAGCTGAAGGAGAAGATCGTCAGGTAGAGAATGCCGAGTTCGCTTGCAGCGCGAACGACCTTGCGCAACGCCTCGACGCCGCGGCGATGACCTTCCGCGCGCGGCAAACCGCGGGCCGCCGCCCAGCGTCCGTTCCCGTCCATGATGATCGCCACATGCAACGGACCGTCCGCTCGATCCGGTCGTTCAGTTGCGGGGGCAGCGGCATTCGTCATCGATCAACCCTTCAGAGCATGATCCGGAAAATCGGGAACCGGTTTTTCCGAAAAGGTCATGCTCAAACAAAAAGATGGCCTAAACGGTGAGGATTTCCTTTTCCTTGGCCGCAAGCAGATGATCGATCTCCGAAATCGTTCCGTCAGTCGCCTTCTGCACATCATTGGCCAGACGCTCCTGATCGTCCTCGGAGATCTCGTGATTCTTCTCGAGCTTCTTGATCGTATCGAGGCCGTCACGGCGGACATGGCGGACCGCGACCCGGGCGGCCTCCGCATATTTGTGCGCGACTTTGACCAATTCCTTGCGGCGTTCTTCATTGAGTTCGGGAATTCTCAGGCGAAGCACCTGCCCTTCGGTGGCAGGACTCAAGCCGAGATTGGAATCGACGATCGCTTTCTCCACCGCCTTGACCATCGACTTGTCCCACACCTGGACCGAAAGCAGGCGTGGCTCGGGCACGCTGATCGTCGCAAGCTGGTTGAGCGGCATGTGTGTGCCGTAGGCATCGACCTGTACCGGCTCCAGCATCGAAGCGGCGGCGCGGCCCGTCCGCAAGCCGCCGAGTTCGTGCTTGAGAGACTGCGTGGCGCCCTGCATGCGGCGCTTCAATTCGCTGATGTCGAAACTACCCGTAGGCATGACGCTCTCTCCTCTTTAATACTGCTCGTCGAGGCCGCCAGCCCTCCGCACGCCAGGCGCTTCCCAGACTGGTCAGCCCGCGACGATGGTGCCGTGGCCGGCGCCGCGCAGAATAGCGCCGATCGAGTCCGGCTCGGCGATCGAAAACACGATGATAGGCAGTGACGTCTCACGGGCAAGCGCGAATGCGGTAGCGTCCATGACCTTGTAGCCGCCTGCGATCGCCTCGGAATGGCTCAGACGGTCAAATCGCCTGGCAGTGGGGTCCTTTTTCGGATCGGCGCTGTAGATGCCATCGACATTGGTGGCCTTCAGTACCGCCTGTGCGCCGATTTCTGCCGCCCGCAATACCGCCGTGGTGTCGGTGGTGAAGAAGGGATTGCCGGTTCCGCCGCCGAGCAGCACGATTCGGCCCTCGGCGAGATATTTGTGCGTCGCACTTCGGGTATATAGTTCCGAAATCTGCGGCATGACGAACGCCGACAGGGTGCGCGCCAGCGCCCCGCGGCGTTCGATGGCCGCCTCAAGCGCCAGGCAGTTCATCACGGTGGCGAGCATGCCCATGGTATCGCCGGTCGGGCGCGAGACGCCACGCGAGGATACTTCGACGCCACGGACCAAATTACCGCCGCCGACGACGACGGCGATCTCAACCCCCAATTGCCTGGCCGCGATCAGGTCGCCGGCGACCCGGTCGATGGTTGGCTGGTCCATGCCGGATGCGTGCGGGCCGGCAAAATATTCGCCGGAAAGCTTGATCACCACGCGACCATAGACCGGCTCAGCCATTGCTATTCGCCTTCCCTAGCCCGCCCGGCAGTTCCCGGCGCCAACAGACCGAAAGCACGTTCGGGCGGTTACTTCTGGCCGCTAACCGCCGCGACTTCGGCTGCGAAATCGGTTTCCTGCCGCTCGATTCCCTCGCCCAGAGCATAGCGCAAAAATCCTGTCACCTTGATCGGCGCGCCAACCTTACCCTCAGCTTCTTTCAAAGCCTGCGCGACCGACTTGCCGGCGTGCTCGGCATGGATCGAGGCCTGCTCCAGCAGGCAGACTTCCTTGTAGTAGGTCTTCAAACCGGACTCGACGATCTTTTCGATCACGTTCTCCGGCTTGCCCTGCTGACGGTATTTGTCGGCGAGCACGTCCTTCTCGCGCTTGACAGCGGCGGGATCGAGCCCGGCCGGGTCCAGCGCCTGCGGGTTGGCGGCCGCGACGTGCATCGCGAGCTGCTTTCCAAGGACCGCGAGTTCATCGGTCTTGCCGGCCGATTCCAGCGCCACGATCACGCCCATCTTGCCGGCGCCTTCGATCACCGCGTTGTGCACATAGCTCGACACCACGCCCTTGCTGACTTCGAGCGAAGCTGCGCGGCGCAGCGTCATGTTCTCGCCGATGGTCGCGATCGCGTCCGCAATGGCCGTTTCTACGGTCACATTGCCGACTTTGGCGGCCTTGATCTTTTCCACATCGGCGCCGACGTCGAGCGCGACCTGCGCGATCATCTTGACCAAGCCCTGGAACTGGCCGTTACGCGCGACGAAATCCGTCTCGGAATTGACCTCCACGACAACGCCCTTGGTCGCCGCGGTCAGCGCGCCAATCAGCCCCTCCGCCGCGACACGGCCCGCCTTCTTCGCCGCCTTCGACAGGCCCTTCTTGCGCAGCCAGTCGATCGCCGCCTGCATGTCGCCTTCGTTCTCGGTAAGCGCGGCTTTGCAATCCATCATGCCCGCGCCCGTGGTCTCGCGCAGGTCCTTGACCATCGCCGCTGTGATTGTCGCCATTGTTGCACGTCCTCTGCCTGTCAGGGCGGTAGCGGCGCGGCCTTGTCGCCTCGCCGCCATCCACCACCAGCAATGTCGTAAATTGGAATGTGTTGGCCGGGTGTTCCGGCCAACACGCCGCTATTCCGCTTCTGCGGTCATCGCCTTGGCCTGGGCCACCCAGCCATCGGCCCGGCTCGGAAGGCCGACCTCTTCGCCGATCTGGTGCGCGGTGTCGTGATCGAGCTCGGCGAGCTGCCAATAGTGGAAAATGCCGAGATCGTTGAACTTCTTCTCGATCGCGCCGGACACGCCGGTGAGCTTCTTGAGATCGTCGGGAGCACCCCGCGGCCCGGCAAGGCCCTGGAAGCCCGAAGCTTGCGGCACGGTCGGGATTTCCTCGCGAACGGGATGGGCGGAGGCACCGACATCGATCCCGGCCTCGCCTTGCGCGCGCGAGATTCCGTCGATCGCCGCGCGGGCGACCAGATCGCAATACAGCGAGATGGCGCGACCGGCGTCGTCGTTACCTGGCACGACGTAGGTGATGCCCTTCGGGTCCGAATTGGTATCGACGATCGCGGCGACGGGAATATTGAGCCGTTGCGCTTCCTGGATCGCGATGTCTTCCTTGTTGGTATCGATCACAAAGATCATGTCGGGCAAACCGCCCATGTCCTTGATGCCGCCGAGCGAACGATCGAGCTTGTCGCGCTCGCGCTGCAGCGTCAGCCGCTCTTTCTTGGTGTAGGCATTGGCATCGCCGGAATTGAGCACCTCATCGAGGTGCCGCAGCCGCTTGATCGAACCGGAAATCGTCTTCCAGTTGGTCAGGGTTCCGCCGAGCCAGCGCGAATTGACGAAATACTGCGCCGAGCGCTTGGCGGCTTCGGCGACGCCGTCCTGCGCCTGCCGCTTGGTGCCGACAAACAGGATACGGCCGCCTTTGGCGACGGTATCGCTGACCGCCTGGAGCGCGCGATGCAGCAACGGCACGGTCTGAGCGAGGTCGATGATGTGGATGTTGTTGCGCGCACCGAAAATGTAATCCGCCATTTTCGGATTCCAGCGGTGCGACTGGTGGCCAAAGTGGACGCCAGCCTCAAGTAGCTGACGCATAGAAAAATCGGGTACTGCCATAGTCAATTCTCCGGTTGGTTCCTCCGGAAACGTGTGAGCAAACGAGCCTTATGGCCCGGCTGCCACCGGACGGCCTTTTGAGCCATGTTTCCGTGTGAGATGGCGCGGTATATAGCGGGATTTCCGCGAGAAGCAAGGAAATCCGGGGCTTTTCGGTACCGGCACCCCCCACAAGAGCACGAAATCCGACGATTCCAGGGTCGGAACTTTCAATTTCCCGGCTGCGCCCGTGTTCCTCGGCTGGACACGACGAAGCGCAAAACCGAACGGTGGACGTTCTATTGACCTGCCTAGCCTGGCCTCGCCTGGCTTCGATCACTGTCTATCCGGGCCTTGAGGTTTCTGATTTCGCCGAAGAAGGCATCCTGATCACGTACCGGAACAGCGCGGAGAGCCGGAGGCATCAGCAATCGCGTCGTGGTTTGCCGGCCCAAATCAGAAAACGCCTCTGACCGTTGCAGCGCCTGCGCCGAGATCGCAATAGCCAGCAAGGTGGTTACGATGCCCCCCTTCAACCAGAGACGCGTCCGGCCGATCCCCCGCAAATGCAGGAAACAAATCGCGGCGAGAACCGACCATGCCGCGACATATTGGTAGGTACCGACCGTCGGCCAGGTCAACGCGAAGGCGGCGAATCGTCCAAACTCCTCATAGAGGAGCAAAGCCGTGATCCCGGCCAGCGCGATGAGCAGATTAAGCATAAAGCGCGAACGCCCGGAAAAAATGCGCGACAGCAGCGCCCACAAGCCGGCCCACGCGACGACAGCGCCGATTACCGTCAGCAGGGGCGTCAGGTAAGCCGACGCGCGAGGTTCCGTGGTCTGCGTAAGCCATACCCGAAGCGCCGAAATGCCGAGTACGAATGCGCCGAGCGCCATGACCAGCACGATCGGCAAGATCCCCCGCTCAGGTGGCGCGATGCGTTCTCGTTCAACCACGAAGTCGGGAGCGCGGACGCGCAAGAAGGTCTGGCCAATGCGGATCGGCTTCGCGCCATCGATGACAATGCGCTGAAGTCGGTCCTTACCACCATCAAGGAACGTACCGTTGGCGCTCCCGACATCCTCTGCAACGATCTGCCCGGAGTCGTCGCGGAAAATCCGCAGATGCTGAACTGCGACATACGGATCGTCGACGATGACGTCGTTATCGTATCCGCGCCCGATCAAGGCTTCCGGACCCGAAACGCGAATCCTGGCCTCGACATCGCGGTGACGAGACAAAAATCTCGACCCAGATCATTTGCTCACCTTCACAGCGTCGAGAAAGCGCTTTCCAAGCATGATGGCCTCGTCATAACCCACAGCTTGCAGATTCAAACGGGATACCATTGCTTCATTGCCGTCATCCTCGGTGACAGCAATCAGAGCGACGTCATAAAGTCCTTCAAATTCGCGATAGGCCTGCGCACACCAGATCGCGCGGAGCGGCGGGTGATCGGGCGCAACCGCCGTACCGACGAAATCTTCGTGGCAGCGCTCAGGCGTGTACCATTTGCGGAACGGGCCTCCGCCCACCAGACGCGCCTGACTTAGCTGCGTCAGGAGGGTAGCGAGCTGGAATTGATTGAGGTCAATGGTCTTGACATAGTTGTGGCTGATCTGGATCGCACCGGTGTTGAGATCGGTCGCAACGAACAAGGCCGTGTCGCTCGAGCAGTTTGTCGAATTGATGCTGGCCCGCGGCCTGGGCGTCGCGCCGGCATTGGTCTGCGCCCAGCAATTGAACCAAGGCGCAACCGCCTCGGGTGCCCGATATGGCCCTAGGGCGATCGACCGATACCCCTGCTCGTCGAAGGATTTGTAAAGCGCCGATCCCCACGCCCTGATCTGGCGCGCAATCCCGGCGCGCATATCCGGCATCATTCCGCTATTACGCACGCGTTGCAACAATGCTTCGGCAAAACGCGCCGGGACGAGGAAACTGACGAGCTGGCCTCCTCGGCGTGTCGCAACGTTAACGCCGACAACCTGGCCCTCGGCAGTCACCGCGGGGCCGCCGCTCATGCCGGGGTTCAGCGCGCCGCTGAAGTGGATGCGTTCGTTGTAACTATGCTCCACCCGCCCGTTGTAGGTGCCTTCGATGATCGTGAAACCGAGATCGAGAGGATTGCCCATGGAATAAAGGCGCTCGCCTTTCGGCAAATCGCGGCGTATCGACGCGTTGTCGAAAGAAAAAAATTGCGCGTCGTGCTTGTCCAGGCGCACGATGGCGAGGTCATTGGGTACATCCACACCCAGCACCTCGACTTCACCGTGACTGCCATCGGCGCCCGCATATTCAAGCCGATAGGTCTGGGGTTCGAGCACGAACTGCGACACTACGTGATAGTTCGTAATGGCAAGCCCGTCTGCGGATACCAAGAATCCCGAGCCAATCGATGCCTGCCGGCCCGTATCGGCGACCAGCGTACGAATTTGGAGAAGCCGCGGCGGTGCCGCGGCATAAACAGTTTCTGCCGACGAAGCCGAGCCTTGGGCCGCGAACGCGGCGCCGCCGTCGATCACTCCAATCATCACAAGACTTCGAAGCGTCCACATCAGCAGCGCGACAAGAGCCTTCAATAAATCCTCCCAAGAGCGAGGATGTTTACTAGCGTTCTTTTGTTGGTCAGGTTGGCCCGTATCATCGATTCTTCCTGCTTGCATCGAACATGCGCTCGACCCCTGTGCTTATTCCGCCAGTTGAAGTACCGCCAGCCCAGACAAGCCGCCAGGCCTCGCCAGAAACACACGCCCTCGCACCCCACTTCATTCACAGAACAGGTTCATAATGAAGAACGCGGTGTGGTTGCAATAGCGCGGAAGTTCTCCAAGCCCAAGCCACATGTGGCCACGGAAGGATGGGCAAAGAAAGGGAGGCCTGTCGTGAGCACGAGACTCGCGCACCTGCGACTTGCCCGGTCCGCCAGAACGTCGCGGCTGATCGCTTCAATTCAGCACTTCGGATTATTCGCCGGGCATTTCTTGGCCGGAGCTGGCCGCGGCGGAGCCGGTCGCGGGGGTGGGGCTGGTCGCGGCGGGGGAGCCGGACGCGCGACCTGGGGAGCCGGCCGTGGCGGTGGCGCTGGGCGAGACGGTGGAGGCGCAGGCCTCGCCACCTGCGGCGCCGGCCGTGGCGGCGGCTGAACCCGGTGCATTCCCGGCTTTGGCGGAATGGGCTTTGAGGCTGCAATAGCCGGCCTGGGGGGCGGAGGTGGAGGAGTACCTGGCTTCTTGACCGATTCTGGAACGGCCGGGTTCTGCGCCGAAACGCCAGCCTTCGGCTCTCTCAAGGGAGGGAATTCCCTCCCTTGAGTTTTCGGAGCGCGCGCGGCCCCAGGAACGCTCGGGGCGGAAGCTGCCGGAGGCGTCGTTCCCGGAGTAAGCCTTGCATTGGGATTGACCATGCCCGGGACCGGCCCCGCTGCGCCTGGCGGCACCGGTGGCGCGCCTTTGGCGCCCGGGACCGGCAGCGCATTGGCTTTCGGTAACGCTTCGGGGGCGACGTTTGCGGGCAACGGCCTGTTCAGCGCGCCCGGAGTGCCCGGCTTGATCGCGGGATTGATCGAGGCGCTCGGCGGCACCGGAAGTTTTCCTTGCTGGATCAGCGAGGCCCTTTGCGCCACCGAGGGCGGCAGGGCCGGGCTAGCGGCGGCTGGGATTCCACCCAGCCCCGGCGTGCCCCTCGTGGCTCCGGGCTGAGAAATCCCCGCCCCCGGCGCACCTGGGCCCGGCTGAGGCGGCTGATTGATAACGTTGTTGATGACCGTCGTGTTGTGGATGTTATTGAAGATGATGTTGTTCGGCGGCGGCGCCACATAAACCGGCGGCCGGACATAGACCGGCATCGGCACGAAGAACGGCTGCGGCAGGATGAACAGCCCGATCGGCGCGATCGGCGGCGCCAGAACAACGAAATCTGGCGGCGGCGGCGGCAGGAAAAACACCGGTGGCGGAGGTGGCGGCGCAAAGCCGAAATCCGGATCGCTGAACATCAGCACCGGGCGATCGACGTAGACGATCTCATCGGGCGGTGGCGGCGGCACATCGTAGTCATAGACCGCGAAACTCGGCGGCGGCTCCAGCGGAGCGGTGAGAATGGCGAGGCGGCGGCGGGCATCTTCCGCGTGAGGGCCGCCTGGATAGCGCCGCAGGTAAGACCAGTAGGCGGGCGGCGTATCGGCCCGATAGGTGCGAAGCCAGGTAATCGCTTCGCGCCGCGCGGCGATGATCGCCCGCACCCGCCGGGCGAGCGGATCGCCGGGAAAGGCAGCAAGGAAATCTTCATAGCCTTGCATCGTATCGCTTTCGAGCGCTGCGGCGTAGGCATCCTGCACACCGAGATCACGCATCGGCCGGTTCCTCAGCGCGGCGGCCTGATCCGGCGGCGCTTGCGCCGGCGCATCCGGCGCACGATCGAAAAACATGAACTGCGCATCGATCTTTTCGGCATCCCACGGCACCTCGGCGCCCTTGCTCGTTTGGCTGACGCGCAGCCGCAGACGATTGAAAACCTCTGGCAACGACAATCCGCCGGTGCGGATCATCTCCGCGAGCGACTGGGCGTAAGCGCCATAAGGCCCCTGCTCCTCCGGAGCAATCGTGCCCGGCGCGGCGTTGAATGCGATCAGCATATGCGCTTCGGGTTCGACCAAAGCCAGCCCGCTCGCGATCGGCTGGCCGCCCTCGATAAAGGGTTGCTGCCGGGCGGCATCCAGCACGACGATGCTGGCCTTCAGCGGAAGCGATGAAAGCTCGCGCAGGTAGTCGCTGATCCGCAATCCTTCGATCGGAATGTCGGTGTCGCGACCGAGCGTGGAATCGACGGGTATGAAATAGTTTTCGCCGGCGAGCTGCACTCCATAACCAGCGAGATACAACATCGCGACCGTGTCCGGCCCGGATGCCTGGGCTTTCTGGATGAAGTCGCGGAAGCTTCGGCGCAGCGTGTCGCCGTCGAGGTCGCGCGCTCCGACCACGTCAAAACCCGCCGCCTGCAAGGTCTGCGCGATCAAGCCCGCGTCGTTGGCCGCCGTCGCGAGCGGCGACTTGGTATAAGCGCCGTCGCCGACGACGAGCGCAATCCGCTTTTCCTGCTGCTGCTGCGCGGCAGCGGAACTCAGGTTTCCCGAAAGTCCGAACAAGAGAATCAAGCACAGCGAAAAAAACGAAAAGGCTTTAATCACCTGCATGGCTTCTCTGCTCGCTTACGGTTCACCCAAATTGCTGCGCATTGGACGCATGATCAGCTGAATAGTGTTGGAACGAAAGGCGCTGGCAATAAGGCATTGCACGTCGGGCGGACGGCAAATTCAGCCAACCATTTCCACTCTGCCATCCCTGAGCCGATAGATGCCACCCACCACCTTGAGCTTGCCTTGTTCAACCGCCGCGCTCAGAATTGGCGTCGCCGAGCTTAGTTTGGCAACGTTATCGATCACATTCTGCCGGATGGCGTTGCCGAGCGTGTCACCGCCTTGCGGCAATACCGCATTCACCGCGGGCGCGACGCCGGTGACCAGCGAAGGCAAATGCCCGGGCAATGTGGTGCCGTCCTTGAGCGATTTGATCGCCGCACTGACCGCGCCGCAACTATCGTGACCCAGAACAAGAATCAGAGGCGTGCTCAGTTCGGCGACGCCATATTCCAGGCTGGCGACTGTTTCATTATTGGCGAAATTGCCCGCCACGCGGCAGACAAAGAGATCGCCGCGGCCGCTATCGAAGGCGTATTCGGGTGCAATTCGCGAATCGGCGCAGCTCAGTATGGCGGCGTAGGGGTTCTGGCCTCCGGCCAACGCTTCCCGCTCATGTTTGAAGTCGTGACGCAGCGATACGCCTTCAACATAGCGCGCGTTTCCCTTCAGCAGACGTTCCAGGGACGCAGCCGGCGTCAACACGTTCTGCGGCTTCGGTGGCGCCTTCATCTCCTTGGCACCAGCCGCGTTCGCCAGCAGCAGCCCCATTGTCGAGGCCGCGACGCCAAGCACGCTGCGCCGCGAAGGCTCGAATCTCTGAATCGAATTTTGAATCGAATTTTGGCGGCACATCTCGCACATCGGAAAGCTCCTTCCCGCGGTTACAGCGTCTGCACGTCTACCACGCCTGACACCGCCTTGATCGCGCCCGCAATCTGCGGCGAGACCTTGAAGCGGCCAGGCAGCTTCATTTCCACTTCGGTTTCGAGGTCGAGCATCATGACCAGCGAGACGTCGCCGTCGGCGCCTGTCGGTCTCGGTTGGGCACCGCGGACCGCGCCGCCTTGCGGCGCTGGCTCGGGCATCTGCAGCCGCTTGGCGATGGATTCGAGCGGCTTGGTATCGCGGACGAATATGCGCAGCCCCTTTTGGGTCTTGGCGGCGGCGTCATCGAGCGGCTCGGCATGCAGCACCCTGGCGCGGACATCCTCGCCCTGCAGTTCGGCGCCGAGCTGCA
>JBKQRS010000443.1:0-9052 GCA_052143915.1 Bradyrhizobium sp.
CCGGGGCGCGAGTGAAACGAGCGAACCCGGAATCTCGAGATTCCCGGTCTGCGCTGCGCGCATCCCGGAATGACGGCAATCATTACCCCCGCCGTCCGCCTTCCAGATAGGCGGTGCGGATCTCCGGGCGCTGCAACAGTTCCGCGCCGGTGCCATTGAGCGTGATCAGGCCGTTGACCATGACATAGCCGCGATGGGCGAGCCGCAGGGCATGATTGGCGTTCTGCTCGACGATCAATACCGTGAGGCCATCCTGCCGGTTGAGGGTCCGGATGGCGTCGAAAATCTGGCGCGCAATCAGGGGCGCCAGGCCCAACGAGGGCTCGTCCAGCATCAACAGGCGAGGGCGGCTCATCAGCGCTCGCCCAATCGCCAGCATCTGCTGTTCGCCGCCCGACAGCGTGCCGCCGCGCTGGGTCATGCGCTCCTTCAGCCGCGGAAACAGGGTCAGCACGCGTTCCAGCCCGGCGGCTCGATCGGCTTCGCTCGAATTGGTGGCGTCGGCGCCCATCTGCAGGTTCTCCGCCACGCTCATGCGCGGGAAAATCCGGCGGCCTTCCGGCGACTGCGCAATGCGCAGCCGCGCGATCTCATGGGTCGGCACATCGGTGATATCGCGGCCATCGAACAAAATCGATCCTGCGCGGGCGCGCGGCTTGCCGAAGATCGTCATCATCAGCGTCGACTTGCCGGCGCCGTTGGCGCCGATCATCGCGACGATCTCGCCCGGGTTGATGTCAAGATCGATGCCCTTCAGCGCCTCGATCTTGCCATAGGCGGCGCGAAGACCGCGGATTGCGAGCAGCGGCCTCACAGCCCCAACTCCGACTCGACGGTGGCAACTTCATTGTCCTCCACGCCGAGATAGGCCGCGATCACCTTGGGGTCGTCACGGATGTCTTTCGGCGCGCCTTCGGCAATCTTGACGCCGTAATCCATCACCACGATGTGGTCGGAAATTTCCATCACGACCGACATGTCGTGCTCGATCAGCAGGATCGAGGTGCCCTCGGCGCGGATCGAGAGCAACAGCTCGCTGAGCGCTGCGCTCTCTCGCGCGTTCAGTCCGGCGGCCGGCTCGTCGAGGCACAGCAATGCCGGTTCGGTGCACATGGCGCGCGCGATTTCGAGACGGCGCTGATCGCCATAGGCCAAATTGCCGGCGGCATCGTCGGCGCGCTCCAGCATGCCGATGCGGTCGAGCCAGCGCGTTGCCTGGTCGATGGCGTACCTCTCGGCGGCGCGCCAGGACGGGGCGCCGATCAGCCCGAGAAAGGTGAGGCCGGAGGCGCGCATCAGCGCATTGTGCTGCGCGACCATCAGGTTCTCGAGCGCGGTCATGCCGGGAAACAGCCGGATGTTCTGGAAGGTGCGCGCGACCTTGGCCTGTTTGGAAATCCGGAAATCGTTTAGCCGTTCGAGCTGGATGTTGCGGCCGTCATCATGCGTGAGGCGCATTGCGCCCGATGTCGGCTTGTAGAATCCGGTGATGCAGTTGAAAACGGTGGTCTTGCCGGCGCCGTTCGGTCCGATCAGCGCGGTGATCTTGCGCCGCTCGGCCGCAAACGACAGGTCGTTGACGGCGACGACGCCGCCAAAGCGCATCGTCAGGTGATCGACGCCAAGAATGTTTTTTGCGCTCATCCCCGGCCTTCCCTGGCAAGCTCGGAAGAGATGGCCTGGCTGTGCCGCAGGAACACGGTCGGCGCGCGATGGCCGATCAGCCCGCGCGGCCGCCAGATCATCAAGAGCACCATCGCCACGCCGAAAACCAGCATGCGGTATTGATCGAAACCGCGAAACAGTTCGAAGCCGCCGATCATGGTGAGCGCGGCAAGCGCCACGCCGAGTTGCGACCCCATGCCGCCGAGCACGACGATCGCCAGCACCAGCGCGGATTCCTGGAAGGTGAAGGATTCCGGGCTGATGAAACCTTGCCGGGTCGCGAAGAACGCGCCGGCGAGGCCGCCGAACAGGGCGCCGGTGGCGAACGCCGTCAGTTTGGTCGTGGTGGTGTTGATGCCGAGCGCGCGGCAGGCGACTTCGTCCTCGCGCAACGCCTCCCATGCGCGGCCGATCGGCAGGCGTCGCAGCCGGATCGTCACCCAATTGGTCAAGAGCGCAAGCGCGAGGATCAGGTAAAACAGAAACACGATGCGGTGCGTCGGCGAGAATTCGATGCCGAGCTTCGCCGCAAGTCCGTCATCGCCGGGCGTCAAGGGAATGCCGAAGAATGACGGCCGCGGAATGCTGGACACGCCGTTCGGGCCGCCAGTCAGGCTCTGCCAGTTGATGATGACGAGACGGATGATCTCGCCGAACGCAAGTGTCACGATGGCGAGATAGTCGCCGCGCAGCCGCAGCACCGGAAATCCCAGCAGCATGCCCCAGAACGCCGCGAGAATCCCGGCCAGCGGCAGGCAAACCCAGAACGACAGTCCGAAATTGGTGGACAACAGCGCGTAGGAATAGGCGCCGACCGCGTAGAACGCGACGTAGCCGAGGTCGAGCAGGCCGGCGAGGCCGACCACCACGTTCAATCCCCATCCCAGCATCACGTAAGTCAGCACCAGGATGCCGAGATCGAGAATGTAGCGCTGATCGTAGAAGATCACCGGCACCAGGAAGGTGAAGATCAACAGCAGCGGCGCGATCGCACGCCGCGCGGCCACGAGGCCGCTTTGCACGGTTGGCGGAATGATCCTGACGGTGCCGACCGGTCCCCACCATTGCCGCAGCAATTCAACGACGATGCTGCCGCCAAACACGGTGGCGACCATGGCTGCGAGATCGCCGAACCGCGTCCAGTAGATCAGTTGCCCCGTTGGGCCAGCCTCGGTGCGGATGCCGATCATCAGCGAAAACAGCACCAGCGCCACCAGCGCGCTGATCAGGGCTTTCTTGAAGATGAAGGCGATGCCGGGAGCGCGCGAGGCTTGCTTGAGTTCGGGCGTGGGTGCTGTCACGCGCTTGCCCGCTAGTGCGGCGGATTTGACATTCGCTTCAGTATTGCTGCGAGTCCTCATAGCGAATGTCAAATCCTAAGCCGCACTACAATCATAAGACTTCTAGTGTCCCTGGGTTCTAACATTCGCAAAGGAGCTCTCCGCGAGGGGGGTGCGAATGTTGGAGCGGGACACTAGACTTTTTCGACTTCGGGCCGGCCGAGCAGGCCGGTCGGAAGGAAGATCAGCACGATGATCAGGATCGAGAACGCCGCGACGTCCTTGTATTCGACCGAGAAATAGGCCGACCACATGGTTTCGATCAAGCCGATCAGGAGCCCGCCGAGCATCGCGCCGGGCAATGAGCCGATGCCGCCGAGGACGGCGGCGGTGAACGCCTTGATGCCCGCGACAAAGCCCATATAGAAATCGACCAGGCCGTAATAGAGCAGGTACATCATGCCGGCGACGGCAGCGAGCGCGGCGCCAATGACAAACGTCATCGAGATGGTGCGGTCGACATCGACGCCGAGCAGTGCCGCCATGGTCTGGTCCTGTTCGCAGGCGCGCATGTCGCGCCCCAACCGGGTCCGGGACACCAGCCAGGTAAAGATGGCGAGCAGCACGATGGTGGCGATGACGACGATGATCTGCACGTTGGAGAGCCGGACCACGAAGCCGTCGCTTTCGTGCAGGCTGTAGCCGCCGGTGATGATCGGCGGCACCGGCTTGACTCGCGCGCCCTGCGCGATCTGCGAATAATTGCTGAGGACGAACGACATGCCGATCGCCGACAGCATCGGGGCAAGGCGGAACGAGTGCCGCAGCGGCCGGTAGGCGATGCGTTCCACCGTCCAGCCATAGAGCGCGGTGATCGCCATCGAAACCAGGAGCACGATCAGCAGGATCAGGGGAACCGCGGTGAGCCCGATCGAGACCAGGATCAGGAACGAGATCAGCGCAATAAAGCCGCCGATCATGAAGATGTCGCCATGAGCAAAATTGATCATGCCGACGATGCCATAGACCATGGTGTAGCCGATGGCGATCAGGCCGTAGATCGAGCCGAGCACAATGCCGTTGATCAGTTGCTGGGCGAAATAATCCATACGCTGCCGCTGTTTGGCGCATTTTCCGGCAAGATGGAATCCGGTTTGCCGGGCGAAATGCCCACTTCAACAAGTTACGCGGCGATGGCCCCGGCAGCCGGACGGCGCGTCGTGTCATTTTCTAACAGTGGGAACCCGGGGCGGCAACAGCGCCAGCGGCGGGTCCAAGGGCTTGTACAGAGCTAGTTTCCCGGCCGGGTTCCGCCGGCTGCAACCCTGGCAGACGGTCGCCGTGCAATTACCCGAAGGAACCGAAGTCTTCATGCAACCAACACGCGCCCTGCCGGTTGTCTTTCGCGACATTCAACAAGGGAGATCCCGATGTCCAACCCCAACCAGAAGCCGGGCCAGCAGAACCAGAACCCGGGCCAGAAGCCCGGCCAGCAACAGGGTGGCGGCCAGAAACCCGGACAGCAGCAGCAAGATCCGAATCGCCCGGGCCAGAAACCCGACCAACCAGGCAAGGGCGGTCGCTAACTCCTCGTCGAATGAAGCTGGTCGAATGAGTGAGTGCAGGAAGGTTCCACCGAAAGGTGGGACCTTTCTTTTTTCAGAGGAGCGCCGGCTTTTCATTCCCCTCCGACTGGGCCGCACCGCCGGGTGCTCTGGACCTCCAATGGAACCTCAACTACGGTCCCGCGCAAGCGGCAACGCCGGCTGGATGGCGTTCACCATCCACTAACGACCGCGCCAAAATCAGGGAGGAAAGCCGATGAACATGACCCGCCGGGGTTTGTTTGCTACTGCAGGAACTGCCGCGACCGCTTTAGCTTTTCAACAGCGCGCCAACGCGCAGTCCTTTGCGTTCAAGCCGAACCAGCGTTACCCCGACGCGTCGGTCGAGATCCTCGACCCGAGCTTTGCCAAATATCGGTTGTACAGCAGCACCGTCGAGCAATTGGCCACGGGAATGCGGTGGGCGGAGGGACCGGTCTGGTTCGGGGACGGCCGTTATCTTTTGGTCAGCGACATCCCGAACAACCGCATCATGCGGTATGACGAAGCTACCGGTAACTGGGGCGTTTTTCGCCAGCCGTCCAATTTTGCCAACGGCAATGCGCGCGACCGGCTGGGGCGGCTGATCAGTTGCGAACATCTGACCCGTCGCGTAACCCGCACGGAATATGATGGAAAGATCACGGTGCTGGCCGATAATTTCAACGGCAAGCGCTTCAACTCGCCCAACGATATCGTGTGCAAGTCTGACGGCTCGATCTGGTTTACCGACCCGCCGTTCGGCATTTCCGGAGAGTGGGAGGGCGACAAGGCGACGCCGGAATTGCCGCATTCCGTTTACCGCATCGCTCCGGACGGCAAGCTCGGCCTGGTGACCGCGGACCTTGCGGGCCCCAACGGGCTGGCGTTCTCGCCGGACGAAAAGAAGCTCTACATCGTCGAATCGCGCGCGCAGCCGAACCGGCTGGTCTGGGCCTATGATGTCGGGGCGGACGGCAGCACGCTGTCCAACAAGACTAAACTGATCGACGCCAACGGGGCCGGAGCGCTGGACGGAATCAAGGTCGATACCGACGGCAATATCTGGTGCGGTTGGGGAAGCAACGGCGCGCCCACCGCCAAGCCTGAGGAATTGGACGGCGTCAAGGTCTTCAATCCCGAAGGCAAGGCCATTGGCTTCATCCGTCTTCCCGAGCGCTGCCCCAATCTGGTGTTCGGTGGACCCAAGAAGAACCGCCTGTTCATGGCGAGCTCGCATTCGCTCTACGCTTTGTATGTCGAGGCAAGGGGCGCCGTCTGAAGCAGCCCAGGCGCGGGGATTTGCCTGCTTTCAGGCAAATCCCTGGTCCCAGACGGCGCGGGGCTGCGCCATTAAGGTAAATAAAGGGTTTAAATTGCCGGTCGCAGTTTAAGCGCGTTACGTCTCCCGGGAAGCCGCAGCTCGCCAACGAGCTTGCAGACATAGCGGGAAGCGACATGTCCACAAACTGGCGGATCAGCTCATTCAACGGCGTGCTGCTGGCGGCCTATTTCATCCCGACCTGGGCCATCATCGCCTTCAGGATCATGATTTCGCCGGTCCACGGCCTCTATGATCGGCCGAGCATTTCGGTGGCACTGTTCATCAGCGACCATCTGCAAATGGCATCGATGGCCACGGTGCGCGTTGCGTGGCTGCTCGCATTGGCCAGGCTCACCGTCGTGGCGTTCTTTGCGATATTCGTGTTTTTCGCCGCGCGCGCCTCGATCCGCAAGACCGGCGGTTGCGACGAGGCGCTGGCGATCGCGCTTGCCATCGGCAGCGTGATCAGCTTTGCCAGCATGTGGATGGCGTCGCAGGTTGGCGAGACCGCGGCCCTCAAGCTGCATGCGACCGAACTCTTGATGCTGCTCGGCACCGCAATCGTGCTGTTGATCGAACGTCCCGCGCAGCCAGTGACAAGTCTCGAGACCAATCCCGGGGTGACGCCGGACACTTTAGTTCTTGAGCAGTCCCAGCTCCCCCATCATCGCTGACGCTTTCTTGACCGCGTGGCTGGCGGCGGCACGCCGCAACAGATGAATCTGTCGCCCCAGGCGTTGCCAAGCATCTTGCGGCGCTGGGCCATACCGTCAATCCAGCCTGGACTGCTTGCTCGCTTCGCAATGACGTCGTTCGGATCAACGTTGCGTCAGGAAGCCGATCACGGCGTCGGTGAAGGCGTGCGGCTGTTCGACATTGGAAATATGCGCGGCGTCGAGGATCGTGAGGGAAGCGCCGGGGATCTGGCTGCGGATGTACTCCGCGGCCGCGACCGGGGTCGACATGTCATGACGGCCGGCGATCACCAGCGTCGGGCTTTTGATCCTCGGCAACAGCGCGCGCTGATCGAGCGTGCTCAGGGCCTCGCAGCAGGCGATATAGCCCTGTGCCGGGGAAGCGAGCAGCATGGCCTTCAGGTTCGCCGTGACCTGCGGCTCACGTTCCCTGAAATCCGCCGTCAGCCAGGCTGCGATGACGGTGTCGGCGACCGCGGCGAGGCCGCCTTCCTTCACGGCCTTGATGCGGTTCAGCCAGTTGGTCGGATCGGGATAATAGCAAGCGGTGTTGGAAAGAATGATCTTGCCCATTCGCTCCGGCGCGTTGGCCCCCAACCACTGCCCCACCATGCCGCCCATCGAGAGCCCGCACCAATGCACCTTCTCGATGTTGAGGTCGTCGAGGATCGCGAGCACGTCGCCCCCGAAGCGCTCCATGGAATAGGGGCCGGGTGGCACGCCGGATTTGCCATGGCCGCGCCGGTCATAGCGGATGACGCGAAAAACCTGCGTGAGCGCCTTCATCTGCGGCTCCCACATCTGTAAGGTGCAGCCCAGCGAATTGGACAGCATCAGGGTAGGACCGCCATCGCGGCCTTCAACGGATACGTTGAGCAGGCAACCGTCGGCATCGATCATCGGCATCGGGATTTCTCCAAGTTTCTTATTCGTCGTCGAGTGAAGCGAGCTGGCGATCGAACGCTCCGCAGGCGCGAACGGCGCAGGGCGGCGTCGGCCGGGGAGGCAAGGTCGAAGCTACCTGTCGTGCGGGCACTTCCGATCGGGCCGGCTGCGCTCGCCGGATAACGCAGGTTACGGCTTCCGCGCGCACAAGGGCCGCTCCAGGATCAAGCATGTGCTGGAGGCATGCCAGATCGTCGCAGACCGCGATGGCGGCACTCGACGGCATGGGGGCGAGCAGGGGCGAGAACGAGGTATTCATGGTGGCCGCGACCTAACCATCCCGGCCGGCCTCTGCCAATCCCAAAGCGCGCTGGCCAAGTCTGCTGCGGCCAAGTCTGCTGCGCCGCGAATATGCATCGCTCACCGCGCGCATTCTGCAAATGGGTACCGTTTTTGTGATAAGGATATGCGCATCCTGACACCGGCATTTTCTACCGGCAAACCGGTCTCCACTTTGCCTGAAAATGCCGCCATCCTCTTCCTTTTGGGCCGGGTGTGCTTTACTTGGGGGGCACGATCGGAAGCGAACCGGGAGACGGCACATGGCCATGACAATGAACGGCGAAGTCCAGCTCGCGGCGTCGCGCGAGGCGGTCTGGGCCAAGCTTAACGACCCGGAAGTGCTGAAGGCCTGCATTCCCGGATGCGAGGAGTTGGAGCGAACCGAAGACAACGGTTTCCGCGCCGTGGCCAAAATGAAGGTCGGTCCGGTATCGGCCCGCTTCAAGGGCCGGGTGATGCTGAGCGATCTGGACCCGCCGAACGGCTACAAGATATCGGGCGAAGGCGAGGGCGGTGTCGCCGGTTTTGCGAAGGGCGGCGCCACGGTGGCGCTTGCCGAGAAGGACGGCGGCACGCTGTTGACCTATGACGTCGAGGCGCAGATCGGCGGCAAGCTGGCCCAGCTCGGCCAGCGCCTGATCAACGGTGCGGCGAAAAAACTGGCCGACGAGTTTTTCGCGAACTTTGCCAAGGCGGTGCAAGGCTAATCTCGAGAAAGGCTGATCTCTTGCGGCTAATCTCCTGAAATGACTGGCCTCGGCGAGGTCCCTTTCGTCATATCAGGCCATGCGCGGCGAGGTTGCTCATTGCCGGGATGGCCCATATTATGGCTCTGGAACGATTTTAAATGACTGTGCTGCTGTGCAACGCGGCCGCGCAGATGAAGAGAGTGCTGAATGGCCAAAATCTCCCTTATCGTGAACGGCAATCCCGTCAATGGCAATGTCGATCCCCGTACCTTGCTGGTGCAGTTCCTGCGCGAGAATCTGCGGCTGACCGGCACCCATGTCGGCTGCGACACCTCCCAATGCGGCGCCTGCGTCGTGCTGGTGAACGGCAAAGCGGTGAAATCCTGCACGGTGCTGGCTTTGCAGCTCGAGGGTGCCGATGTGCTCTCGATCGAGGGCTTGGCGCCGGCGGACGGGCCGCTGCATCCGATGCAGGAGGCTTTCCGCGAGAACCATGGACTCCAATGTGGCTATTGCACCCCCGGCATGATCCTGACCGCGGTCGATACGGTGCGGCGCAAGGGTCACGAGCTCGATGACCACACCATTC
>JBKQRS010000444.1:0-75873 GCA_052143915.1 Bradyrhizobium sp.
CCGGCATCGCCAAAGGCATCCGCGGCGTCACCGAGGAAACCACCACCGGCGTGCATCGGCTTTATCAGATGGCCAAGGAAGGCCGGCTCTTGTTCCCCGCCATCAACGTCAACGACAGCGTCACCAAGTCGAAGTTCGACAATCTTTACGGCTGCCGCGAGTCGCTGGTCGACGGCATCCGCCGCGGCACCGACGTCATGATGGCGGGCAAGGTGGCGATGGTCGCCGGCTTCGGCGATGTCGGGAAAGGCTCGGCGGCCTCGCTGCGCCAGGCCGGCTGCCGGGTCATGGTCTCGGAAATCGATCCGATCTGCGCGCTGCAGGCGGCGATGGAAGGTTACGAGGTCACGACCATGGAGGACGCCGCGCCGCGCGCCGACATCTTCGTCACCGCCACCGGCAATGTCGATGTCATCACCATCGAGCACATGCGCAGGATGAAGCACCGTGCCATCGTCGCCAATATCGGCCACTTCGATTCCGAGATCCAGGTCGCGGCGCTGAAGAACCTGAAGTGGCACAACGTCAAGCCGCAGGTCGACGAGATCGAGTTCCCCGACGGCAAACGCATCATCCTGTTGTCCGAAGGCCGGCTGGTTAATCTCGGCAATGCGATGGGCCACCCAAGCTTCGTGATGTCGTCGTCCTTCACCAACCAGACGCTGGCGCAGATCGAGTTGTGGAGCAACCCCGGCAAATATCAGAACAAGGTCTATACGCTGCCGAAAGCGCTCGACGAGAAGGTCGCGCGGCTGCATCTCGATAAGATCGGCGTCAAGCTGACCAAGCTTTCCGACAAGCAGGCGACCTATATCGGCGTCCCGGCCAACGGCCCGTTCAAGACCGATCAGTATCGCTATTGAGAGGGCGCGGCGCCCGGTGCAACGGGTCAGTGCGATTCGGGCGGTATGATCAGGATTTGATATTGCACAGGCCGGTCGAGCACGCCGAAATGGCGGCGCGCAAGATAGACAGTCGCGATCGGGCCGGCGGCATAGCGCGCCGCGTAGGCGTTCATTGCGGCAACGCAGACGGTCTCCGGCTCGGGACACACGATCGCCATGCCGTCTCTGGCAATGCGATCCTCATGGATGGTCGGCGTCTGCGCCGGCGCGACAATGTCGAAAGTCGCCGGCCGGTCGTCCAGGTAGAAAACGATGCCGTTGACGATGGTGCCGTAGCTGCCGACGATCCGTAATGGCTGATTGGTGTGCGCGCGCCAGGCGCGGTCGACGGTGCGGGCGACGAGCCGGTAGTGACTTGCGTAGTCCGGCACGCCCAGGCGGTGGATGACGGTCGCGACTCCCGGCGATACCGCAACCATCAGCAGCGGAAACACGACCGCCAAAGCGAGCAGGCGGACGGCGGCCTGGCGAGACACCGTCAGCTGCGGCGACGACAGCAGCGCCACCGGCAGCAACGTCATCCCGGACATCGTCCAGAGCGCGCCGACTCTGGCCTGCAGCAATATCCCGGTCAGCGCCGCAAGGATGAACGGCGCAGCGAACGCGATCACGATCATGCGACGTTCCGCTTCGGCCGGCCACAGCGTATCTTTGACTGCGGTCATCCCGGGCTGCGCTGCGATCAGGGTGAAAACGATCGGTGCGGCGATGTAGCCGAGCGCGCCGACGATGAAGATGAAACCCGATCCTATTGCGTTCGCGAACGTCGACGGATGCGCCGTAAGTGCATAATGGAAGGGCCCGAGATTGTGCGCGACGACCCAGACGACGTGCGGGGCAAATAACAGTGCAAAAACGCCGACCGTCACCCAGGGCGCCGGCGAACGCAGATAGGCGCTGCGGCGCGAATCGGCCACCGCGGCAATAGCCAGTCCGGCGAGCAGGAAAATCGACCAATATTTTCCCAGCATTGCTGCCGCGGCGCCGGCTCCGGCGAGCGCGGCCCATCCGGCCCGCCGCGTTTCGAAGGAGCGCAGGAAGAACCACGTCGTCAACGCCCAGAACGGAATCAATACGGCGTTGGCGTTGAACCTCAGCGCGTGAAAATTGTAGAACGGCACGAACGTCAGCAGCACGAGGCCGACCACGCGCTTCTCGGCAGGCAGGTAGCGTGCCGAGATGCGCCAGGCGATCCACAGCGCCACGGTCGCCGAAATCACCGCGAACAAATAATACGCCCAGGGTCTGACCGGCATCACGCTGAACCAGGCCCGCACCAGCCAAGTTGCCAGCGGTGGGTGTTTCGGCGTCCCCAGCGTGACCTCATGCGACCAGGCAAACATCTCGCCCATGTCGACGTTAAGGTCCTGGCTGCTGTTGGAAATCACGGCGTAGAGCCACCAGGCGGCGGCATAGCCGGCAAGCAGAAGCGCCACGGCGCGTTCGCGGCGTGACGGGTCGACCACGACGTCGAACAGCCGCTCGAAAAGACCTGGTTTGCTGGAATCGACCGAGGTCACAAGCATCCCTGTCTTCTCACGATAACGACGAGCTCCCGGCCATGATTCGCCGATTCCCGCGATGGCAAGCCGGCGGGGCATACGCGGTCGAGGTAGCCTCGGACCCTGGATTCGCTGGGAAGCCGCCCGGTCAATTTAAGAACGATCGCAGAGCCATTTTGCAGCACCGGAGAATGCTAGTATCGTGCGCCTGCGGATAGGGCAATAACAGTGCATTGAATTCCGGGGGCGTATCGAGGTATCTCGGTCGGCGATGGATGGCCTTTCACCGGCGAGTTCAGCAGCGGTAGCGCGCGCCGACACGGGTCCGGCCGTGCGCCCGGCGCCGGAACTCTCAATCGTGGTGCCGACCTTCAACGAGCGGGCCAACGTCCCGATCCTGGTCGAGCGGCTGTCAAGGCTGCTTCCTTCTGCCGACTGGGAAATCGTGTTCGTCGACGACAATTCTCCCGACGGCACCGCGGCGGTGGCCCGCACCATCGGCGAAACCGACAGCCGCGTGCGCTGCATCCGCCGCTTCGGCCGGCGCGGTCTCGCCGGCGCCTGCCTCGAGGGAATGCTGGCCAGCCAAGCCCGCTACCTCGCCGTCATGGATGCCGACCTGCAGCATGACGAGGGGCTGCTGGTCGCCATGCTCGACCACCTGCGCACGGGACGCGCCGATCTCGTCGTCGCCAGCCGCTATCTCTCCGGCGGCTCGTCGGCCGGCCTCTCGACGCAGCGCTCACGCATGAGCCGCGCCGCGAATGCGCTGGTGCGGTTGCTTCTGGGGATCGACCTGACCGATCCGATGAGCGGCCATTTCATGATTCGGCGCGACGCCTTTGAGCCGCTGGCCGCCGCGATCTCCTCGCAGGGTTTCAAGATCCTGCTCGATATCCTGGCGACCGGGCGCGGCCAGCTGCGCATCGTCGAGCTGCCGTCCACGTTTCGGAGGCGCCAACACGGCGAGAGCAAGCTCGACAGCAAGATCGCGCTCGATTTCGCCGCGCTGGTGACGGCGAAGCTGACCAATAATGCCATCTCGGCGCGCTTCCTGCTGTTCTGCCTGGTCGGCTTGACCGGCATCGGCATCCATCTCGACCTGTTGCGCATCCTGCTGGCGGCCACCCTGGCGTTCGGGACAGCGCAAACGCTGGCCACCGTCGGCGCCATCACCTGGAATTTCGTCCTCAACAATCTGTTCACTTACCGCGACCAGCGGCTCTCCGGTTGGCGCTTTGTGACCGGCCTTATCCGCTTTCAACTGATTTGCGCGGTCGGCGCGATCTCCAATGTCGGCATCGCCACCTGGATCTACGATTACCACAGCGTGTGGTGGGTCGCGGGACTGGGCGGCGCGCTGATCGGCACGGTGTGGAACTTCGCGGTGAGCGCCGCCTTCGTCTGGCGCGCGCCTTAGCGCAATCACCTCAGACTGAACGCGCGGTGGGGCTACGCCGCGCGCCGAAAGCCGACGGCTGCTCCTACGAATGGCTTCCACCCGCCGCGACGCCGGGCGGCCGCCAAATCCCCGCCATCATCGCCAGCGCGGCGAGCAGCACGATCGCGCCCTCGGTCATGAAGCCGTACATATAGGGGAACTCGCCGAACAACGGCGCCGTCAGGTCGTTGGACGTGCCGGTCAGCAACATGAAGCTCGCTGCCAGCACCACGCTGCCGAATACCCGCATCCGCCGGTCGTTGACGACGGCAGCGACGATCAGCACGACGGCCGGCAGCACCAAAACGAAATGGTAGCGGCTGGTCATCGGCGACAGCGCCAGCATGGCGATCAACAACACCGCGCCGTCGATGGCGGCGTATTCCTTGTCGCGTGGTGAGATCAGCAACAGCGCGGCCACCACCAGGCCGAACACGCCGTCAAGCGCGGCCAGGATCATCGTCGGGCTGAGCCCAAGGATCGGACCAGAGGCGAAACGATTGACCAGACCGCGCAGCGATTGATTGTTGAGATTCTGTCCGGTCCAGGCATTCCAGAACGGAAGGTTCGACGAGGTGCCCGGCGCCATCGCCGGGCCCGCTATCTGCCGCACCCAGTCCTGGATATAGCCGGCATGGCCGCCGCGCAGCGCACTGATTGCGTCGGGCAGAAAACTGATCGCGACAAAGCAGGCGACGAACGTCGCACCAGCCAGATACCGCCGCTTCAACAGCAGGTAGGGCAAATAGATCAGCGGCGTCGCCCGGATCGCCGCCGCGGCCGCTAGCCAAAAGCCGCCCAGCGCTTCGCGGCCGACGGTGAGCGACCAGATGCCGAGCGTCACCATCGCCAATGCCGGTGCCTCGTAAGCCTGATAATTGAGTACATCCATTATATGCTTGGAACACAGGAACAAACTTACACAGCGCAACCAGACCAGATTACGGCCATACGTTGCGCCGGGGTAGAGCCGCTCGGCCATCGCCACCGCGAGCCGCACGGGGAGCACCAGCGAGCCGACGCAGATCACGTACCAAACAAGCTTTTGCAGCGCCGCTGGAAGGACGGCAAAGGGAATGAGCAGCGCCGCCAGCGCCGGCTGATAGGAAAACATCGGTTGGCAGGGCAATAGCGCCTGGCCGTCCCAAATGCAGCGGCCGGCAGCGGCGTAAAGCGCGATGCTTCGGAAACCCTTGCCGAACAATGGGTAATAAATCGCCGCCAGGACAATCAGCGTGATCCAGCCGCGGTGTCGCTTGAGCCATTCCATCATGAGCGGCTACCGCTCCCCACGGCGCGATAGAGTTTCGCGATGCCGGCAACTTCGGCATCGAGACTGAATTCGCTGACCGCCCTTTCGCGGGCGCGCCGGCCCATGGCGGCGGCCGCCGCTGGATCGCGCATCAGGCTTTCGAGCGCGGCGGTGAGCGCATCGGCATCGCCGGGCGGCACCAGCAGTCCGGTTTTTCCATCGGCCACGACGACCTCGGCGGCACCGGAGCGCGCCGCCACCAGTGCCGCGCCCGCCGCCATCGCCTCGAGCAGCGTCAGACCGAAACCTTCATTGCGCGACGTGAACGCGTAGATCGAGAGCCGCCCGAACCAGCGCTGCACTTCCGGTGTCGGCAGCGTGCCGAGGAACAGGATGCGGTCGGACAGTCCGGCCGCCGCGGCCTGGGTTTTCAGGCGCGCGACGAACGCGCGGTGCGAGGCGGTGGTGGCGCCGATCACTACGGCGGTGTAGTCGGGATAACGCGGCAGCAGACGGCACATCGCCATGACGAACAGGTCGGTGCCCTTTTGCCGGCGAACGCGGCCAAAACAGCCGATGCCGTAGCGTCCGGGCAGGCCGGTTGCGGCCCATGCGGCGGCGCGATCGGCGGCGGGCGCGTAGCGCACCGGATCGACGCCGTGATGAATGACGGCCGCAGGCCGGTGCGCGAACGATGCGGAAGCCGCGCTGGGCGCGATCACCGCATCGACCCGGTTGATCATCCATCGGGTGATCGCCGTGTGATGGCGCTGACCCGCCGACGTGAAGATCAGCGCAAGCGGCCAGCCCAGAGTCTTGAGCAGCAGCCCGACCGCCATCTCGATATTGCGCCGGGCGTGCCAGACCACCGGCGAAGCCCGCCGCGCACGCAGCCGCAGCAGATCGCGGAGCGTCAGCCGCGCGACGCCTGCGGGCCGGTCAGGACCCAGCCAGGCGACGCGCAAAAGACGCGCAAGTCCCGGCGCGATCGCCTGGTTGGTCGCGGTGCCGCCGGAATACCGCCATGCCAGGTTGGGAATGACGGCCTCGATCCCGTCCTCGCGTTGCCCGCGCGACTGATTTATCTCGTGAATACGAAGGCCTTGCATTGCGGCGCCTCTATCGCATGCAGGCCTCTGTTCGTCCATCGGGCGGCCGGCCGCCGGTCGGCTTGAAGGCGCGGGTTGCGGGTGTTATCTCGCCCCCATGACGGCGGTCCCGATCCAGAATATCCGCAACTTCGCTATCATCGCCCATATCGACCACGGCAAATCGACGCTCGCGGACCGGCTGATTCAGCTCACCGGCGGGCTCGAAGCGCGCGAAATGGTCGAGCAGGTGCTCGATTCGATGGACATCGAGCGCGAGCGCGGCATCACCATCAAGGCGCAGACCGTGCGGCTCAACTACCGCGCGCGCGACGGCAAGGACTACGTGCTCAACCTGATCGACACCCCCGGCCACGTCGACTTCGCCTACGAGGTCAACCGCTCGCTTGCCGCCTGCGAAGGCTCGCTCTTGGTCGTCGACGCCAGCCAAGGCGTGGAGGCGCAGACGCTGGCCAATGTCTACCAGGCGCTCGACAACAACCATGAGATCGTGCCGGTGCTCAACAAGGTCGATCTGCCGGCCGCCGAGCCCGACAAAGTCTGGCAGCAGATCGAGGACGTGATCGGGCTGGAGGCCTCCAACGCGATCCTGATCTCGGCCAAGACCGGGGAGAACGTGCCTGAGGTGCTGGAAGCGATCGTGCAGCGGCTGCCGCCGCCCAAGGGCGATGCCGCGGCACCGCTCAAGGCACTCCTCGTCGACAGCTGGTACGATTCCTATCTCGGCGTCGTCGTGCTGTTCCGCGTCGTCGACGGCGTCCTCAAGAAAGGCCAGCGCATCCGCATGATGGGCACCGACGCCGCCTATGAGGTCGATCGCGTCGGCGTGTTCACTCCCAAGCGCGTCGAGCGCGACGAGCTCGGTCCCGGCGAGATCGGCTTCCTCACCGCCTCGATCAAGGAAGTGGCCGATACTCGCGTCGGCGACACCATTACCGACGACAAGCGGCCGGTGGTGGCGCCGCTGCCCGGATTTCGGCCGGCGATTCCCGTGGTGTTCTGCGGATTGTTTCCGGTCGATGCCGCCGATTTCGAGAATTTGCGCGCCGCCATGGGCAGGCTCCGCCTCAACGACGCCAGTTTTTCCTACGAGATGGAGACCTCCGCCGCGCTCGGCTTCGGCTTCCGCTGCGGCTTCCTCGGCCTGCTCCACCTTGAAATCATCCAGGAGCGGCTCGAGCGCGAATTCAATCTCGATCTGATCGCCACCGCGCCGTCGGTCATCTACAAGATCAAATTGCGCAACGGCCAGCAGCTCGAGATTCACAATCCGGTCGACATGCCGGATCCGAACCATATCGAGGAAATGCAAGAGCCGTGGATCGAGGCGATCATTTTGACGCCGGACGAATATCTCGGCTCCGTGCTCAAGCTCTGCCAGGATCGCCGCGGCGAGCAAAAGGAGCTCACCTATGTCGGCAACCGCGCCCTGGTGAAGTACGACCTGCCGCTCAATGAGGTGGTGTTCGATTTCTACGACCGGCTGAAATCAGTGTCGAAAGGCTACGCCTCGTTCGACTATCACCTCACCGACTACAAGACGGCCGACCTGGTCAAGCTGCAGATGCTGGTCAACGGCGAGCCGGTCGACGCGCTGGCGATGCTGGTGCACCGCACACGCGCCGAGCAGCGCGGCCGCGCCATGGCGGAGAAGCTCAAGGAGCTCATTCCGCCACACATGTTCCAGGTGCCGATCCAGGCCGCGATCGGCGGCAAGATCATCGCGCGCGAGACGGTGCGCGCCTTCCGAAAGGACGTCACGGCGAAGTGCTACGGCGGCGACGTGACGCGCAAGCGCAAGCTTCTGGACAAGCAGAAGAAGGGCAAAAAGCGCATGCGGCAGTTCGGCAAGGTCGACATCCCGCAGGAAGCCTTTATCGCCGCGCTGAAGGTGGATAGCTGACAGGCCGTTGAAGTCGCGAGCGTAACATGTTACGCTGTCCCCATGGCCACGACACCGAAGAAGTCAAAACCACGCACCCCGCAGCAGCGGATGGCTTCGCGCCGCGAACGGCTGCGCGCGCAGGGGCTGCGGCCGGTGCAGCATTGGGTACCCGATTTGCGCGATCCCAAGGTGCTCGCGGAAATCCGCCGTGAGGCAAAGCTGATGGCGCAGCATCCGGAAAATGACGCGATCGATGATTGGCTTGACGCGATCCGCGATCCGAAAGACTGGTCTTGAAGCGAGGAGATGTCGTTCTGGTCGTCCTGCAGGGCGAACTAGGCAAACCGCGTCCCGGCGTTCTTGTTCAATCCGACGAGCTCGGCGCGTTATCTTCCTTAATTGTCTGCCCGATGTCGTCCTACGTCGATGCGACCAATCGGATGCGCCCCATCGTTGCACCAACCGCACAGAACGGCTTGCTTGTCCGCACGCAGATCATGACCGATAAGCTCAATACGCTTCGCCGCGATCGGGTTAGGCGAATTATAGGAACGCTCGATTCGGACGCTTGCGAAAGACTGGACCGTGCGCTTCTTCTGGTCCTCGGCCTGGCACGGTGACCGGCATGCGGCCTGCGCCTGCGTATCTACCTTGCCCCCATCTTGATCCGCGCCGCCAGATGGACCACCATCGGCCTTCGCTAATCAGAAACCCTAAAAAGGGGCGAGGAAACGCATGAACAAACTTCCCGCTTTCGGCCTTGTTGAACGCGCCAAGGCGCTGGCACCCTTGATCACAAGCGAGGCCGACGAGATCGAGCGGACGCGGCGTCTGACCCAGCCGGTGGTTTCCGCCCTGATCGAAAATGGGCTCTACCGCGCCCTCTTGCCGCAGAACCTGGGTGGCGCCGAGGCGCCGCCGCAAGTCTTCATGCAGGTGCTGGAGGAGATCGCAAAAGCCGACGCCTCCACAGCGTGGTGCCTCGGCCAATGCTCGGTCTGCGCCATGACGGCGGCCTATCTCGACGCGGACGTGGCGCGCGAGGTTTTCGGCAAGCCGAACGACATCCTCGCCTGGGGCGCGATCGCCAATGAAGTGCACGTGGTTCCCGGCGGCTATCGCATCACCGCGCGCTGGGACTTTGCCTCAGGCTCGCGCCAGGCGAACTGGCTCGGCGCCCATGTCCAGGTCGTCGAAGCCGACGGCACCAAACGGTTGAAGCCGAACGGCACGCCGGAAATCCGCACCATTGTGTTTCCGGCGACGAGCGCCACCATGTACGACGTCTGGGACGTCATCGGCCTCAGCGGTACCGGCACCGACTCTTACTCGGTCGACAATCTGTTCATCCCGGAAAAATTCGCCGTCCTGCGCGACGATTTCACGGCGCTGCGCGAAAGAGGGCCACTCTACGGAATCACCACCTACACCATGTTCGGACTGGGCTTCGCCGCGATCTCGCTCGGCGTCGCCCGCGCCACGCTCGATGCGGCCATCGATCTGGCGCGCGGCAAGGCATCGGTCGGACTCAAGGCGATGCGGGAGAACAATGCCGTTCAAGGCTTGATCGGCCGCACCGAAGGCAATTTGCGCGCGGCGCGCGCCTATCTTTATGCGGCGGCCACCGAGGCCTGGCACGATTTGACCACCACGGGAAAGATCACGGAGGAGCGGCGGGCGGCGCTTCGCCTCGCCTCGACCTGGACGATCCATCAGTCGGCCGCGGTGGTCGATGCCGCCTATCACATGGCCGGCGCCACCGCCGTGTTCAAGGCGAACAAGTTCGAGCGCCGCTTCCGCGACATGCATGCCATCGCGCAGCAGATCCAGGCCCGCGACACCCATTACGAGGATGTCGGCAGGTCGATCTTGACCGCGAGCCCGGTCGCGCGCGGACCAACAACGTAAAGCCCCGCTTCGAGGCCGAGCAAGCGAGTGCGAACTCCGGATTCGGGACACTGGTTGCCGGCCGACTTTTCGGCCATTCGTCACGCCGCGGTCAACAACGCGTGAGAGTTGCAGCCTCACGATCTTGCGACCTCAAAAGCAATCAGTTGTTAAACACTTTCTGGGACCTTGCCTGCCACTCCTGTCGCGAGCTGCGGTTTCCCCCATGTTCCAACTTCGATCGATTGCGGCCCGCCTAATGCTCGCCATTTCGCTGACCGTCGCGGCGGCCTGTGGAATCCTCGGAACGTTTTCGATCATGCAAGAGCGCGCCCTGACGCGGCTTGCGCTCGACCAGCAGCTCAAGCTGCAATATGACAGCGTCATCGCCGCCCTCGACTATGAAGGCCGGGCCGCGCTGGCGGTCAGTGCCGTGATCGCCAATCTGCCCCCCGTGGCCGACGCGGTTGCCAAAGGCGACCGCGACGCGCTCCTGCCGCTGCTGCAAGCACCGTTCGCGGCGTTGAAGTCGCAGGGGATACCGCTGATCAGTTTCCACACCCCGCCCGCCACGGCTTTCTTCCGGGTTCACGCACCGAAACTCTTCGGCGAAGACATCTCGGCGCGGCGCGCCACCGTGGTCGAATCGAACAAGTCCGGCAAGCCGATCGTCGGCGTCGAAGCCGGGCGGGATTCGCTCGGTGTTTTCGCCATGACTCCGATCATGCGCGAGGGCAAGAGCCTCGCCGTCGCCGACATCGGCGTTTCCTTCGGCAAGCAGTTCGTCGACAGCGCCAAGCAGCGCTTCGGTGTCGACCTCGCGGTGCATCGCTTCGACGGCAAGGCTTTCGCCAGGATCGCCTCGACGCTCGGCGACTCTTCGGACGTCACCCAGGGCGAACTCAAGAGCGTGTTCGACGGCGGTACCCTGCGTCGCGACGCCACGCTCAACGGCCATCCGGCCGCGCTCTATCTCGGACAAATCAGGAATTACGCCGGACAGCCGGTCGCGGTGATCGAACTGGTCAAGGATACCACCGAATATGAGGCGGCGGCGGCGCGCTCACAGCGCAACCTGATTCTGGGCACGATCGCCATTCTTGTCGTGGCCGCATTGCTGGCGCTGCTGCTTGGCCGCGGCATGTCGCGTCCATTGAGCGCCATCACCGCTGTCATGAACCGCCTTTCGAGTGGCGATACCGAGGTGACGATCCCGGGTTTCGACCGAAAGGACGAGCTGGGCACCATGGCGGGAGCTGTCGACGTGTTTCGCCGCAACATGATCGAGGCGCGCAGCCTGCGCGATGCGCAGGAAGCCGCCAAGCAGCAGGCCGAGCTGGAGAAAAAGGCGTTGCAGCGGCAAATGGCCGACCGTTTCGAAGCCGACGTCAAGAGCGTGGTTGGCGCGGTGGCGCGGGCGACGGAGGACATGCAGCGCATGGCGGCGGAGATCACCGCCAGCGTCAACGGCACGTCGGCGCAGGCCGCCGCGGCCGCAGCCGCCTCCGAGGAAGCTTCCGCCAGCATCAACACGGTTGCCGCCGCCACCGAACAGCTCGCCTCTTCGGTGGCCGAGATCGGCCGCCAGGTCACCCATTCCAGCGACGTTGCGGACGCCGCCGTGGCCAAGGCCGGGAAAACCACCGAAATGGTCGGCAGCCTCGCCGCCGCCAGCGAAAAAATCGGCGATGTGCTGCGCCTGATCGGCGCGATCGCCAGCCAGACCAATCTGTTAGCGCTGAATGCGACCATCGAGGCGGCGCGCGCCGGAGAAGCCGGCAGGGGTTTTGCCGTGGTCGCTTCCGAGGTCAAGGCCCTCGCCAGTCAGACGGCGAAGGCGACCGAGGAGATCGCCGGACAGGTCACCGCCATCCAATCCTCTACCGGCGACTGCACCGCGGCGATCGGCGGCATCAGCGACACCATCCGGGAGATCAGCGGCATCGCCACCACCATCGCCGCCGCCGTCGAGGAGCAGGGTTCAGCGACCCGCGAGATTGCGCGAAGCGTGCAACAGGTCGCCGCCGGCACCAGCGAAGTCGCGGTCAATGTGGCCGGCGCGAGCCATGCGGCCGACCAGTCGCGTGTGCTGGCCGATACCGTCCTCTCCGCATCCAGCGAGCTCGGCCAGCACGCCACCACGCTGTTCGAAAGCGTCGATACCTTCCTGGCCGGCCTGCGGGATGCCGCTTAGGCGTCGGCATGGCCGGGACGCCTCGCTAGGATGTGCGGCGCGCTCCGATAAGTTTGCCTCGCCACCCTAGCGCGATGCAGACTGCGCTCGCGCCGAGCAGTGTCAGGCCAAGGTTGAGGCTCAGAATTCTTTCGCTGGCCGAGCAGACATTGCGGTCGATACAACCGCCGGAGATGACGCCCGCCGCGATAATGCCGCGGGTGATAAGAAGATAGACGATCGCAGTCAGCAGCAGGTAGCCGGAAATCACAGCGAGTCGGCGCCGCGGCGACGGCATGTCGGTCGCAGCAAGTTCGGTGCGCTCGATAATGTATTGACCGGGCAACGCCTTCGCAGGATCGCGGATTTGCACGGTGGAACCTGTCAACAGATCGTGTACCGCCTGGTTGCGGCTCGTGGCTGCCAAAATCACGAACGAGTAAAAGCCGAGCAGCCCTTTGATGACGACGCGCGTGCAAGCCTTCAGAAAGCTGATACTGCCGCCATTGTCCTCGTCGACAACGCGCAGATTGTTGAAGTAATGCCCGAGCGTGCCGCCGATCCGGGACACCAGAAGCGGCTCATATAGCAACAGCGCAACGATCACCAGAACTCCGAGCGCGCGCGAAAAATTGTCGCTTCCCACGGAGGCTGCAAGCAGCACCGCGCCGTATATCACGATCAGGGCGATGATCCAGTCGAACAGTATCGCGCGAAGCCGGCGTGAGAACCGGGCGTAGCGCGGCGCGGGCATCGCGGAAATATCGGCGTCAGACCCCATGCGGGATACCCGGTCGCAACACTGCCTGAATCTTACCATGACATGGCGGCAACGGCCTAGATGCTCACCAAGTCGTGAACCGGGGCGCGCTATCTGCGTTGCGGTGTCTGGTGACTCCAATATCAAAGGGAGACGACGCGCACGCGAGCCGCAACGAAGTCGGGCGCACGCAGGAAATAGGCTGTCGGGAAATCCGCTTCCACTTGTCGATGCGGTGTTCTAGCCTGCCAGCGCCCCGACAGAGTGTGCGGCAGCGCGATGAAGAACACGATAAGGAAAAACGCTGGAAACAGCGTTGCCAAGCGGTCACGCGCGGATTTTTCGGATCCCGCGGTTGATGCGGTTTTCGGCGCCTATCCAAGGCCGATCAAGGCGAAACTGCTTGCGCTGCGGCGCCTGATCTTCGACACCGCCAAGGCCACCAAGGGCGTCGGCCGGCTTGAGGAAACCCTGAAATGGGGCCAGCCAAGCTACCTGACGCCCGAGACCGGAAGCGGCAGCACGATTCGCATTGACCGGATCAAATCCACCGCCAACCAATATGCGGTCTATTTCCATTGTCAGACCGATCTGGTTGCGACCTTCCGCGAGCTATACCCAACGGAATTCAGCTATGGCGGCAACCGAAGCATCGTCCTGAACGCCGAGGACAAGGTTCCAGAACCCGCGCTGCGCCACTGCCTGGCTCTGGCGCTGACCTATCACCTGAACAAGCGCAAGGCCGCGCGCGACAAGTGACCGGCCGCCGTCAGGCGACCCGCGAGGTCTTCCCGACCACACCCGCATTCCCGCCGACGTTCGTGCCAAACTGCGCCTGCAATAGACCAACAATCTCGGCGTTGGGACGCGGGCGGCTGAACAGGAAACCCTGTCCCTCGTGACAGCCCTCGGCGCGCAGGCAGCCCAGCTCGGCTTCAGTCTCGACGCCTTCCGCCGTGATGGTGACGCCCAGTCCGATCCCGAGGCTGATGATCGAACGCACGATCGCCTGCGCATCCCGATTGGCGGCGAGATCACGCACGAACGACTGATCGATCTTGATCTTGTCGAAGGGAAAACTTCGCAAATAGCTCAGACTGGAATAGCCGGTGCCGAAATCGTCCATCGAAATGCGCACGCCGAGCGCGCGCAGCGCGTGCAGCGTGGCCAAGACCTGGCCGCTCTTTTCCAGCAGCAGGGTCTCGGTGATCTCAAGTTCCAGCCGCCTTGCCGGCAGGCCGGACTGCTTCAGCGCGTCGATCACGATCGACAGCAGATTTCCGGTGCGAAACTGCAACGGCGACAGATTGACCGCGACGCGGATATCGTCCGGCCAGAATGCCGCATCCATGCAGGCGCGGCGCAGCATCAGGCCGCCGAGCCCGTTGATCAGGCCGGTCTCTTCGGCGACGGGGATGAATTCCGCGGGCGAAATCATGCCGCGCTCGGCGTGCGGCCAGCGCACCAGCGCCTCGAAGCCGGTGATGCGTCCGGTCGAAAGGTCGACCACCGGCTGATAATGGGGGCGCAACACATCCTTCTCTATGGCCTCGCGCAGATCGGCTTCGATCTTGCGGCGGGCCTGGGCGCGCGCGTCCATCCCGGCCTCAAAGAAACTGAAGGTGCCGCGCGAGTCGTTCTTGGCCCGAGACAGCGCCATGTCGGCGTTCTTCAGAAGCTTTTCGGACTCGTCGCCGTCGCCGGGCGCCAACGCGATGCCGATGCTGGCGCCGACCACGACCGAATGGCCGCCCAGCAGATAGGGTTCGCCGACCGCCTCCAACAATTTCCTGGCCAGCGACACCGCATCCTCAGGCCGTGCAAGCCCGCTCTGGACCACGGCGAATTCGTCGGAGTTGAGGCGGGCCAGTGTATCTTCCTCACGCAGCATCGATCGCAGGCGCTTGGCAACGGCGCGGAGCAGCTTGTCGCCGATGCCGTGGCCAAGCGTATCGTTGACCGCCTTGAAATTGTCGAGGCCGAGTATCAGCACCGCGGCCTTGTCCGAGCTGCGCCTCGCATGCAGCAACATCTCGTCCATGCGTTGCCGCAGCAGGCTGCGATTCGGCAAGCCCGTCAAAGCGTCGTGCTGCGCCATGAAAGTGAGCCGCGCCTCGGCACGCTTTCGCTCGGTGATGTCCATCAGCGCCAGCAACACCGCGGGCTTCTCGCCGTAAACCAGGTGGCGCGAATAGATCGCCAGATCGATCAGCGTTCCGTCGGCCCGGACATGTTTCCAGGTGCGCGCCGCCTGTTCGTCGCTGCTGCGGTCTTGCGCCCATGGTGGCTCGGCTGCGAAGGCCTGGACCTGGCGGATGCTGAGCTTTTCGAATTCGGCGCGGCTATAGCCGTAATGCGCGACCGCGGCGTCGTTGACGCCAAGGATGCGTTCGTCGTCCAGCGCGCAGACGATCATGGGAATGGGATTGCTGTCGAACAGCAGGCGAAATGACGCCTCGCGCTGCTTCAGTTCGGTGATGTCGACGCGCAGACCGATGATGCCGCCATCCTCGGTCAGCCGCTCCTCGATCAGAATGCAGCGGCCGTCGGCAAGCAGTTGCTCGTGGCGTCCGCCGGGCTGATACAGCTTGGCGAGCCGCTCGGCGATCCATTCCTCCTCGCGGCCGACGGCTTCCGGGTAGTCGCCGCGCTCAACACCGATGCGGATGGTGTCCTGCAGCCGCGCGCCCGGCTTGAACAGATCCGAACTGCGGCTGTAGATTTCTGAATATTTCTTGTTCCAGAGAATGTAGCGTCCGTCGGCATCGAGGAACACGATGCCCTGGGGCAGGATATCGATGGCCTCGCGCAGCCGTTCGTGGGACTTTCGCGCATCCGCAACCGCGGCTTCCGCCTCCGCGCGCATGCGCGCGATTTCTCCAGGCTCGTCTGCGACAGGCCGACGATTGCGCGAGCGTTTCAGACTGGACTTCGCCGGCAAAACCGGGGAGACAACGCGCGCTATTGCTGCTCGCTTTGTTCTCTTTGATTTTGTGGCCGGGATTCTTGGCATCGGCGCCCCCACTCGCATCCTGGGGGTATGTTCTCCGATAAGTGTCTGAAAAAATGGTATCCCTTGCCGCAGGCAGCCCTTATCGCCGACGTCCGCGGAAGGATTCGCGTATGTCGGCTGCCTGTTTAAGAGGCGGACTTGCGAAGCTAATAGCGGAAAGATAGCCGCCCTTGGAGCGCGCGGCCGTTAGCGGCCGCGTATTCGCCAGGGCGTATTCCTCAACACACGTCGAAATCTTTTCTCGCGCATACAATGCGAAATTAGTGCGCGAAATTTCGTCAATGATTGACAGGGTTATTTAACAGTTAAGACGGCGGCGGAGGGCTGCGCCAATCTTCGCCTTAGCCATTCGCGCCATGAATGCGCGATCCGGCCAAGAATGAGCCGACCGTCGTGCTAATCGGAAATTTCGATCCGCGTATTGCGCGGCCCCTGCCGCTCCACCAATGCAAACAGCGCCGCCGCATGCGACGGGTGCAACCTGACGCAACCATGCGACGCCGGACCGCCGAGCCGAGCCAGATCATTGGTGCCGTGAATGGCGAAGCCATAGGCGGCGGTGGACCGTCGCGGTGGCGAAGCGATCAAGCGCTCGCGATTGACGTGCTATTTCCCGATTGACGAATTCCATGCCGGACACACGTGATATAGAGTGCCCCCATGAACCTCCGCATGATTTTCATTCTGCTCCTCCTCGCCGGCGCTGCAGGCGTCAGCGCCACCGCCGCACTGGCGCAGGACAAGGGAAGCGTCGATCCGAAGCCGCTGCCGCCGCTCACCAATCCGAACGATCCCAAACTCGGCGCCAAGGAGCTGTTCGGCCGCAAGGTCCTCCCCGCAGCGATGCCGACGCGGGTGGTCGGCTTCTACGCCAAGGGCTGCATCGCGGGCGCCCAGGCGCTGCCGATCAATGGCGAGACCTGGCAAGTGATGCGGTTGTCGCGCAATCGCAATTGGGCGCATCCCGACATGGTCGCGCTGCTGGAACGGTTGTCGGCCAAGGTGCACAAGGACGCCGGCTGGCCGGGCATATTGGTTGGCGACATGTCGCAGCCGCGCGGCGGTCCGATGTTCACCGGCCACGCCAGCCATCAAGTGGGGTTGGACGCCGATATCTGGCTGACGCCGATGCCGGACCGGCAATTGTCACGCAACGAGCGCGAGGAAATGTCCGCTGTGATGATGGTGCGTCGCGACCGGCTCGATATCGACCCGAACGTCTGGACACCGAACCATCTCACGGTGATCCGTGACGCCGCACTCGAGCCGAGCGTGCAACGCATTTTCGTCAATGCCGCGATCAAGAAAGCGTTGTGCCGGGAAGCCAAGGGTGACCGCAGCTGGCTTTCCAAGATACGGCCGATGTACGGCCACGATTACCACTTCCATATCCGCATCAAGTGTCCGCCAGGCAGCACCGAATGCGAGAGCCAGCCGGGGCCAGCGGACGGCGAAGGCTGCAGTGCTGCGGATCTGGCCTACTGGTTCAAGGATGAGGTGATTCATCCAAAGCCGTCGCCGGAGCCGCCGAAGCCAAGACCGCCGATGACGCTGGCGCAATTGCCAGCCGCCTGCCGCCAGGTTTTGGCTGCACCGGATGCCAAGCAATAGAGCATGATCCGGACCCGAAGGGCCGCGTTAGCGAAAACATGCTCAAACAAAGAGATGATATCCTGATCCGATTCATCTCATCCGATCACGATCTGGCATCTCGCAAACGGACTATCCCCGCGGGTCCGAAATGCGCTAATGTTCACCTGCCGCCAGCGCCGTAAGCGCGCGGCACAGCAGGGACGATGGTCCCACCCTTTCATTTCGATCAGGGAGCCGGCAGGTTCGCGGGCTCGACAGTGTGGGAATCATCATGCGCATCAGTGCACGCAACCAGATCAAGGGCACCGTCGTCGAGGTGAAGAAGGGCGCGACCACCTCGCATGTCCGTGTCGATATCGGCAACGGCCAGATCATCACCTCATCCATCACCAATGAGGCGGTCGATGAGCTCGGCATCAAGGCCAGGGACCATGTGACCGTCGTCGTGAAATCCTCCGACGTCATGATCGCGGTGGATTGATCATGCGTGTATCACTCTTCATCGCGTTGATGTTGCTCGCAACCGCGCCCGCAAGGGCGGCGGAAGAGCCGAGCGGCTGCGACAAGTTCAAATGGAACATCGATCGCGAACGCGCGGCGCTGACCGCGCCGGAGCGCGTCAAGCTCGCCTCCGGCGGCGAAGTCGCCACGTTGCCGTCAACCGGAATGACGCTGGGGCTGAGCGCGCCGGCGGAGGCCAAGCTGCCCACGCCGCCCGAACGCGCGCCGAAGGAAGGCACTTTTGCCGGCTTCACGAACTTCAAGGCTCCGCCGAAGGCCGGCATCTATACGGTGAGCCTGTCCGCGGGCGCGTGGGTCGATGTGGTGCAGGACGGACATGCCCTGAAGCCAAAGGCATTCAGCGGCGCCACCGACTGCGATGGCATCCGCAAGACCATGAAGTACGAGATTTCGGCGAGCCCCTTTGTGCTGCAGGTCAGCGGCACAAAGGAGAATTCGATATCGATCGCGATCCTGCCCTCCGAATGACCCGCACCCGAGCGGCCACACGACGCACCTGAAAGCGCACTCACGCCGGACGATCCGAGATCGTCCGGCGGTTTGAGCTGAAGAACCGGCGCGTCCTTGGAGGCATTTTGAGCCTTTACCCAAACCCTCAGCCTGTTATGGTTTTTCCTTGCGATATCCCGATCGGCCGTAAGTCGCCGGGATCCGTGGAACGGCGCTTCCGCCTGTCGCATCCCGTATTTGACCAATGCCTGACTTCGCCCGCAAAAAAGAGCGGCGCGAGCAGGAACGGAGTGCGCCCATGCATCGGCTTGCCGGACTTTTCGCCGCCCTCGCGATCCTGTGCGGATCGGCCTCCTGGCCAGCGTCCGCCCAGGACAAGAGCCTCACGGTGTTTGCGGCCGCTTCGATGAAGAACGCGCTCGACGACATCGATGCCGCCTATACCGCGAAGACGGGCGTCAAGGTCATCGCCAGCTATGCCGCGAGCTCGGCGCTGGCCAAACAGATCGAACAGGGCGCGCCCGCGGATATTTTCATGTCCGCCGATACAGACTGGATGGATTATGCGGCAACCAGGAAAGCCATCAACGAGCCGACACGGGTCAACCTGCTCGGCAACAGCATCGTGCTGATTGCGCCCAAGGACTCAGGGATCGACAAGGTCACCATCGGCCAGGGCTTCGATCTCGCAAAGCTTGCAGGCAACGGCAAGATCGCGACCGGCGACGTCAGCGCGGTGCCGGTCGGCAAATACGCCAAGGCGGCGCTTGAAAAACTCGGCGCCTGGCAGGCAGCCGAGCCTAAATTCGCGATGGCGGAAAGCGTGCGGGCCGCGCTGACGCTGGTGGCGCGCGGCGAAGCGGTGCTCGGGATCGTCTATTCCACCGACGCCAAGGTCGAGCCCGGCGTTAAGATCATCGGCGCCTTCCCGGCGGATTCCCATCCGCCGATCATCTATCCGGTGGCGGCGACGACAGCGGCAAGACCGGAAGCCGCTTCCTACCTCGGCTTTTTGCGGTCGTCGGCGGCAAAGGCTATCTTCGAGAAATACGGATTCTCGTTTCTCGTCAGCCCTACAACTTAAATCGCGTGTTTGAACTCTCGCCAACGGAATGGATTGCGATCCAGCTTTCGCTGCGGGTCGCCACGGTTGCGACGCTGGTGGCAACACCGCTCGGGATCGCCGTGGCGTGGCTGTTGGCGCGGCGCGACTTCTGGGGCAAATCGATTGCGGACGCGGCGATTCACCTGCCGCTGGTGCTGCCACCCGTGGTCACGGGTTACCTGCTGCTGCTGACGTTCGGCAGGCGCGGTCTCGTCGGTGCATGGCTGGCAGACCACCTCGGCATCGTGTTCGCGTTTCGCTGGACCGGTGCTGCGCTGGCCTGCGGAATCATGTCGTTTCCGCTGCTGGTGCGGCCAATCCGGCTGTCGATCGAGGCCGTGGACCGAAGGCTGGAGCAGGCGGCGGGAACGCTGGGCGCGGCGCCGTGGCAGGTGTTCCTGACCGTCACATTGCCGCTGGCGCTGCCGGGCGTGTTGGCCGGAATGGTGCTCGGCTTCGCCAAGGCGATCGGTGAATTCGGCGCCACCATTACCTTCGTGTCGAACATCCCGGGCGAAACCCAGACTATTTCGTCCGCGATCTATTCGCTGATCCAGACGCCCGACGGCGATACCGCGGCGCTGCGGCTGGTGGCGGTTTCGGTTCTGATCGCGATGGCGGCGCTGGTCGGCTCCGAATGGTTCGCCCGGCGCGCCACGCAGCGCCTGCACGGGAATTGATCATGCTGCGCGTCGACGTCTCAAAGCGGCTTGGCGAATTCTCGATCGAAGCCTCCTTCGCCAGCGAAGGCCGCGTTACCGGACTGTTCGGCGCCTCGGGTGCCGGCAAGACCTCGCTGATCAACATGATCGCGGGGTTGCTGCGGCCGGATCGCGGCATCATCGCCATCAACGGCGAAACGCTGGACGACACGACTGCGCTGGTGCACGTGCCGGTCCATCGCCGCCGGATCGGCTATGTATTTCAGGATGTGCGGCTGTTTCCCCATCTCGACGTACGCCAGAATCTCGATTACGGGCGGCGCATGAACCGCCTTGCCGAGGACAGCGCGCAGCGCAGGCGGGTCACCGATCTGCTCGATATCGGCAATCTGCTGGATCGCCGTCCCGGCCGGCTGTCCGGCGGCGAGCGCCAGCGCGTCGCGATCGGACGCGCGCTGCTGTCGCAGCCGAGGTTGCTGCTATTGGATGAACCGCTGGGATCGCTGGACGAAGAACGGAAAGAAGAGATCCTGCCCTATCTCGTGCGACTGCGTGACGAGGCCGGCATCCCCATGGTCTATGTCAGCCACGACGCCTCCGAAATGCGCCAGCTGGCGACCCAAATCGTGATCCTCCAGCGCGGAGGCGTGACTGCGTTCGGCGGCGCCGAGGTGTTGCCTGCGGCGCTGGCGCGGGCTTGAAATCCGCAAAGTGCAGCCTTCCCCGATCAGAAGATTTCCGGACCAATTGATCTAGATCAAACGCGCCGTGAACCGCCGCGCTTTGCGAATCAAACGCAATCGCAAACCAGAGCTACCAACGCTTAAGGCTGCCTCTTTTTTTACACAGCAGCGCAACTGCCCCTTAATGCCGACCGCCTATCAAAGGATGCGGAAGGACCACCGTGAATCGTCACGCGTCTTCGCTGTCGAGGCGGACATCCCATGTCAGGCAATCTCTTTCTTAAGATCGAACAAAGCCGCTCTTACGATTGGATGATGCGGCTGCCGATCTTTCTCTATTCGCTTTACGCGCTGGTCCACGACGTCATCAGTTTTTCCGGGCAGGTCGCACAGGCCCCCGCGATGTGGGCGCATGCCGACGCCGGCGTGATCATCGCCACGCTGGCACGGGTCTCCCAGTGGATGTTTGTGGCGCTTCTGGCGGTGCTCCCGCTATTCCGGCATCGCCCTATCGCAAAATCTACCGCTTTGCTGCCACGGCTTGCCGCGCTGGTCACGGTTTGCATTCCTCCGTTCTGCGTGCTGCTCGAGCGCGCTCCGCCAAATCTTTCTTGCAATCTGATGGCGGTGGTCGCCGGGGTCTCCGCCAGCATCCTCGGCGTGTTGACCCTGAGCTTCCTCGGCCGCTCATTCAGCGTGATGCCGGAGGCGCGGCGTCTGGTCACCACGGGACCATACAGTATCGTGCGTCACCCGCTGTATCTGTTCGAGCTTCTCGGCGTCGTCGGCATATTGCTGCAGGTACGCTCGCTGGCGGGGGTCCTATTGCTGGCGCTCATTGTGGTGCTGCAGATTGCGCGCGCGCGCTGGGAAGAAGCCGTCCTCGATCGCGCGATTCCCGAGTTTGCGGCCTACCGCAGACAAGTCCCGTTCCTGATTCCACATAATGCGCGCGGCCTTTTCGCGCTGCTGCGCGAAGACGCAACCGCACGCCGCCGTTCGGCCGTGGTGATGAGCTCGGTATTCGGCCTGCTTGCCGTGGTCGTGATCGCGCTGCCGCGGCTCGTTGGCTAGGGGACATGAAATCATGTTCGGCTCACTGCGATTCCTGCTGGCCTACCTGGTCATTCTGAGCCATCTGGTCGGCACTGAATATGTCACGCATTTCGGCTTCTACGCGGTGCGCGGGTTCTTCGTCATCTCCGGCCTGATGATGACGGCCGCGTTGAATGAAGTGTACGGCTTTGACGGGGTGCGCTTCTGGACTAACCGCGCGTTGCGGCTGCTGCCTCCCTACTATTTCGTCTGCGCCCTGACGCTGATCGCCATCGCGGTCGCACCGAGCGAGGCCGCCGCATACCTGAAGTTCTGGCGCGGCCTGCCCGACGCAGGCGAGCTCCTGATCAACCTCGCGGTACTGCCGTTGCAATTTACATATGGCTCGGTCCGGTTGGTGCCGCCGTTCTGGTCGGTCGCGATCGAGATCGACATGTATCTTCTGCTGTACCTTGTCGTGTCGCGGCAAATGAGCTGGGCCTTGATCGCCCTAGTCGCGGGACTGTCGTTCCAGCTGGCCTGCGTCTATGACGCGATGAACTGGAGCCTCACCTACTTTACGGCACCGTCGGCGGTTTTTCCCTTTGCCGCCGGCGCGGTGTTGTATTTTCTTCGCCGGGACGGCCGATGGGTTGCTACGCCGCGCGCTGCGGGATGTGCGTTTGCGGTATGGGTTGCCAACATGCTCGCCGGCGGCACGGTATTCCCCGCCTCGTACATTTTTGGATGGGGCTACCTGTTCGATACGGTCTGCTTCGCGATCGTCGTTTCCGGCCTCTCCACCCTCTCGAGCCAGCAATTTGGTCCGCTCGTCGAACGCATCGACCGCATGCTCGGAGAATGGTCCTACTTCGCATTCCTGGTGCATTGGCTTGCCGGCTTCCTGGTGGTGGGCATGTTGCTTAACGGCGAAACGCGAGGCTGGACCCTGCTCTTTGCGGTCACGCCGGTGGTGCTGGTCGCAAGCGCCGCTTTTGCGATGCTCAACACCAAATTCCTGGAACCGTTGCGCAGCCGGGTGCGCCGTTCTCATGGAATATCGACGCCGGCGGTGTCTGTCGCGGTACCAACTGGCTGACGCGTGGTCGCGCCGGCGCGCGCGCCCCCCGCGTGAACGCGCGGGGCCAACGCCGTCTTAGATTCCCGCGACCGACGACCAAAGCTCCGCGAGCTTGCGTTTGAGCGAACCCAGTCGCGTCTCCGGCGCCATCTCTTCCGGCTCTTCGGGCAGGCGAAGGCCGACGACATTGACCCTTCCGCCGCCGATGCTGCGCGCCACCAGAACAATGGGGTCAAGTTCCAACGTGGCGCCTTCTTTCGGCGCATGGTCGAGGTGAATGTCGAAATAATCGGCGAGCGTCTGTCTTGACTGCTCTTCGCCGACCGCCACGCCGTACACCTCGGCCAATTCGCTGAGCGTGTGCTCACCGGAAACGGTGAAATCCCCGAGCAGATGCGGATCGGGCGCCGAGCTCGGCAGCATGTCGACGAAGAAGCGATCGAGCGCCTCGGCCTTCTCCGGCGGCGCCAGCAGGTAGATGTAATCCCCCGGGCGAACCGGATCGGCCTCAATGGGCGACAGAATGTGCTCGTCGCGGATCACCAGCGTCGGCTTCGACCAGGAGGGAACAAGGCCACGCCGGAAATACAGGCTTTTGGGACGCACAGAATAGCCGACCAACTGCTGCTCGAGCTGGCCGGGCAGATCAAGCTCGACCCGCCGCGGACCGCGATCCGCGCGGGGCAGGGCGACATGGAGCCGGCGCGCCGCCGCCGCCAGCGTCCAGCCTTGCAGCAACAGCGAAATGATGACGACGACAATGGCGACGTCGAAGTAGAGATAGGCCTTCGAGAGCCCGACCAGCATCGGGATCGACGCCAGGAAGATCGCGACCGCGCCGCGCAGGCCGGTCCAGGCGATGAATATCTTCTCCCGCCAGTTGAAGCGAAATGGCGCCAGACAGAGAAATACCGCAAACGGGCGCGCCACCAGCATCAGCACCAGTGCCACGATCACCGCCGGGAAAATGCTGGCAACGAGCCGCTGCGGCGAGACCAGGAGCCCGAGCAGCACGAACATCACGATTTGCGCCAGCCAGGTCGCGGCGTCGAGAAACGTCACCACCGAATTATGCGCCCGGGTCGGCCGGTTGCCGATGATGATGCCGGCGAGATAGACGGCCAGGAACCCCGAGCCGTGCGCAATCTGCGCCGCACCGAAAATCACCAGCGCCGCGGTCGCGACGAACGGCGCGTGCAGGCCCTGCGGCAGCGCCACGCGATTGAGCGCCAGCACCACCAGACGGCCGCCGATGACGCCGGAAACAGTGCCGAGCACGGCCTCGCGGCCGAGTTCCAGCGCGACATGGGTGGCAGAACTGTCGCCGACCGAAATGAGTTCGACCAGCATCAGCGTGAGAAATACCGCGAACGGATCGTTGGTGCCGGATTCCGCCTCCAGCGTCGCGCCGACGCGTGGACGCAACCGCAAGCCGTGCGCGTGCACCAGCAGAAACACCGCAGCCGCATCGGTCGAGGCAACCACGGCGCCGACCAGCAGCGCTTCGGTCCAGTTCAGATCGAGCGCATATCTGGCGACCGGCGCCGTGATCAGCGCCGTCAGCAGCACGCCGATCGTCGCCAGCATCATCGACGGCGCCAGCACCGCGCGGATATTCTGAAACCGCGTTCTCAAGCCGCCATCGAACAGGATCAGCGCCAGCGCCACCGATCCCACCAGATAGGTGGTGCGCAGGTCGTCGAACTGCACATGCCCGGGGCCGGAATCGCCGGCCAGCACGCCGATCAGCAGGAACACCAGCAGCAACGGCGCGCCGAAGCGCAGCGCCAGCAGGCTCGACAAGATGCCGGCCATGACCAGCACCGCACCGAGGAGAATAGCTATGCTGACCGAATCGAGAGAGGCCATGGGCTTTTCGCAAATCCTTGCAATCGCATCCTTATCGTCGCCACAGTTCGACGCCAACCCATTTCTGCCAGCGCCCGGTTTGAGGGCCTTATCCCGCTCCTTTGGCGTGTCGTGGCGATGGCATCGGCGCCGCGGTTGTGTGAATCTGCGCAGATATTCGAATCAAACCTGACGGGGCGATCTGACCCGAGATGAGATTTTGACGATGGATCTGAGCGATCTGAACGACATCATCGATTACCTGCATGCCACCGCGGGCTCGGTCGGCGCGGAGGTCACCTCGCCCTGGTTCTATCTGCAGTTCGGCCTGATGCTGGCCGCCGCCGGGATTGCCCTTGCGGCCGACGCGGGCATTCGCGCGCGCGTCGACCTGACCTCGTTCGCCAAAGGCTGGCCGCTGCCATTGCGGCACTTCGCCCGCGTACTGGTCGCCAGCGCTTCGACGGCCGTGTTCGCGATATTGGTGATCGTGGCGCGGGTCGCGATGTACCATTCGACCTGGCCGAGCCGAAGTTACCTCTTGATGGTGGCCGCCAAACTCGCGCTCGCCTGGCTGGTGATCCGCCTCGTAACCTCGGTGATACGCAACGCCTTCCTCGTCAAACTGGTGTCGGTCTCGGCGTGGTGCGTCGCGGCGCTGAGCATTATAGGTCAACTCGATCCAGCCGTGGATGCCCTGGACTCAGATCAGGTTGCGGTCGTGCTCGGCGGACTGCGGCTGACGCCGCTGGTCGTGATCAAACTGGGGCTATTGCTGATTGCCGCCCTGTGGCTGACCAACATCGCCAGCAATTTCGCCGAAAGCCGCATCAACCGCTCCGCCGACCTGACGCCGTCGATCCAGGTGCTGCTGGTGAAGATGATCCGGATGGGGCTGCTGGTGATCGCGATCGCTGTCGCGCTCGGCGCGGTCGGCATCAATCTGTCGGCACTGGCCGTGTTCTCCGGCGCGGTCGGCGTCGGCATCGGCATCGGCCTGCAAAAGATCGTCGCCAATTTCATCTCCGGCATCATCCTCTTGGCGGACAAATCGGTGAAGCCCGGCGATCTCGTCACCATCGGCGACAGCTCGGGGCGCATCAGCGCAATGAAGACGCGCTATATATCGGTTGCCGCCGGTGACGGCCGCGAGTTCCTGATCCCCAACGAGGATCTGGTGACGCAAAAGGTCACCAACTGGACCTACACCGACAAGAATACCCTGGTGAAGGTCAATTTCTGCACCAATTACGACGCCGATCCGCGCCTGGTCTGCAAGCTGGCGATCGACATCGCGGCCGCCGCGCCGCGCGCCATCAAATCCAGAACACCGAACTGCATCCTCGTCGAATTCACCGAAGCCGGGATGAAGTTTTCCCTGACCTTCTGGATTGCCGACCCGGACGGCATGGACAATGTAAAGAGCGAGGTGATGCTGTCGTTGTGGGAGACGTTCAAGCGCGAGGGCATCCGGGTGCCCTATCCGGTGCGCGAAATCCGCGTCCGCGGCGGCACGCTCCCGGTCGAGACCATGGTGGAGGTCCCGGGCTGACACCCCTTCGCATGCCGGTCAACCTTTCGCCAAGGGAGCTTTCAAGCGAGCTTCAAGGAAGCTTGGGGTTCCCCCCCGCACCGAGGCACGCCAGGCGCGGCTTGCACTGACGGCGCCAATCATTAAATTAGGCCTTCAAATCATCCTTTTACGCAAAGCTGCGATCCCCCATGAGCTACATCGAAGCCTCAGATACCTCGTTGCGCAAGACCGGGCAGATCAAGCTGCATGGTGCAAGCGGATTCGCCGGCATGCGCAAGGCGGGCGCCCTGGTGGCCAAGTGCCTCGATGAGCTGACCGACATCGTCGGGCCCGGCGTGCCGACCTCGCGGATCGACGATTTTGTCCGCGAATTCGCCTTCAGCCACGGCGCCTACCCCGCCACGCTGATGTATCGCGGCTACCGCTATTCGACCTGCACCTCGATCAACCACGTGGTCTGCCACGGCATGCCCGGCGACCGAATCCTGAAGGAAAGCGATATCGTCAATATCGATGTGACCTTCATCGTCGAGGGCTGGTATGGCGATTCGAGCCGGATGTATGCAATTCCGCCGATCGCGCGCAAGGCCGAACGGCTGATCGAGGTGACCTACGAGGCCATGATGCGGGGGATTGCCGCGGTGAAACCCGGCGCCACCACCGGCGACATCGGCCACGCCATCCAGAGTTTCGTCGAACCGCAGGGCATGAGCGTGGTGCGCGATTTCTGCGGCCATGGGCTCGGCCGCATGTTCCACGACGAGCCGAACATCATCCATGTCGGCCGGCCCGGAGAAGGCGTGGTGCTGAAGCCCGGCATGTTCTTCACCATCGAGCCGATGATCAACCTCGGCAGGCCGCATGTGAAGATCCTGTCCGACGGCTGGACCGCCGTGACGCGCGACCGCTCGCTGTCGGCGCAATTCGAGCATTCGGTCGGTGTGACCGCCGATGGCGTCGAGATCTTCACGCTGTCGGAACGCCACGGCGAGAAACCGCCAGCCGCCTGAAGACGGCTCGGATTTGATTTTCAAAGAGCTAAGCCAAACCGGCACAGCAATGACGAGCAAACAGCTTCCCGCTCAGGCGTGGGCAAAATCCCAATATAGCTTGCGCGCGCGGCTGTAGAACGGCCCCGGCGCGAGCTGCCGGTCGTCGATCCGGATGATCGGGGCGACTTTCGCGAAATTGCCGCTGGAGAAAATTTCATCGGCGTTCTGAAAATCCGGATATTTGAGACTCTTCTCGACGACGGTGACGCCGTCGGCGCGCAATAGACCGATCACGCGCTGCCGCGTGATGCCGTTCAGGAAAGTGCCGTTCGGCGCCGGCGTATAAACCACGCCATCTTTCGCCATGAACACGTTCGAATTGCCGAATTCCGCGACGTTGCCGAGCATGTCGAGCATCAGGCAGTTGCCAAAACCCCGCGCCTGCGCCTCGATCAGCGCACGCGAATTATTGGGATAAAGACAGCTCGCCTTGCAATCAACCGGGGCGCTTTCCATGGTCGGCCGGCGGAACGGCGACAGCGTGATCGCCGAGCCCGAGGTCGGCGGCAACGGCGCGACGTAGACGCACAGGCACCAGTTGGTGGTTTCCGGGTCGAACAGCACGCCGCCGCCGCTGCCACTCTCGGCCCAATACATCGGCCGGATGTACAGTTCGGCGTTGGCGTCGAAGCGCGCAACGCCTTCGCGCGCGAGAGCGAGCCAGGTTTCGGTATCGACGACAGGCTTCAGCTTGAAATTGACGGCGGACTGATTGACCCGCGCACAGTGGCGGTCGAGATCGGGCGCCACACCCTCGAACGCGCGCGCACCGTCGAACACCATCGATGCCAGCCACGCCGCATGCGTGCGCGGGCCCATGATCGGCACATTGCCCGCGTGCCACTCGCCTTCGAAGAAGGTCCAGGTCGGCGAAAAATTGACCGGCTTTGCGGTCTGGGCGGTCGTTGCCATTTGAGTTCCCGGGCCGGTGGTACCATGGATGATGGCGCTACTATTGTCCGAATTTCTTAAGGATTCTCTTGCGGATTTTATCGCGATGGCGCTCGATTCACGGTTGATCGACCACAATCGCGCGCTACCTTCCGATACCGGAGTAGATATGCCCCTCGATCCCCTGGCAAAGCGCTTTCTCGCCATGACGGCGGCGGCCTCGCCGAGCGATCGATCGCGGCCAAGCCCTCATGACCGCCGCCAGGCGCTCGCCAAACTGATGCAGTTCGCTCGGGCGGACGTAGCGCCCGTCACGGGGATTGACGGCATGTTGCCGGGGCCGGCGGGCGGCATTCCCTACCGCCTCTATGCGCCGGACAATGCCACGAGCGGCCTACCGCCGGGCTTCGTCTTCTTCCACGGCGGCGGCATGGTGGCCGGCAGCATCGAGACCCATGACTGTATCGCCTCCGCGCTGGCACAAACGACCGGCTGCCGCCTTGTTTCCGTGGACTACCGCCTCGCGCCCGAGCACAAATTTCCGGCCGCAATCGAGGATGCGATCGCGGCGACCCGATTTGTATCCGCAGAAGCTGCCTCGTTTGGCATCGATGCGGCAAGACTCGTGGTCGGCGGCGATTCCGCCGGCGCAACGCTTGCCGCCGTGGTCTGCCAGGAGAGCTTGCGAAGCACAGGCCCCGCGATATCGGCGCAATGCCTGATCTGTCCGGTTCTCGATTTCGAGGACACTTCGCCCTCGCGGCAGGCCTTCGCCGAAGACCATCTGCTCGACCGCGTCACGCTGGATGCCGACCTCAGCGACTATCTGCGTGGCGATGAAGACCTTGCCGATCCGAGAATCTCGCCGTTACGCGCGACAAAATTCACCGGGCTTCCCGCCGCCATCATCCATACCGCCGAGTTCGATCCCGTCCGCGACGAGGGCAATGCCTACGCGGCAAAACTCGTCGCGGCAGGCGTCGCGGTCGATCACGTCTGTCACGACGGCATGATCCATAATTTTCACGCGATCGGGGCGGTCCTGCCGCAGGGGCGGCTCGTGCTGCACCAGATCGGCGAACAGGTCCGGCGCGCCGTCGGCGGCTGATCGCGCCTTGAAGGCCCGGCAGAACCGATAAGCGCAGGCCGCTCAATATGGTTACGCGGCAACAGCGAATTCATTCAAGTTTTAATCAATTCACTGAGGTCCATTAGGGTTATTTCGTCAATGTTGGCGTGAATTATTGAAGGGCTGACCATCGGCCTCTAACACAAACGCTTGCGAATAAAGCGCATGGTCAAGTGCGAGACGCGAAACGTAGAGGTGGATAATGCGCAACGAAACGATTGCAATTCACGCCGGCTACGAACCAGATCCTGCCACCAAGTCCGTTGCGGTTCCGATCTATCAGACCGTCGCTTACGCCTTCGACAGCGCCGACCATGGCGCCGCGCTGTTCAACCTCGAGACCGAAGGCTATCGCTACAGCCGGATCGCCAACCCGACTACCTCGGTTCTTGAAAAGCGCATCACCGAGCTTGAAGGCGGCGTCGGCGCGCTCGCGGTCGCGACCGGCCAGGCCGCGCTGCATTTCGCCTTTGTCAATCTCGCCGACACCGGCGGAAACATCGTCTCCGTTCCGCAACTCTACGGCACCACCCACACGCTGCTCGGCCACGTCCTGCCGCGCCAGGGCATCACGGGACGCTTCGCCGAGAGCGACCGGCCGGATGCGATCGAAAGGCTGATCGACGAGAACACCAAAGCCGTGTTCGCAGAGACGATCGGCAATCCCGCCGGCAATGTGTGCGACATCGAGGCGCTGGCAAAGGTGGCGCATCGCCATGGCGTGCCGCTGGTCGTCGACAATACGGTCGCCACGCCGATCCTGTTGAAGCCGTTCGATTACGGCGCCGACATCGCGATTCACTCGCTCACCAAATTCCTCGGCGGCCACGGCACCACCCTTGGCGGCGCCATCGTGGACAGCGGACGTTTCCCGTGGGCCGAGCACGCGCGCCGGTTTCCGACCTTCAACGAGCCGGACGCCTCCTATCACGGCCTCGTCTATGCCGAACGCTTCGGCGCCAAGGCCTATATCGAGCGTGTTCGCAGCATCTATCAGCGCACCATGGGCGCGGTGCTCTCGCCGTTCAATGCGTTCCTGCTGCTGCAGGGGATCGAGACCGTGGCGCTGCGCGTCGAGCGCCATGTCGAGAACGCCCGCAAGGTCGCCGACTTCCTGCGCAACGATCCGCGCGTCGACTGGGTCAATTATGCCGGATTTCCCGACAGTCCGTATTACGCCCTGGTCCAGAAATACCTCAACGGCAACGCATCATCGCTGTTCACCTTCGGCATCAAGGGTGGCCTGGAAGCCGGCAAGTCCTTCTACGATCAGCTGAAGCTGATCACGCGGCTCGTCAATATCGGCGACGCGAAATCGCTCGCCTGCCATCCCGCCTCGACCACCCACCGCCAGATGTCTCCCGAACAGCAGCGCATAGCCGGCGTGCTGCCGGAAACCATCCGGCTTTCGATCGGCATCGAACACGCCTCCGACATTATCGAGGATATCGACCAGGCACTGGCGACAGCTTGCGCGCCGCATAAGCGGCTTGAAGCGGCGGAATGAATCGGCCGGGCCCGCCATGACCGTGCTGTTGGAAAAGCGTCGGCTGATCGTCAGTCCCGGCCTCGCGCCGGCGCAGCTGCGCCAGGAGGACAGATTCGGTCATCCGCAACACGTCGATGTGGACCTCACGATCGGGCTCATCAACAACATGCCGGATTCAGCGCTGCAGGCGACGGAGCGCCAGTTCATGCGCCTGTTAAGGCAGGCCGCCGGGAACATTCGCATCGATTTCCACTGCTTCTCGCTGCCTTCCGTGAAACGGTCGCAACCGGCGCAGTGGCGCGTCGGCCAGCAATACACCGATATCGCCGATCTCGACCGTCTGCACATCGACGGATTGATCGTCACCGGCGCCGAGCCTGTCGCCGCCAGCCTTGGCGAGGAACCGTTCTGGCGGGATCTCACTGCAATCGTCGACTGGGCGAAGACCAACACCCGTTCGACCATCTGGTCGTGTCTTGCCGCCCATGCCGCGGTCCTGCATCTCGATGGCATCGAGCGCCGGCGGCTCGACACCAAATGCTCCGGAATATACGACTGCTTCAGGGTGGCCGATCACTGGCTGACGGACGATCTTCCCACCCCGCTCAGGGTTTCGCATTCCCGCCTCAATGAGCTGCGCGCGGGCGATCTGTCGGAGCGGGGGTACCAACTGCTGACGCTTTCGCCGGAAGGCGGCGTCGATATCTTCGCCAAGCGGCTTCGCAGCCAATTCATCTTCTTTCAGGGACATCCCGAATATGAGGCGCTGTCGCTAGAGCGGGAATATCTGCGCGATATCTCCCGCTTCCTTGGGCACGAGCGCGACGCCTATCCGGCGATCCCCGCCGGCTATTTCGATACCGGGACCGAAGAAAGGCTTGCAGCCTTCGAAAGACGCGCATGCGTCGAACGCAGGCCGGCGCTGAGCACTGAGCTGCCTGACCGCACGCTTCGGCAGGACATCGCGACAGGTGCCACGGCGACCGCGATCTTCCGCAACTGGCTCGACCATCTTTCCGACGGCGCGCGAGCGGCATTGCCGCGCGTCAGCATCTGAACCCGGTGAAAATCATGCGCCCGGACTGGTCGGCATTGAAGGCGCGTGTCAACAACCGCTTGGCCAGACATTTTTGCATATCGCCGTTCCGGTTGCGAAACAAAGGCCCGATGGTCAGTTTCACCTTCGACGATACGCCCAGGAGCGCGGCCGCCGTCGGCGTCCCCATTCTCGATGGATATAATGCACGGGCGACGTTCTATGTCGCGGGCGGGCTGGTGGATAAATGGTCCGGCCATTGGGCCGGAATCAGCGCCGATGAGATCGTGGGGCTTCACCGCGAAGGCCATGAAATCGCCTGCCACACCTTCTCCCACACCCGAACCACCGATCTCGACGCGGCGGCGCTGGCCTGCGAGATAGAGGACAACCGCCGCTACCTTCTCGGACTCGATCCCTCGATCCGAATCGAGAATTTTGCGTATCCCTACGGTCTGGGATCGGTGTTGCGCAAAGCCCAGCTCAGGAAAATCTTCCATTCCTCCCGTGGCATTGTTCCCGGAGTCAACAGCGGGGTCGCGGATCTGCAATTCCTGCGCGCCACCCCTCTGATCAACCGGGATATCGACCGCGACGGCGTCGATCGCGCATTCGACAAAGCCGTCGCCACCAACGGCTGGCTGATTTTCTATAGCCATGACGTGGCGACCGAGCCCAGCCCCTACGGCTGTACGCCGTCGCTGCTGCGGCACGCACTCAATGCGGCATTGCGCCGGAACGTCGCAGTCCTGAGCGTTACGGACGCGCTGCGCGCGGCCGGTGCATCGGCGCTGCCCGATCCGGCCATTTCGCGCTGAACCCGTATCGAAGCCGGGGCGCATTTGAACGGGCACGACCTGAAAGTGAATATGCCTGATAGCCCGAATCTGGGATAGACCTGTCTGGTCGCTGGCCGGGCGTGATCGCGCGCGGCCTTCGATGGGGACCGTCGATACGAGGCGTCGGCCTCGAAAGCCGGTTCTCGCTAGCCTGAAGCGTTTTCGAGCGAAGTGGATACCGGTTCGCGTGAAGAAGACGCGTCACCACCACACTAGAGTCCGGACCAACGACCCCGCATGTCTATTCCCGCCACCGTCCCAGCCGCCACGCGCCAGTCCGGCGTCAGCGGTGATGCGCTCTCCATCCTGAATTCCGTGTTTGGCCTGCCTGGCTTCCGCGGCGCACAGGAAGAGATCGTCACGCATGTCACGAACGGCGGCAATTGTCTGGTGCTGATGCCGACCGGCGGCGGCAAGTCGCTGTGCTATCAACTGCCGGCGTTGTTGCGCAAGGGCTGCGGCATCGTCATCTCGCCCCTGATCGCGCTGATGCGCGACCAGGTCGCGGGATTGCTCGAGGCGGGCGTCAAGGCCGCAGTGCTGAATTCGACCCTGACCCCAGACGAGGCCGCCGCGGTCGAGGCGCGGCTTGTCGCCGGCGATCTTGACCTGCTCTATGTCGCGCCCGAGCGGTTGTTGACGCCGCGCTGCCTGAACCTGCTCGGTCGCGCGAGGGTCGCGCTGTTCGCGATCGACGAGGCCCATTGCGTGTCGCAATGGGGACACGACTTCCGCCCGGAATATATTGGCCTCTCGGTGATATCAGAGCGTTTTCCCGATGTGCCGCGGATCGCATTGACGGCCACGGCCGACGAACTCACCCGCAAGGAAATCATCGGCCGGCTGGGGCTTGACGGCGCGCCGAGTTTTGTCGCGAGCTTCGATCGGCCCAACATACGCTATGAAATCGTCGACAAGCAGAATGCGCCCGCACAGCTGAAGGCCTTCATCACCGAACGCCACTCCGGCGACGCCGGCATCGTCTATTGCCTGTCGCGCGCCAAGGTCGAGGACACCGCGGCCGCGCTGACCAAGGCCGGCATCGAGGCCCTGCCCTATCACGCCGGTCTCGACGCCAATTTGCGTGCCCGCAACCAGGATCGCTTCATCAACGCGGACGGCGTAGTGATCGTCGCCACGGTCGCGTTCGGCATGGGCATCGACAAGCCCGACGTGCGCTTCGTGGCCCATCTCGATTTGCCGAAAAGCATCGAAGCCTATTACCAGGAGACCGGGCGCGCGGGACGCGACGGCAAGCCGTCCAGCGCCTGGATGGCCTATGGCCTGTCGGACATCGTGCAGCAGCGCCGCATGATCGAGGAGTCCAGCGGTGCGGACGCATTCAAGCTGATATCGCTCGGCAAGCTCGACGCGCTTGTCGGCCTCGCCGAGACCCCCGGCTGCCGGCGCACCCGCCTGCTCGGCTATTTCGGCGAAGCCACGAAAGCCGCAGGCTGCGGCAATTGCGACAACTGCCTGTCGCCGCCAAGACTCCATGACGGCAGGGTGATCGCGCAAAAACTGTTATCCTGCGCCTATCGCACCGGGCAGCGCTTTGGCGCGATGCACCTGATCGATGTCCTGGTCGGCCGCATGACCGAACGCGTTACGCAATTCGGGCACGACAGGATTTCGGTATTCGGGATCGGCCGTGAACTCAATGAAAAGCAGTGGCGTGCCGCCCTGCGCCAGTTGGTGGCGATGGGCCACCTGCAGCCCGATGCGGAGGCCTTTGGCGCGCTGAAACTGACCGAGACCGCGCGCGGCGTCTTGAAAGGCGAAACCGCAGTGATGCTGCGGGAAGCGACCCCAGGCTCCCGCGTTCGCGCCAGCCGGACCAGATCAAGGCGCGGCGATATCGCGCCGGCGAGCAGCCATGGCGAAGCCGGCTATCCGGCGCTGGTCAGCGCGCTGCGCGCGTGGCGCTCCGAGGTGGCGCGCAAGCGCGGCGTGCCGGCCTATGTCGTGCTGCACGATTCGACGATCGACGGCATCGCAACGTCGCGCCCGACGACGCTGGCGCAACTCCGCGATATTCCCGGGATCGGCGACAAGAAGCTCGAGCATTACGGCGACGAGCTGATCGCAATGGTGAAGGCCAGCCGCACCGGCGCGTGACGGCGTCTATCTGCCACATGACAGAGGGCGGCTTTGAGGCCGCCCTTTGTACTTGCGCGAATGTTGCCGCCGGTGGCGCTCGCTGCGCCGCCGGCAGACGACGTGCCTGGCTTACAAGCAGTCGTTGCGGCTATCCCAGGAGCCATGCTCCCGCCAGGACGACCAAAGCTGGTAATCGGTCTGCGGGTCGTAGGGATTTCCCGGCTCCCGGCTGCACGCAGTCGTGCGGCCTTCGGCTGCGTTATTGGCGTTGAGGAATTGATCGGTCGCGGCTGCAGGCGCCCGGTGCGCCTTGCGTACGTGCTCGGTTGCCGAGGCCATTTGAACCGCCGACCCGGCGATCAGCAACGCGCCGAGAATAGTCAGAACCGTCTTTCGCATTTTAGTCTCCATTGTTCAGACGCGAGCCGAGGCAGATGCGCTTTGCTTCATTCGTCTTGCACCACGATGAAATGAGAGCCGTATTTCCATACGAGCCTCCACTCATCGTCTTGCAGAGTTCTCAGATGCCCCTCCCCAACCTAAGCGCAGAACTTCGCCGCGCCATTAAATTGGGAGTTAGCAAGTTAAACTGCCTGTTAGTTCGAAGCGCTTACGCTTTCACAAGCCATCACTTCTCACCGACCACTCAGCGAAACGTGATGCGACAGCGCGTCTGGTGCCGGCATTCGGACGAGCCGGCGATTTTTTTCAAACCGATTTTGCCGCGGCGACTATTGCGGCTCTTGGACTGTGCGCAATTGCGGCGGGAGCTTCTGGCGCCGAAGGCTTTTCCGTCCCGCCCAACACCCCTTCGTCAGGGCAAATAATTTCCACGCGGCAACCCGGGCCCGGGAAGATCGCCAACCGAAAGCCGTGCAGCTTGACGATCGCGGCCACGAGATTGAGCCCGAGGCCAACGCCGGGCGTATTTCTTATCTTGTCGGAGCGGTAAAAGCGCCGCTGCACGGCGTCGCGCTCCTGTTCGCTGATACCGCAGCCGGTATCCGTCACGCGCACGATGGCTTCGCCTTCGCCGCGCGACAATTCAATGGTCACCCGTCCGCCTTCCGGCGTGAATTTGACGGCGTTGTCGACCAGGTTGGCAACCGCCTCGAACAACAGGTCACGGTCGCCGCGCACGACAAGAGGGCCGGTCGCTTCGACACGCAAGGCGACATTCTTGTTTTCAGCGATAGGCTCATAGATATCACCCACCTCCCCCAGCATTTCGTGGAGCGCGACGCTGCCGAAGCCCGCTGACCGCCGGCTGTTTTCGATTTCCGCGAGCCGCAGCAGAGCGGTAACAATCGTCAGCGCCTGATCGATGCCAATCACCGCCCTGTCGACGACTGCCTGAAGCTGCTCCAGCGTGGCGGCGTTGGTCCGCCCGCGCTCGAGCGTCAGCCGCGCGCGTGTCAGCGGCGTCCGCACATCGTGGGCGATATCGTTGCCGACCCCGGCGAGCGCGTGGATCAGCGTTTCCATTTCATCGAGCATGCCGTTGACGATGATCGCCAGTTTCGAGAACGGCTCATCGATGGAGCGATGCGGAAGCCGCTCGCGCAGATCGCCGGCAATGATGCGCTGGACCCGCTGGTTGACCTCCTCGATGCGCTCCTGCGCGCGCATGCTCAGCCACGCGCCGGCGAGCAGGCAAAGACAGAAGCCCGGCAACAGGCCGAGCCCGAGCGCCAGACCGACGACGTGGGAAATCTTGTTGGCTTCGACGACTTCTCGCCCGATCACCAACACCTCGCCGCTCGGCATTCGCCTCGCGATGGCCCGGATGATGCGATTCTCCGGTCCGGTCGGAAGCACCTTGACGACCGCGACAGCCTGAACCGAATCATTGATCTTGAGCTCGGGCGGCATCTGCTCGAGATTGCCGCCAATCCTGTGACCGTCCGCAGCGAACAGTCCGGCATACTGAACGTTGCGGGAATCCTCCTTCAGATGCTGACCGATGGAGTATAATCGACGATCGTCGGGCACCGCCGCAAGGATGTTCATTTGGCCGGCGGTCATTCTATCGGAGCGCGCGATAAGGTAGCTGTCGGTCTTCCAATAGATGAAGCCGAACAGCATGCTGACAAAGATTGCCAGCACGCCGGCCACTGCCAGGGCCCAATGGAACGTGGTCGAGTGGATGAATTGCGGTGGGCGCATCGGATTTCGGCGGCGGTTCCTGCTTGACGTCAGCGGCGACGCATCGCTGCCGGCGATCTGAATCTTACTGCCAGGTGCGAAGAATGAACCCGGCCCCACGGACACTGTGGATCATCGGGACATCGCCGGGCCCGTCCACCTTGTGCCGCAGGCGGCCCATATGCACGTCGACAAGGTTGGTCGCCGGAACGAATTTGTAATTCCAGACTTCCTCGAGCAACATGGCCCGCGTCAGCACCTGATCGCTACGCTGCATCATGTATTCCAGCAGGCGAAACTCACGCGGCAGCAGATCGATCACGCGATCTCCTCGCTTGACGGTGCGCCCGATCAGATCGAGTTCGAGCGGCCCCGCCCGCAGCGTCGTCTCGCGCGATTCCGCCGGACGGCGCAGCAGCGCTTCTATTCGCGCAATGAGTTCGACGAACGCGAATGGCTTGGTGAGATAGTCGTCGCCGCCCATCCGCAATCCGCGCACGCGGTCGTCGACCGCGCCGAGCGCACTCAGCACCAGCACCGGGGTGCGCACCTGGTCTTTCCGCAGCGCCTCGATCACCGTGAGGCCGTCCATGCCCGGCAACAACCGATCGATGATCATGGCATCGGGCCGCAATGCGCGCGCCTTGTCGAGGCCCTCGATTCCGTCGGCCGCCCATTCGACTTCAAAGCCGCAATCGGTCAATTCGGCGGTAATTTCTTCAGCCGTTTCGCTGTCATCTTCGATCAGAAGCAGTTTTGCGATCGGCCGACCCTCAACCGCCGCGAAAGTCCGCCCCGTGCTCACGGTCTCAATCCCCGAAGTCGTACGCCTGCCCGATGTCATCATGTCAATGTCCATGCGTTTTGCCGCTAACACGCGGGATTGCGCCACCCGTTTCGATTGGGGAACAAGACATGGCGCGCGCCATTCGCTCGGCAGCCAGGCACCGTCTCCGGAGACAGGCGCGTTGAACCGCGCGTCAAGTAACATAGGTGCGATTGTCGACCCCGCCACTAAATTGCCTGTTAACATTTCCGTGCCCGAACGGGTCGCAGCCCTCACCGTCGTTTGAACCGAACGCGGAGAAAAATCGGAACCTTGCCGCGCGCCTGGTACGACAGCCCGGCGTCCAACCGCCATCCGGGTTTTGGCTTCCAGCCTGACGGCGCCGCGACTTTGTTAGCGGCATGGATCCATGCAGCAAGAGCGATCAAGAAGAGCGATCAAGGGCGGCGCAAACTGCCCTTTTCGTGCAGGCAACGGATGCAAGGCTAGCCGGGAATACACATCAGGACAGCCGCAAGACCCATGACCGCGGCCCCGATCCAGCCAAGTATCACGATCGACCGGCTCGACGTGAACGCACCCATCACGGACTTCCTGGATGCGATCAGGATAATCACCACCATCAAGGGAACTGCGACGACGCCATTGATCACCGCGCTCCAGAACAGCGCCTTCATCGGACTGATAGGCGAATACTGGATGACCAATCCGGCAAGCACGCTGATCGCGATCACGCCATAGAATCCGCGCGCATTCTTCGGCTTTCGTTCTAGGCCCGATTTCCAGCCCATGGCTTCCGCGAGCGCATAGGCGGCAGAACCGGCGAGCACTGGCACGCCGATCAAACCGACGCCAAGGATTCCGATCGCGAACAGCAGAAAGGCGAATTCGCCTGCCAATGGTCGCAGCGCGCTCGCCGCCTGCGCTGCGGTATCAATGTCGGTAATCCCCGACACGTGGAGCGTGACCGCGGTGGCCAGGATGATGAAATAAGCGGTGAGGTCGGAAACGAACATTCCGCTCCAGGTATCCCACTGGATGCGCCGGAGTTCCGCGGGCGCCGCTTTCGGATCCTGTAAGAGCGGCGCGGCGCCCCGCCTGGCGCGCAGGTCCTCCACTTCTTCCGACGCCTGCCAGAAGAACAGGTATGGGCTGATGGTGGTACCGAAGACGCCAACGACCACGGCGGCGGTGCTGAAATTCAGCGTCAGCTTCGGCCACATGGTTCGCAGCGCCACCTCTCCCCAGGGAACGTGTACCGTGAACAGGACGGCGGCATAGGCCAGCAGCGAAAGCGTCAACCACTTCAGGAAAAAGACGTATCGGTGGTACGGGACAAAAATCTGAAGCAGCAGCGTCACCAATACAAAAATCACCGTCATGAGATGGCGATCGACACCGCTGACAAGCTCGGCGACTTCCCCCATGGCCGCGACATCAGCCGCAATATTCAACGTGTTGGCGATCAACAACAGCAAGACCACGCCCTTGAGCACGATTGGCGGGAACGCGGTCTTGATATTGGCAGCCAGTCCTTCGCCGGTAACCCGTCCGATTTGCGCGCACATGGCCTGGATCGCAGACATCAGCGGGTACGCCAATGGCATCGTCCAGAGCATGTTAAGGCCGAACTGGGCGCCCGCCTGGGAATAGGTCGCAATGCCGCTTGGATCGTCGTCGGCCGCACCGGTGATAAGCCCCGGACCGAGCCGCGCCAACGGATGCTGTTTCAGGCGCGCCCAAAGGACCGTCAGAGATTTCGCCCGCTCGGGTTTCCTGTCGCCCTCCCTAGACGGTTGCACAGCGCCTCATCTTATTCTCATGCGAATCAGGAACCGGTATCTTCGCCGACCGGCCTCACCGCCGTCCATAGGCACGACAGAGTCTCGGAGCATATGCCCATATTCGATGGATCATTGTGACAGCAAGGCGTCACTGATCTTTTCAGCGATCATGATCGTTGGGATATTGGTATTGGCGGTGGGCAGACGCGGCATGACAGACGCATCGGCCACATAAAGGTTCTCGCTTCCGATCACCTTGCCGCTGTTATCAACGACCGCATGCGAATCCCGGGGATCGCCCATCCGGCACGTGCCCGTCGGGTGCCACACGCCGAACACGCTGCGACGAACGAAATCCGCAAGCGCATGTTCGTCCGCCATGACATCCGCAAACGCGGTCCCGTTGAGAAGGAACTGCTTGATCACGAGGTGACGGAGCTTTGCGGGAACGTCCAGCAGCGCGCCAAGGACCGACGCCGCGATGCCGTTGGCGCGGTTGACCGCGCTCAGCCGCTTGATCCGCGGCGAAAACGAGGCCGGGAAGAAATCCTCTGGCGCCGAATTGAGCACGGGATTGATGACCAGCCGGGCCAGCGTCCTCACTGCCGCCATCATCCGTTCGAGGTCACGTGAATCCTCGAGGAGATTGAGCTCGACCGACGGATAGTGAGCTGGATCTGAAGAAACCAGCGAGACACGCCCGGCGGAAAAGGGGCGGTTGCACCAGAGAAAATAGAGACCGAGTCTCGCCCCCAACCGGTGCCAGCCGGCGCGGGCCGCCGCGGTGACGTACATGTCGGAACGATCGCACCCCTCAACTCCGGACGAATAACGCAGCGCGATGAAGCTCGCCCGCCTTTGCGACAAAGGCAGCCTGAGCGAAGGTGGCAGGAACTGGCAAAAGGTCAGCGCCGGATGGTCACGCAGGTTGCTGCCGACGCCGGGCCGGGCGATCGCGACCTCGATTCCCAGCGCGCGCAGCGCGGCCGGTGGGCCTATCCCGGCGCGCAATAGCATGGCCGGAGACTGGATGGCGCCCGCCGTCACGATCACGCGACGCGCGCGGACGAAGCTGCTTCCGCCTTCGCGAACGACGCGCACGCCCTCAGCGCGGCCGCCATCCATGACAAGGCCCTCGACATGCGTGCCGGCCCAGATCGCGAGATTGCTGCGCCGTCGTGTCGCCGCATCCAGATAGGCCGATGCGCTTGAGACGCGACGATCGTTGCGGTTGGAGAAAGCCGTCGGTAAAATTCCGTCCTCGAACTCGCCATTCTGATCCTGCCGGAACGGCACGCCGCTTCCGGCGAATGCCGCGCCAACGGCAGCGCCGAACGGAGGCCAGTTCGGTTGCGCAATTCGGCGGATCGGTACCGGCCCATCCTTGCCGTGCAGGGCGCCTGCGAAATCAAGGTCGGTTTCCAGTTTGCGAAAATACGGCAGCACATCGTCCCAGCCCCAGCCGTCGGCGCCGAGATCACGCCACTCGTCATAGTCGCGCGGCAGACCGCGATTGGCCGACTGCACGTTGACGCTGGACCCACCTCCCATCACGCGCGCCTGCTCGTAGGCGCGCGACACCGCCGCGGCGTTTCCGACCCGCCCGGCAGATGCGGTGAGCCCCGGCCAGATGTAGCGGTCGCCGAAGAACAACGGCATCGGATAGCTGTCGAGGACCTCGGCCGGCTCCGCGCCAGGCACGGTATCCCTGCCTGCCTCGATCAGCAGCACGCGGCGCGCGCCGTTCGCCGACAGGCGACTGGCAACCACACAGCCGGCGGATCCACCGCCGACCACGACGTCATCGAACGCCAGCTCGTTCATGGCACCCGCTCCGGCAAAGCGGCGGCGGATCCCGTGACCGCCGCCCGCGACATCAGCGGAAATCTCCCTTGGTCTCCGGGATCAGCAGCGCACCGGTCAGGTAGATGGCAAAGATGACAACGACGAAAACCGACAGCGACATCGGGATCTGCGCCGGACCCGCACTTGCGAGCGAAACGAAGGTCGGCATCATGCCGCCGAGGGCAAAGCCGATATTCCAGGACAAACCCGTGCCGCTGGCGCGGATCTCGGTCGGGAATCGTTCATTGAGGAAGATCAGGATCGGCGCGTAGCCTGCGTTTCCGAGGAAGGCAATCGCCAGCGCATAAAACGTGATGGCGCCGGTATCGGTTGCCTTCGCCATGCCGAGATAGCAGACCGGCAGCAGCACCAGCATGCAGACGCCGACCAGCAGAAAGGTCCTCTTGCGGCCGATATAGTCGCTGAGGCCGCCGAAGAAGATAGCCGACACCAGGGCAGCCATGCTGGCGCCCATCAGGATCAGCGACGAGACGCTGTTGGGAATGCCGTTCACCACCTTGAGAAAGGAAGGAAGATAGCCAGAGGTCAGGTAATAGCCCGCGCCGCCGCCGAACGTGATCAAGAGGTTGAGCAAGAGGACGTTGCGCCAGGCGCTCGAAAACAGCATCTTCACCGGCGATCCCGTGGCCGTAATCGTACCGGCGGCCTTCCGTTTCTGCTGCTGCTTGAAGAACGGGGATTCCTCGAGATTGTTGAAGATGAACCAGCCGAGCAGCGAACTCAGAAGCCCGGCGAAGAACATGCACCGCCATCCCCACACCGCGAACGCTTCGCCGGGAAAGATCGAAGACACCACCAGGAACACGAACGAGGCCAACAGTGCACCGATGCCCGCGCCGCCGCCGCCGACGAGACCGGACATCGCTCCGCGCCGGTTGGGCGCGGCCCATTCGGTGCCGATGGTGTGGGTCGAGGCCACCACGCCGCCGACAAATACGCCCTGAACCAGGCGCAAGATCAGGAACAGCCCCGGCGCGATGATTCCCGCCTGGGCAATCGTCGGCAGCAGACCGAACGCGGCGGTTGAGATCCCGACGCCCACGATCGCGACAAACATCGCATTCTTGCGCCCGTGGACATCCGCGTAATGACCGAAGATCGCGGAGCCGACCGGACGCATCAACAGCGTCACCGCAAACGAGGCGTAAACCGCTGCCAGTGACAGCGTCGGGATGCTCGATGGAAAGAACAGCGCACCCACGACCGGCGCAACATACAAAAGAATGAACAGATCAAACAAGTCCAGCGACCACCCCAGCACCGAGGCGACGATCGCATTTCTCATCTGCCGGGTTGCTGCCGGCGATACCGTTTCAACACCCTCTAGATTGGCAATTGACATCTTATCCCTCCGCGTTTCGCCCCAAATGATTTTGTTTCAGCGCCCGACGAATTTTGGCGGCCGCTTTGCGTTAAAGGCGTCGACCCCTTCCTTGAAATCCTCAGATTGACGCAGGCGGCTGTAACAATGGCCTTCAAGTTCGATCGCAACCGTCAGCATCGAGTCTTCCGTATCGTTCAGAAGTTTCTTCGCGGTCCGCTGCGCGAGCGGCGAGAAGGTGCGGAGCTCATCGACCAGCTTGTCGGTTGCCGTCTCGAGCTCGGCGTCCGGCACGCATTCGGTCGCGATGCCCCAGTCGAACGCCTGCTTTGCGGTAATGCGCTTCGACCGCATCACGATGTCCTTGGTGCGGGTGATGCCGATCATTTTCTGCAAGCGCGCCGACCCGCCGGAGCCCGGTATCTGACCGAGCTTTTGCTCCGGCAGCGCATAAAGCGTCGTTTCGGATGCAATCCGGAAATCGCAGGCCAGCGACAGCTCGAAGCCGACCCCAAAACAATAGCCCCGGTTGGCGACGATCACCGGCTTTGAACAGCGCGTGGGAGAGGCGATGTTCCAGGCGAGTTTTGACACTTTTTCAGGCGTGGCCTCCATGAAGCCGCCAATATTGCCGCCGCTGGAAAAATGCTCGCCGACGGACCGGACCACGATGATGCGCACGCGCGCGTCCTCGTCCAGCGTCTCGAACACCAGCCGCAACTGATCGCGCTGCGGCATCGACACGACATTGAATGGCGGCCGGTCGAGGATGATATCGGCGCGCTCGCGGCCCTCGTCGATTTCGACCTGGAAACCGTCGAGCTTGGCGAGCCTCGCGTCCGGGAATGCGTAGGGAGAAGACATGTCACTTCCTTTCTGTTGTGTCAGGCCGCGCTTGAGGGCGGCGCGTGTTCAGGCTGGTAGTCGCCGGCGACAAGCAGGCGGCGCAGTAACTTTCCGACCGGAGATTTCGGCAAGGCATCGACGAAGACGAAGCGCCGGGGGCGCTTGAAATTTGCCAATCCCGACGTCCGGCAGAACTGTTCAAGTTCCTGCTCGGTCACCAGCCCCTTACGCTTCACAAAGGCCGTGACGACCTTGCCCCATCTTTCATCGGCAAGGCCGACGACGGCGACTTCGAGCACGGCCGGGTGAAGCGAAAGACAGCTTTCGATTTCGACCGGCGAGACATTCTCGCCGCCGGTAATGATTATGTCGTCGACGCGGCCGGTCACGAACAGATCGCCATCGCGGTCGACGAAGCCGGTGTCGCCGGTAAAATACCAGCCGTCCCGCAATGACTTCGCGTCCGCGTCGGGCCGGCGCCAGTACCCCTCGAAGGATTCATCACCGGCCAGCAAGGCTATGATCTCGCCTTCCTCATTGGGTGCCGCGAGATCCGCGGCGGATCTCGCGTTCAGCTTGACGACCCTTATTTCCTGGTTGATGCCGGCCTTCCCCGCCGAGCCGGGCTTGGCAGGCGCGTTCTGATCGATCGTGAAGGTGTAGATCTCCGAACTGCCGTAATGGTTGACGAACAGATCGGGCCGAAACGCCTCGTTCAGCGTCTTCAGAAGCCCGTCCGTCATCGACGCCCCGGCGAAGCCGAGTTTTCGCACGCTCGAGACGTCGGCGGACGCAAATTCCCGCGCGTGGACCAGATCGTGGTACAGCGTCGGCACTAGATCGAGATTGGTGATCCTTTCCGCCTCGATCAGCGCCAGCGCCCGCCCGGTGTCGTAGCGCGGAAGGCAAACGAATGTGCCGCCGATCAGCGACATCGCAATCAGCGAGCGAACGCCCATGGTGTGATAGAGCGGCATCACGCCGAGCGTTCGTTCGCCGCGCCGATAGAGATTTTGGGCGACATGGGCGATGCCCGCGGCCCGTTCCACACGGTGCCGCCGCGGCACGCCCTTCGGCCGCGAGGTGGTGCCGGAGGTATAGAGCATGATCGACCAGGCTTCGGCGCTGACGCGCGGCGTCGCGTCAGCTGCGCGCTCGGCGACCATGCGGTGGAAGTCGAACTTGCCGGCGGCACCATCGCTGCCGACGTAAATCGTTGCCAGAGCCGACGCGCGCCGTGATTTTTCGACGGCTTGCGCGGAAACATCCTGGTACACGACGGCGCAGGATTCGGAGTTTTCGATGCAGAAGTCGAGTTCGTCCTCCTTGGCGCGCCAGTTGACCGGCGTGATCACGATGCCGGCGAGCTGACAGGCCCAATGCAGCGTGGCGGCGGCCTCGCAATTCTGAAGCGCCGTGATGACGTGATCGCCGGGCTTCAGGCCGATGCGGTCAAAGGCGGCCACGAGGGAAGAGATGCGCGCATACCATTGCGCGTAGCTCAGGCGAACGCCGTCATCGACGACAGCCAGAGCGTCGGGATCGCGCGCGACACTCGCGACAAAACTGGTTCCAAGATCAAGCATCGGATTTCTCTCTGCTCAAATCGCCGTTCATTTCCGCAGCCGCCTCAAGCGCCGCGCGCACAATCGGCGTGTAGCCCGTGCAACGGCACAAATGCCCCGTCAGCAGGTCGCGAATGGCCGCTTCGTCCGGGCGTGGATTTTCCCGCAGGAAAAAATCGAGCGACATCAGGATGCCGGCCGTGCAGAAGCCGCACTGAAGCGCGTGGTTCCGCTTGAACGCTGCCTGCAGAATGCCGAGGCGATCCGCCGAGGGCGCGAGGCTTTCGATCGTCCTTAACTCGCAGCCGTCGATCTGAACGGCGAGCGTGAGGCAGGCGCGCGCCGGCTTGCCGTCGATGTCGACGGTGCAGGCGCCGCACACGCCGTGTTCGCAGCCGACATGGGTGCCTGTCATCCCGATCTGATGCCGCAGGAAATCGGTCAGCAGCGTCCGCGGCTCGGCTTCCCCGGCGCATGGCTTGCCGTTGAGCGTGAAGCGGAGCGAATGCCGTCGGCCGGCCTGCAGTCGGCTCATTGCAGCACCTCCCGCACCAGATCTCGGCCGATCATGCGCACCAGATCACGCCGGTAGCGCGCCGTGGCGTGGACATCGTCGCGGGCATCGAGTTCGTAGGCGAACGCGTTCAGCGCATCGTCAAGCGCGCTTGCCTCGAGCCGCGGCAGATCCCGCGCCGCCGGCATGTCCGCGACACCGCCGACGGCGAGGCGAACCCCGTCAACCGTTGCCGCCGCCGCGCAGGCGACAATAGCAAAATCGCCGTGACGGCGGGCCACTTCACGAAACGCGCAACGGGTTTGATCGGCGGGAAAGGACACGGCCTCGATCAATTCATCGTCGGCGCGGGTCGTCGCCATCATCCCGGCGAAAAAATCCTTCGCCGCCACGCGCCGGCGCCGCCTGGCGCTGCGCAAGTGCACTTCGCCGCCGAGCGCCCGCAGCACCAGCGGCAATTCCGCGCTGGGATCGGCGTGCGCGATCGATCCGCACACGGTGCCCCTGCTTCTTGTCTGCACATGACCGGTCCACGGCAGCGCCAACGCGGCAAGCCGCAGGCTCTGGCCTAGCTCGGGCCACTCCAGCAGCGAGGCCTGGCGCACCCCCGCCCCGACCGTCACCGTCCCCGCCTTGCGCTCGATTCGGGAAAGCTCGCCAAGGCGCATGATATCGACCAGCGTCCTGGGTTTTGCCAGCCGCATGTTGAGCATGGCCATCAGCGATTGCCCGCCGGCAATGACGCGCGCATCGCCGCCTTCACGGCCAAGCACGTCAAGCGCTTCGTCGAGATGTTCGGCGCGAACGTAATCAAATGCGGCGGGCTTCATTGGCTCCCTCCGAACCAACGGCGCAACCGGGCCAGGATGGAGAGCCGGGGCTGATCGGCCGCGCCACCGCCGGCCTTGCGGGCGAGCGCTGCGAAAAACTGCCCGATGATGACCCGCGCGGCGCCGTCAAGCAGCCGGCCGCCGATGCTCGCGACCTTGCCGCCGATCGCCGCCTCGTAGACGTAGCGGATGGTTGTTCCGCCATTCTCGGCCGGAACCAGCGTGATGCGTCCTGCGCCGCTGCCAAAACCGAGCGCGCCGTCCGCGGCGCCTCCGAGCGCCACCGCATGCGGCGGATCGAGATCGGATAGTTTGACCTCGGCGCGGTATCGTCCTTTCACAGGACCGATGCCGAGCGTCACGTCGGCACGGAAATGCGTGTCCGAGAGCTTCTCGATGGTGTGGCAGCCGGGGATCACCGCCTGAAGCGTCGTAGGGTCGAGCAGCATGTCCCAGACGCGCTGGGCTGGCGCACCCACCGTCGCCTCACCTTCGCCGCGCAGACGACGGTCACCGCCGCGCTTCTCGGCTCCCGCGAAGGCGACGCCCACCGGCGGCGCGCGCTCAACACCGCGCACAAGGTGCGCGAGTTTCGCCGGCACCAGCGGCAATTCAAGATCCGTTACCCCGAGGGCATCGGCAACGGCGTTCGCAATGCAGACCGGGGTCGACATGCAATTGCCTTCGCCGACGCCTTTTGAGCCGAGCGGCGTGAACGGTGATGGCGTTTGCATGTGGAGAATGACAGGATCCGGAACCTCCGCCGTCGTCGGCAGCAGGTAGTCCGCAAAAGTTCCGGTCAGAAAGCTGCCATCGGCGGCATAGGCATATTCCTCATAGAGCGCGGCGCCGAGGGCTTGCGCGAAGCCGCCGCGGATTTGTCCATCGACCATGGCCGGGTGCAGGATGGTGCCGCAGTCGTGCATGGTGACGTAGCGGTCGATCCGCGTTTGCAATGTGGTCCGGTCAACCTCGACGCCGCAAAAATCAAAAATGAAACCGTGGCAGAGCGAGGAGTTGATCTGGTCGGCTTCGTCCGGGGCGGTCAGTTCCGGCGGGCTCCAGAACACGGTTTCGCGGATCGTCTGTCCGACGCCATCGGGCAGCGCGGCGGGCGACCAGTGGCTCAGCCCTGCAATACGGGAGAACGATATCCTGTTGTCGGGATTGCGCTTCGATCCGACGTTGCCGCCGGTGAATGCGATATCGTCGATCTCGGTATTCAACTGGCTCGCGGCGATCCTTGCCAGCCGTTGCGCAATACGTTGCGCGGCGAGCCTGGCGGTGCCGGCAACAGCCGGAGCGAAACGGCTGGCGTAGTTGCCGGACGCGATCGACCAGGCGTCCTTGGCCGTATCGATTTCGGTATTGACCCTGATATCGGCGGGCTTCAAGCCAAAGACGTCGGCCACGACCTGCGACAGAACGGTGCGATGGCCCTGTCCTTGCGGCACCGAAGCGACGTGGACCGTCACGCTGCCGACCGGATCGATCGCGACCGTAGCCGTCGCCTGGGCGCCGTTCTTCGGCCCGGCCTTGCGGCGCTCGGCCGGCGTCAGCACGGTCGTGATGTAGCCCATGTTGGACACGCTGGGCTCGACCACGGCGGTATAGCCGATGCCGTATAGTTTGCCTTGTGCGCGCGCCGCATCGCGGCGCGACTTGAGCTCGGCGAGCGCGCCCTCGTCGACGCCGCGCCTGATCGCCTCCTGATAATTTCCGGAATCGAGCAGCGCGCCGCTCGCGGTCCGGTACGGAAACGCGTGGGCTGAGACGAGATTGCGCGTGATGATGTCGAGCGGATCAAGGCCGAGCTCGATCGCGATGCGCTGAACCAGGCGCTCGAGCGCGAAATACACCTGCGGGCCGCCGAAACCGCGATTTAATCCCGTCGGCGTCTTGTTGGTGACGACGACACGGTTGCGGACCCTAAGATGACGGATGTCGTAAGCGCCGGTCAGATTGCCATGCATGCGATAGAGCGTCGCCGGCTCCGGCGCGCGCAGATGCGCGCCGCAATCCTCGACCTGATCCCAGTCGAGCGCAAGGATGCGGCCGTCCTTGGTGACCGCTGCGGCGAGCGTAATGGCCCGGTTGGTGGCGGAAACCGATGCGGTCAGATGCTCGAGCCGGTCTTCGATCCATTTGACCGGACGCCCCGCCGCGCGCGCGGCCGCGGCAATCAGGACGATGTAGGGAAAAACGCCCTGCTTGACGCCAAAGCTGCCGCCGGAATCCGGCGGGGTGCGCAGCCGCAGGCGATTGCCCGGAACGTTCAACGCCCGCGAGATCACCGCATGGATGCTGAAGGGTCCCTGGAAATTGGCGAGCACGTCGTAGGAATCTTCGCCCGGGTCATATTCGGCGACCACGCCATAGGTTTCGATCGGCGTGCAGGAATTGCGCGGATAGCGGACGTCGATGCTGATCCGGTGCGAAGCCTTTGCAAACGCCTGCTCCGGATCGCCGTAGCGAAAGGTCCGGTCGCTGGCGACATTGCCGGCAAAGCCATCGTGCAAAACGGGCGCATCGGGGCCGAGCGCCGCGAGCGGATCGACCACGGCCGGACGCGCCTGGTACCGCACCTCGATCAGATCAACCGCGTCTTCGGCGAGATAGCGATCGGTCGCGACGACAATCGCGACGGGTTCGCCGACATAGCGGACGCGTCCAACCGCGATCGGCCAACACTCGACCGGCGCCTTGACGCCGACCACAAGGCTTGTCGTCAGCGCCTTGATATCCTCGCCGCGCAGGACAGCGACCACGCCGGGCGCCCGCTTCGCCGCGGACAGGTCGATTGAGACGATATCCGCATGGGCGTGCGGCGAACGCAGGATCGCGGCATGGAGGGTGCCGGGGCGAACGCCGAGATCGTCGATGAAACGGCCGCGTCCGGTCAGCAGCGCCGAATCTTCGACGCGCGGTATGGACCGGCCGACCCATGGCGCGCCGGGCTCGCTATTGGCAATGACGTGGCCTGCGGCTTCCGCCATCCCGGCCGCTCTCCTGCGCTTGTGAATGCGGGGAGAGAGTATCCAACGGCGCCGCCGAGCTGGCTATGCCGGCCGGTCTCGAAACTTACCATCCCGTCTCATTTCGCGCCGGCTGTGCGGCGCAGCATCAGCTTGCGAGCCGGGAGACGTTTCGAAACTCGCGCGGGCTCACGCCGATATGGTTGCGGAAGAAGCGCGTGAAATGCGCCGGCGCGGCAAAGCCGAGCTGGTTGCTGATGTCGCAGACACTGGCGGACTGATTCAGTACCGCATCGACCGCCTTCTCCATCCGCACGACATTCAGATAGACCTTGGGCGGCACGCCGGTCGAAGCTTCGAACAACCGGAAGAAATGCGCGCGCGACAATCCGGCTTCCCTGGCGAAGGTATCGAGCGCGGTCCCGCGCCTGGTTTCTGACCGCATCGATGCGGCCACCTTGCGGATGCGCCAGTCGCTCGACCGGGCATTCATCTCCCGGATCGACGGCGGGAAGCTTCGCCACGGCGTAAAACGCTCGATCACCGAGATCATCAGATCCGACAGCAGCGCTTCGTGGGCGGTTCGCGCCTCGGGGCGGCTCATCATGTCGGCGGCGAGATTCATGGCGAGGCCGCGGATGCGCGGCGAGACATCGCCGGAGGGATCGCTGAAGAAGCCGGGCGCGCCGCTCGCGGCCCAGCCCGGCCGGAATGTCATCAGCCATTCCGGCTCAATATAGAGTGCGAGGATGACGGTGCGCGGCCGTTCCGGATCGTGGACATAGGAATGCGGCTGCCAGCCGTTCACCAGCACGGCGCTCTCGTTGGTAAGTGGATAGACCATGTCGCCGACGACGAACTGGGTGTCGGCTCCCTCGACCTTCAGAAGCACATGGCAATGCGGGTGGGCGTGTCGCACCAGCGACCCGTCCATATCGAGTAGCGCGACCCGGCCAAAGGCTCCGTGCGCGATTCGCAGCGCTGTCGACATCGCAATCTCTCCCAGATAGCGGCTCGCACCGGCAATTATGCCGAGCGGCCGGCCGTCCCTCTTCCTTGCATTTCCCTGGCTTTGGCCAGCGTTGTTCTTGTTTCGTCAAATCGTCTCAGCCGGCGATGATCCTCGCAAAGGCAGCCTTCGGATCGTCCTGAAGCGCCTGAGCGAGGTCGACGTTTTCGACGCCCTTCACGTGAATGCGCTTGAACTCCATCGGTTCGGTCGAAAGCGGTTTCGTCGCGTCGATCCCCATTTTTGCGCTGATGCCATTATTCGAAGACGGATCGAGCTTCGAGCCTTGAGCGCCGGCGACGATGACGAGGTCGCGGTCGGCCTGAAAACGGGTCGCGACGGCCCATTCGATTTCGCTCTCGTCGTCAATATTCACGTCCATGTCGACCACGACCACCTGCTTGATATCATAGTGGCCGCCGAAGGCGCCCATGATGACATTCTTCGGCTCGCCTTGGCTGGCCTTGTCGATTTTGATGGCGAGGTGATAGCGGCAGGTGCCGCCGCGGGTGAGACGCAGGTCGCGCACCGAGGGAAAACTGCGTTGTAAATGGTCCAGCAGCGTGGCTTCGCGCGGAATGCCGCCGAGCAGAAGATGCTCCACGCCGCCGCCGACAATGGTGTGGAAAATCGGATTCTTGCGGTGCGTGATCGCATCGACCTGGATCACTTCGCGGTCGGCGCGCGGACCGTAATATTGCGGAAACTCACCGAACGGTCCTTCAGGCTCGCGGACTTTCGGCAGGATGCGGCCTTCGATGACGATTTCAGCGTGCGCGGGCACGCGAACCCGGTTGGTTCGGCATTTGACCATTTCGACCGGGCGGCCGAGCAGCGCGCCGGCGATTTCCATTTCGTCCTGGTCAAGTGCTGCGATCGCTTGCGAAGCGAGAATGCAGGCCGGATGCACGCCGATCACGAGCGCGATCTCCAATGCCTCGCCGGCCTCCTCGGCCATGCGAAAATAATGCAGGGTGTGCCGGGGCAACAGCAACACGCCGATGCGATCGGGACCGCTCACCTGACAGCGGTGAATCGAAACGTTCTGGATTCCCGTCTTCGGATTGCGCGCGATCAATAGCGCCGCCGTGATGTAGGGCCCGCTGTCGTGCTCGTTGTGCTTGGGGATCGGCAATTGCTGGCTTAGATCGACCTCGCGATGCACGACATCCTGCACCGGCGCCGCCGTGACCTCGACCCATGGCAGCGGATGGCGAACCGCGTCCTGGAACCGGGCAAGCAGCTCGGCTGTTGGAACGCCGAGGGAATCCGCGATCCAGCTGCGGTCGGCAAACAGGTTTGCCACCACCGGAATCGAATGCTGGCCGGGTGAAGGAAACAGCACGGCCCGCTCGTTTTCGAGTTTCTTGGCTACTGCCGCCAATTCATCGATCAGCGAAAGGCCCTTGCGCGCGACCGCAAGCCGGTCGGCGGCGGCGAGCCATTGCAGCCAGCCGCGCAAATCCGGATGCGCGCTCTGGCCTGCCGTATCCGTGTTGGTGCGCGTTGCATCCATCGCTTGCTCCGTCAGGAAACCCTTGATGTTTGGCCGGACGGCCTCGCCATTTCGGATGGCTCATCCGCCTGCATGTTCCATTCTGTTGCACCGCAACAGACAATCGGCGGAAACAAAAACGTAAGCGGCCAGTGCGATCAGAACAAATAATTGATTTTTATTCGAGCCATCATTGATAATGATGGTGCCCGGATGATGAAGGGAGGCGGCATGGATCTCAAGCAGATGCAATATTTCCTCTGCCTCGCGCAGGAAGGAAATGTCACGCGCGCCGCCCGCCAGCTCAATCTGGTTCAGCCCGCGCTGAGCATGCAGATCGCCAAGCTCGAAAAGTCGCTCGGCAAGCAGCTGTTCTATCGCGCCTCCCGCGGCATGTCGCTGACCCCTGCGGGTGAGGCGCTGGCGGAGCGGATCGCGCCGATCATGACGGACATCGATCGCGTCCGCGACGAGATCGCGCAGATCGACGGCAAGGTTTCGGGCCGGGTCTCTATCGGCATGATCGCGTCGGTGGCGCAGAGCACGCTGCCGGCCTCGTCGGCGGCGATCGCCGCCAAATATCCGGAAATCCACCTCCTGGTCTGCGAAGGCTATTCGGACACCATGCTGGAATGGGTCACCGCCGGCCAACTCGACATCGCCATCGTCAATACCCCCGCGCCGCGGCTGACGCCGGCCTCGCGGCACATCCTGGATGAAGAGATGCTGCTCGCCCACGGCGCAGGCAACAAACTTGCGCTGCCGAAGGTGGTCGCGTTCGACCGGCTCGAAGGCCTCGACCTCGTCATTCCGTCGCGACGTCACGGGCTGCGGCGCATATTGGACGATGCCGCAGCGGAGGCGGGTTTCAACCTGAAACCCCGGCTTGAGATCGACACCTTATCTGCGATCTGCGAGGTCGTCGCGACCACGGATCTCGTGACCGTATTGCCCGGCATCGTGCTGCATTCGACGCTGACCGAGGGGCGGATCAAAGCCCGACGCCTGCGCGATCCCTCCATGATCCGTTCGGTGACCTCCGTGACAAATCCAAGGCGCAACGTGACGGCGGCGATGAAAGCGGTGATGGACATTATCGCCGAGGATCTGACCAGAGCGGCAGCATCCGCCGCGCGACTTGTCAGGCGATGAGCAAGGCGGCCAATCAGCCGAGATCGGCCATCACGGGCCGAGAGCAGCCCGATCACTTTGGCCGATTATTCCGCGCTCTTGCCGTGATTCCCCGAGAACCTGCTAATTTTCGAACTATGCCGCGCTCTGCTCGGGTTCATCGCGCCGTTCCAACGCGAAGGAAACCGCAGCGTCGGCGTGGAGGAGCGTTGAATCAAACACCGGCAAATCGAAATGCTGTGGCCCTATCAGCAGGCCAATTTCCGTGCAGCCCAGGATGACGCTGTCGGCGCCGGCAGAAGCGGCGGCGGCGACGACGTCGAGGTAACGCTGGCGTGAAGGTTCGCCCACCACGCCGCGGCACAATTCGTTGAAGATGATGTCGTGCACGGCCGAGCGGTCTTCGGCGTCAGGTACCATGGGCGAAAGCCCGTGCTTGTCGCGGAGTTGTGCGAGATAGAAATCCTGCTCCATCGTATAGCGGGTGGCGAGCAGCAGCGGCCGGCGGCAGCCGGCGGATTTGACCGCGGCTCCGGTTACATCGGTAATGTGCAAGAGCGGGATCGATACCGCGCGCTGCACGGAATCGGCCAGCTTGTGCATGGTGTTGGTGCAGATCAGGACGCAATCCGCGCCGGCGATCTCGAGGTCGCGCGCCAGACTTGCAAGAAGGGCTCCGGCGCGGTCCCACGCATCACTCTTCTGCAGCGCCACGATGCTTTCGAAGTCGACGGAGTGCATGATCACCTTGGCGGAATGCAAACCGCCGAGGCGTTCGCGGACACGCTCGTTGATGCGCCGGTAATAGACCGCGGTGCTCTCCCAGCTCATGCCGCCCAATAGCCCGATCGTTCGCATGCCTTCGCCCTTGCTGTCCTGGTTTCGAGTCGGACGTGCTAGCTCCAAGATTACAGAAATTCCTCAATCTGGCAAGATGATAGGATGTCATTGCGTATATATCTAAGTTTGGGGTAAAATATTGCAGTGTATTGGGGATATTGAGTAACCTGGCCGAGCCTGCCGGACAAATGCGGGTGACCTGCGCGATCGGAACTCAACGGGGCATCGACTTTGTGCTATTCGAACCAACGCGATCCTCGGCTGCTTGGTCCAACACTGGTTCTATTCCGATGAGTTCACATCCGCGGCGATTGATTGTCGGAATAACCGGTGCCTCCGGGGCGATTTACGGCGTTCGGTTGTTGCGCCTGCTGCAGGCGACCGACATCGAAACACATCTGGTCATGAGCCGTTCGGCCAAGATCACGCTTACACAGGAACTGGATATCAGCGTCGCTGACGTGACGGCGCTGGCGCGCGTCGTTCACCAGGTCGACAATGTCGGCGCCTCGATTTCCTCCGGATCGTTCAGAACGCTGGGCATGGTGGTCGCGCCGTGTTCGATGCGAAGCCTCTCCGAAATCGTCTCCGGCGTGACCTCGTCGTTGCTGACGCGCGCGGCCGATGTTGTCCTGAAGGAACGGCGGCGGCTTGTCCTGATCGTCCGTGAAGCCCCGCTCCACCTCGGCCATCTGCGTTCAATGACCGCGGCCACCGAAATGGGCGCGATCGTCTATCCGCCGGTGCCGGCGTTCTATGCCCGCCCGGAGAGTCTTGAACAGATGGTCGACCATACGCTTGGGCGGGTGCTCGACTTGTTCGATATCGAGACGAAGGCCGTCAGCCGTTGGGGCGGAATAAACTCAATCAAGAATGCCGATTGATGAAACAGTCCCGCTCATGAAACTGTCCCGGCCCGAGCTGGAGGCTGACAGTTGGGCATTCGCCCTCGATATCTACGCCAGGCCCGGGGTCGCGGATGCTTGCCTCAAACTGCAAAACGAGGCTGGCGTCGATGTCATGATGTTTCTCATGGTCGCATACGCAGCCGTCAGGCAGCGCGTATTGCTGACGCCGCCCGAGATCCGGGAGCTGGATGAGGCCTGCCGTCCATGGCGTGAAAAAATTGTCCATCCGCTTCGCGCCATCCGCTTAGGCTTGAAGACCGGGCCGTTGCCCGCCCCAAACAGCGAGACCGAGCAATTCCGATCGAAGGTAAAGACGACCGAACTGGCGGCGGAACGGCTGCAAAATCAGCTGCTGGCGGAACGCCTGCCGCTCAGGCCTCCGGAACGAGACGCCGTTGGTCCGGAGGACCTCCGCTCCGTTCTTCGCAGTGTCGTGACGCTGGCTCTCGAACCGCGCGGCGTCGAGCAAATCGCAGAGTTACTGCCTTCGATCGACGCGATCGTCGAAACGGCGACGCAACATGCGCGCTAACAACCGCCTGCTTCCGTCACGAGTCTTTCGCGCCTTTTGGCGCCGCCTCGCTGCGCGCCGCGAACTGCAACGGCAGAGCGGTGGTGAACTTGATCTGCTCCATGGCGAAGCTCGAACTCACATCCCCCAGCTCGATTTTCTCGATCAGCCTTTTGTAGACCGCATCGTAGCCGGCAATATCCGGCACCACCGCGCGCAAGAGGTAGTCGACCTCGCCACTCATCCGGTAAAACTCGACGATCTCCGGGATCGACATCACGATGGCGGTAAACTTCTTCACCCATGCGGCGTTGTGCTGATTGGTACGAACGGCAATAAAGACCGTGACGCCAACGCGCAGCTTCACCGGATCGAGCAAGGCGACACGCTTGCGGATGAGGCCTTCCTCTTCAAGTTTCTGAATGCGACGCCAGCACGGGGTCGGCGAAAGTCCGACCTTTTCGGCTATTTCAGCCACCTTCAGCGTCGCATCCTCCTGCAGGATTTGCAGAAGAGCGAGGTCGAGATCGTCCATGCGCCGTCCCCCCGTCTCAGAACCAAGGCCGGAAGATTTTTTAACACAACACGGCCGCACGCGGGAACCCTATTGCGTCTCTACCCTCTAGAGTGCGAAATCTTTCTCCGAATGGGGTGGGTTGCGAGGAATTCGGCTTGATATTGCGGCCCCCCTCAGCAAACTGCCGCCAAACACTGGGCTTGGAAATCGGCCGCACTCTCGCGCCCTCGGGGCGTGAAGCAGGCTAGTCATCGAACGGGAAAGCAAAATGTCAGAAACGATGAGGGCGCTGGTCCTGCGCCAACATGGCGGGCTGGAAAATCTGGAGTTGGTGAAGGATCACCCAAAGCCAAAAGCGAGGCTGGGCGCGGTCGTCATCCGCGTGCGCGCCTCGTCGTTCAACTATCATGACGTATTCACGGTACAGGGCATGCCGGGAATCAAAGTGCCGCTGCCTGTGGTGATCGGCCTCGATATGGCCGGCGAGATCGTCGAAATCGGCGAGGGTGTTGCCGGCTGGAAGATCGGCAGCCGCGTTCTCGTCAATCCGCTCAACAAGAAGAAAGGCCTGATGGGCGAGATGCTCGATGGCGGCATGGCGGAGTACTGCCTTGTCGAAGCCGACCAGCTCATCGCCATGCCCGACGGCGTCAGCTTCGAGCAGGCGGCCTCGTTGCCGGTGGCCTACGGCACCGCGCACCGCATGCTGATTACCCACAACACGGTCCGCAAGGGCGATCGCGTTCTCATCCTGGGCGCCAGCGGCGGCGTCGGGACTGGCTGCGTCATCCTGAGCAAGCTGCTCGGCGCTGAGGTCATTGCCTGCGCCAGCAGCGCGGAGAAAATGGAAAAGCTCAAGGCGATGGGCGCCGACGAGGCGATCAACTACAAGGAAGTCGACTTCTCGAAATGGGCGATCGAAAAATACGGCAAGCCGCAACGGCGCACCTATGACGGCGGCGTCGACGTCGTCATCAATTTCACGGGCGGCGAAACCTGGGTGCCGTCGTTGCGTTGCCTCAAGCGCGGCGGCAGCCTGCTGGTGTGCGGCGCGACCGCGGGGCATGATCCAAAGGAGGATCTCCGCTATATCTGGAGTTTCGAACTGAAGGTGATCGGCTCGAACAGCTTCTATGAGGAGAACCTGACCGATCTCATGACGATGATTGAAGACAAGAGGATCAAGCCGGTCATCGACGAGGTGCTGCCGCTCGAGAAGGCGGCGGAAGGCCTGCGTCTCATCCGGGATCGCGAAGTCATCGGCAAGGTCGTCGTGGTGCCCTGATTTCCGCGATCACGCCCGGCGCAAGTGGCGCGGCGAAGCCAATTTCTGATCATCGTCCCGTTCGCCCCGTCATGGGAAGCGAGGACCAAAAGAGGATCCGTTTGATGAGTGAAATCCCCAGCGTCGAAGACGTACAGAAGCTGCTGTCGCGTGGCCCGTTCCATCAATGGCTCGGATTGAAGGTCGTCGCGGTCGGCGACGGCACGATCGAGCTGACGGCGACGTGGCGCGAAGAGTGGGTGGTAAACCCCGACCGAGGTTACACCCATGGGGGCATCCTTGCGACGCTCGTCGACCTCACAGCGGATTGGGCCATGGTCTCCAAGACCGGGCGCGGGGTTCCGACGGTGGATCTGCGCGTCGACTATCATCGCGCCGCGATGCCCGGCGCGCTGACGATCCGCGGAGAGATCGTGCATTTCGGCAAGCAGTTCTCGGTTGCGGAGGCCAAGGTCTTCGACAAGGACGGCCGCCTCCTGGCAAGCGGGCGCGGAACCTATCTGACAACGCCGCCGGCCTGACAGAGACTCCATGGTGTCCCAGATTCCTGCCTTTGCAAATCTCGGAGCGTTGACGCCGGCCGGTCGCGATCCCGACAAGGCCGCCATTATCGATCTGGGTACCGGCCAGGAGCGCCGCTTCAGCTACCGGGATTTCGAAGGCCAGGCCAATGCGGTCGCCCGGTCTCTCTCAGCGCAGGGCTTGGCGCGCGGCGATCGGGTAGCCATTCTGTCCGCCAATCGCTTCGAATATCTCACGGCCGTTCACGGCATCATGCGCGCCGGCCTGGTCGCGGTGCCGGTCAACTTCAAATTTCCGGCCGCCACGATCGACTACATTATTCGTGACTCGGGCGCCAGGCTCGTGTTCTGCGATGCGCGACGCTTCGACAGTGCGCCAAAGGATCTGCCGCGCATCCGGTTCGACGGCGAAGACAGCGAGTTCGCCGACTTCCTGAAACCAGGCCCGTTCGCGCCCATCACGGCAGCAAGCGGCGAGGCGGCGATGTTTCTCTACACTTCGGGTTCAACGGGGCATCCCAAGGGCGTCGTGCTCTCGCACCAGAGCCATATCTGGGTCGTCGAGCAGCGAATGGCCGCCCAGGACATGTCGCGCCACCGCTTTCTGGTCGCCGCGCCGCTCTATCACATGAATGCCCTGGCCATGAGCCAGCTGGCGCACGCGGCCCACGCAACCGTGATTTTGCTGCCGCAGTTCACCGCGCAACTTTACCTGAAAGCCATCGAAGACTATCGCTGCACCTGGCTCACCGCTGTTCCACCGATGATCGCCATGATGCTGAACGACAAGGAAAGGCTGGCGGCGACGGACCTCTCCAGTGTCGAGTTCCTGCGCATGGGATCGGCCCCCGTCAATCACAGCCTGATGGAGGCGATCCACCGCACCCTTCCGAGAGCGGCCGTTACAAATGCGTACGGGACGACCGAGGCGGGACCCGTGGTTTTCGCATCCCATCCCGAAGGATTGCCGCAACCGGAAATGTCGGTCGGCTATCCGCACCCCAAAGTCCAGGTGCGGCTTGTCGGTGAGGATGGCGTGCCTTCCGACGCCGGCGTGCTCGAGATGAAATGCCCGGCGATCATGAACGGCTATCACAATCGCCCCGATGTTGCGCCTCCGATCACGAAGGACGGCTTTTATATCACCGGTGACGTGTTTCGCCGCGACGAAAACGGTTTTCATTTTTTCGTCGGGCGGACCGACGACATGTTCGTGAGCGGTGGCGAAAACATTTTCCCCGGCGAAGTCGAAAAAATGCTGGAAACCCATCCCGACGTCATCCAGGCCTGCGTCGTGCCGGTTGACGATGACATCAAGGGCACCAAGCCCGTGGCATTCGTGGTGAAGCGCGAAGCAAGCGGCCTTGACGAGAACAGCCTGAAGTCCTTTGCCCTTGAAAATGCGCCGGCCTACCAGCACCCACGCTCGATCTGGTTTGTCGACAGCCTTCCTCTCGCCTCGACCAACAAGCTCGATCGCAACGCGTTGCGCGAATTGGCCGCCAAAAAGCTGCAACGGGGAATGGCACCGGCCGCACCGCCCGCCATGGGCGGGGAGGGCAACGCGGCACGGAGATAGAACCGGATGCACCTTACCGGTCGCCGCGAAACTCGAGCAGCGTGTTGAGGAACGGGACCAACAAGACCAGCGAAAGCGCGGACCCGCCCGAGCGCAATTCGGAAATCGACGCCGCGAAATCACGGATGCGGCCGACGTCGGCGGCCTTGAATACAATGGCGCCAAAGAAACTGTTGCGGCCGTCGGCCTCGACACAGCGCTCGCCGTAACGTTCGCGGTAGCGCGCGGGCGACATCAGCGTGATCCGAAACCCGCCGCCAACTTCAATCGTCCAGATGTCGCCCCCGCGATTTTCCGCATGCGCCTGCGCGGCCTTGGCATAACGCGACAGGTCTGTTTCGATCGCCGCCGTGACCACCACCAATTCGCTCAAGCCGCGGCAACCATTGGCATGGGACATCCATTGGCGATGCCAGACCAGCTCCGGCGTATGGTGCTGGCAGTAATAGACCCGTCCCGCCTCGAAGAGCTCCGGCGTCGTTCGCACTGTCCGGAACTGGGCGAGATGCTCGATGCCGTCGATCGTCACCGGCCGGGAGAAACTCTGCGGCTCGAGCATGGAGAGGCCGCTGTGGCGCAGCTGGCTCAGGCAGGCATCGATATCGCCGGCCTGGAACACCAGTCCGTTCAGGCCACGTGGACTTTCAAGGACGTCGCGGCGCAAGACATCCGTTGCCAGTGGCAGGCCGACCAGCTCCAGATAGTGATCCTCGAAAACCATCAGGTGGTTGATCGAGCCGAGCGAGTGAAACCCGCGCGGCGTCAACGTGAATCCGAGCCGCGACATCAGCGACGCGGCGCCGTCCATGTCGAACAGGGTGTTGATCACCACATGGTCGAGCGGGAATGCCATGATGATCTAGACCTCATGGCCGGCCAGGCCGGTCGACTTCAGGGTAAGCGCGACCCGATCAGGCATGAGAGACAAACCCCGCATGATGAAGACGTTCGCAGCTATCCGCTATGTCGGCGTCCGGCATGTTCGAAATGATCTCCAGCATGGGCAATTCGGTATATCCCATTTCGCTCATGACAGACGGAATACCCGCGAGCGGAACATCGCCGCAGCCGAAAGGATCATGTTTGTAACTCTGCCGGGTCGTGTCGGAGAAATGAACCAGGCTGAGCCGGTCGCGGACACGGCGCAACCCGTCCGTCGGCGGCTCGCCAATGAAATGAGCATTCGCCACATCATAAATTACGCGAATGCTTTCGTCGCCGTAGCCATCGACAACGTCCACGAGCGATTCCGCATCGGGCAGGAATGCAAACGGCATGTTTTCGACCAGAAGCCGGGTGCCGACCCGCCGCGCGAGCGGCGCGAGCACATCAAGTGCGCGATAAAAATGGGCAACCATGCGATCGCGGGGCATCGGAAACAGCGGATTGGCCTTGCCGGGGCCGATAATAATTCCGCCGGCTCCGAGCTCGCCGGCACAGCGAACGAATTGAACCAACAGCTTGATTGTGTATTCACGCATCTCGTCGACGGCCGCAGCGACATTCATATCGATATTCGGCATGTTGACGGCGATCAGCCGCAGGCGCTGTTCGCAGAGTTGGCGCAAGCCGCGCAGCGCCGAAGCGTCAAGGTCGGCTGGCCAAAGATGACCGGGAAAGAACATCAACTCGACCCCGCCATAGCCCTGGTCCGCCAGCCGCGCCACGGTGTTAGCCGCGGTGCCACTGAAAATATAGGAGTAGGTATTCACGCCAAAGCCGGCGGCCACACTCTTCATCGCTGCCCCCTCCGTTCGGACTGTACCGCTGAAGCGGGCTTCGCGAGGTGCCGGCCGGCGATGTAGCCGAACGTCAGCGCCGGCCCGAGCGTGATGCCGGGGCCCGGATAATTTCCGTTCATGATCGATCCCATGTCGTTGCCGCAGGCATAGAGCCCCGGGATCGCGGTACCATCCTCGCCAACAACGCGGGCGTTACAATCAGTTTTGAGGCCGATCGCCGTGCCGAGGTCAGCGGGGTAGATTCGAAGCGCATAAAACGGCGCCTGCTCGATCGGTGCCACGCAGGGATTCGGCCAGCGATCGGCATCACCGAGGTGACGCTGATAAATCGTGGTGCCGCGTCCAAACTCGGGATCGAGCCCCATCCGGGCATGCGCGTTGTAGCGCTCCAGCGTCGCCGACAGCACCGATTTCTTGATTCCCAGTCTCCAAGCAAGCTCTTCTATGCTGAGCGCCTCGATCAATTCGCCGCTTCTGACATATCTGCCGATATGTCTCGTGAACGGCTGTACTCGCCCAAGTCCGTAGCTCCAGAGGAACCGGCGATCGCAAATGAGATGGAACGGACCTCCCGTCGTGCCGTTTCCGTCGCGCAGCATAGCCAGAACGAACTCGTGATATGACAGCGCTTCGTTGACAAAGCGTCGGCCCGACGAATTCACCGCAATCACGCCGGGCTTGGCCCTGTCGGTCACCGTGTGCGGGAAAACGCCGTGGCTGCCATCCGAGCGCCGAAACAGCGATGCCGGCACCCAATAAGCGGAGTTTGCAACATGCATTCCAATGCTGGCGCCAACTTCCATCGCCAATCTCAGGCCGTCGCCGGTTCCCGCAGGTGCCGTGGCGGATACAAGACCTGCCCCGCCCGGAAAGAAGCGCTCGCGAAAACGTGTATCGTGAGAAAACCCTCCGCTCGCCAGCACGACGCCGTTGCGCGCGACCACCGAGCGCGTGCCGGAGGCATCGGAGATTCTCACCCCCTGCACGGCGCTTGCCTCAATCAACAGGTCTTCAACGCGGGTGCCGAACAGGATCTCGACGTCTCGATCAAGCAGTGAGGCGTAGAGGCGTGCCGCCAGCGCATTGCCCAGATGCAGCGTCGTTCCCCTGGGTGCACAAAGCCGTTGCACGACATATTGCGAAACAAGGCGCATCGTGCGCAGGGTCGAGCGAAACGAGCGCCCGAACTTTCGAAGGTGCGGGATGTCGAGCCGGTTGACCATCATCCCACCAAAAATGGTAAATTCCGGCAGCGGCGGACGCACCCGCCCAAAATTCACGCCGAGTCCGGCGCCATCGAAAGTGACGGGCTCGAGCACGCGGCCACCGGCAGTGGCTCCCGGCTTTTCCGGATAATAGTCCGGATACGTCTTCACCGGCTGCAGCCGCACCTCGGTATTGGCCTCAAGATATTCAACCGCTTCCGGCCCGCGCGCCAGAAATACCTCCCGCAAATCGGCGTTCTCGGGTTCCGGAACGGTGGCGGCGAGATAATTCGCGGCGTCGGACAGACTGTCATCCAGGCCCGCCTGCTTCATCTTGGCGTTTGCCGGGATCCAGACCATCCCGCCCGACCATGCCGTCGTGCCGCCGACGAATTCCGTCTTTTCGATCACAAGGACGCGCAAGCCCTCGGCGGCGGCGACCGCCGCAGCCGTCATGCCGCCGGCGCCCGCGCCAATGACGACGACATCGTAAGCGTCGGAAGCCGGCATGATGGTTTGGCCCGCGCGGTTAGAGCTATTTCCAAAGCGGTGGCTTCATCCTTCGAGACGGCGCCTTGCGCCCTCTCGGGATGAGGTCTTGGACCCTCATGGTGAGGAGCGCGGCAACGCCGCGCGTCTCGAACCATGTGGCCGTTGAATGATCAGACTATCTTCTCGTCGTCGGTAACCGGCGAGGTCACCACAAGGAACACCAGATCGACCAGACCGGAATTCGAGATGGCGTGCTCCACTCCGGGAGGCAAGAAAATAAAATCGTGCTTGCGCACCACGTGGTTTTCGCCAGCGATCTCCATCAGCCCTTCGCCTTCGAGGACGTGATAGATCTGCTCCTGAACCTGATGCTTGTGCCGGGCGACGTGCGCCATCGGCTGATACATTGAAATCCGGTAGTCGAGGTGACGCGAGCCTGCGGTCTCCGGCATCACCAGCGGCTTCGACAGCGCGCCGCCAAAGTGGTTGGGAAATTCGCGCCAGGGAACTTCGGCGATATTGCGGATGAAGGTGCCGCTGTTTTCTGAAGCCATTGTCGTTGGTTCCTCTCCGAGATCGTATCCAAGGAAATGAAGTTATCGCCTGTGGAGGAATTCCACAGCCTCTCGTCCCGCAATCTTCCCGAAAACCAGCGCGCGCAGCACCGCCACCGCATTCGGCGCGGTGCCGTAAAAGTGCCCGGTGGTTTCTCCCGCGGCGTAGAGGCCGGGCATCGGCCCCTGCTCGCACAGCACTTCCGCTCTTGCGTTGGTCGCAAGGCCGCCGAAGGTATAGGCGATCGCGCCAACCAGGGGATAGGCCACAAAAGGCGGCCTCGTGACGGCACGCGCCCAGTTCGATTTCGGCGGCTTCAATGTGCCGGCCGCCGCGAGCCCGTCGCAGCGCGAGGCATCGAAGCGCGCGGGGTCGCCCGTCGCCGCCGCATTGAAGGCTTCGACCGTCTCTTTCAAGTTGCGGGCGGGAACGCCGATCCGCGCCGCAAGCTCGTCAATCGACTGGGCCCGGTAGGGCGGGACTTCCGACCGGATCGCGCGCTCGAAACCTTCGATTTCGAACAGTCGGGAGTCGAGGATCGCGTAGGCAATATTCCCCGGTCTGGCAAAATGGATATCCCGGGCAAGCGCCTCCCAAGTCTCGTGCATGAGACCGCCGCCCTCGTCGAAGAAGCGACGGCCGTCCGCATCCACCACGATGCCGTAAGGATACACCAGCACCACGGCTGCCGAATTCCTGCTGCGCGGGTCGACCGGTTCGATGTGCATGCCGTTCCAGTCGCCCGAGATGCTCGCGCCCTGCTCGGTCGCCACGCGGATTCCGTCGCCGGTATCAAAGCGCGTTCCTGGCGAAATCAGCTTGATGATCTCGGCGCCTGGCCCGAAATGCGCGCGCATCATCGCGGGGTTGCCCTGAAATCCGCCGCAGGCGAGAATCACGGCATCGGCATCGAGCATGGTGGGTCCGTCGCTGGTGCGGGCCTTGACGCCGCTCACCCGATCGCCTTTCGCCATCACCAGGCGGCTCACTGGCGCGTCGTATACAAACTTCACCCCAGCCTTCTTTGCAGCCTCAAGCAGCCTGGCGACGATAGCCCCGCCGCCGCCGACTGGTTGAATGCGGGCCGGACCGGCGCTGAGATAATAGAGCGGCGTGACGAACTCGAGGCCATGGGCCTGCAGCCATCCGACCGTCGCGGTCGCGTTGTCCGCGAGTGCGCGAAAACAGCTGGCATCGCCGCGTCCGCCGCACGCCCGCAGCATGTCGTTGGCGAAATTTGCGTCGATCCGATCCGGCGCCTCAAGCCGCATGTTCGACGGAGACCAGCTTGTATTGCCGCCGGCTTCATCCTCGCGCGATTTTTCGAGCACCGTAATGTCAATCGGCAGGTTTCGGCTTCGAGCCTGCTCCGCCGCCGAGAGCGCTGCTGCAAGCCCGGCCGCCCCGTGTCCGACAACAACCAGCTTTTGAGGGTCTTGTGTCATCCGGCAAAAACCACGGCCCAGAGCTGACGTTCAGCTGATCAGCGCGCCACCATCGATATAGACGATCGATCCCGTCGCGAAGCCGATCGTCATGAAGGCGAGGATCTGCCGCGCAATGTCTTCGCCGACGCCGACCCGGCCGACGGGCAGGCTGGCGGCGGTCTTGGCGAGCATGTCGCGGCGCGCGGCTTCCGGCATCGCCGCGCGGATCGGCGTGTCGATGATCCCCGGCGAGACGGCGTTGACGCGCACCGGAGCGAGTTCGAGCGCGAGCGACCGCGCCAGCGACTCGATCGCGCCGTTGGCGGCGCCGACGATCGCGGAGTTGGGCCGCGGACGAATGCTCAAGTAACCCGAGACCAGCGTGAGCGATCCGCCGGGACGGATGTCGGCCGATCGCGCGACGCGCCAGGCGCCCCAGAACTTGCCTTCCATGGTGGCGCGGACGTCTTCCATCGCCACGGTCTTGAACGGACCGGAGCGGAGCTGGGCGGCGGTGACCACGACATGGTCGACCGGGCCGCAGGCGCGAAACAGATTTTCGACGCTTTCGTCGCTGGTGACGTCGGCCGCTATCGCTTTGGCGCCGAGAGTGCTGGCGACCGAGTTGAGGCGGTCGGCGTTGCGCGACGCAATGATGACGTCGGCGCCCTGGCGTGTCGCCAGTTCAGCGGTCGAAAGACCGATACCTGACGAACCCCCGACCACGACGACCTTCTTGCCCGCAAGCATCATGACGTTCCCTCAAGTTTTTGTTTCGGCCATTTGTGACGATGACCCGCGCCGCCCTCGCGGGCAACGGCGATCAGGTCGGCTCGAACTGCGTCCCGATCCCCGGCTTGCTTCGTCCAAGGCCCGGAAGCTCCCAAACGCCGGCGCCGGCAGGATTGATATCGGCGGCGATATCGACGTCGATCAGATAAGGCTTGTTGGCCGCGATACCCTTGCGGATGGCTTCGCCGAGATCGCCGGCGCGATCGACGCGCACGCCTTCGACGCCGCAGGAGCGCGCCATCGCGGCGAAATCCGGATTGTATCGCGCGCCGGTCTGCGGATCGTGGAAGTCGGTGGCGAGTTCGCGACCGCCGAGATAACCGCGCTGCAGGCCGCGGATCGAGGCGTAGGCGTAGTTGTTCCAGACCACCCAGACCACGGGCAGGTTATATTCGACCGCCGTTCCCAGCACGTTGGCATGCATGAAGAAGGCGCCGTCGCCGCATACCGACACGCAGGGCCGGTCGGGTGCGGCGAACTTCGCCCCCATCACGCCGGCAACTCCGAAGCCCATCGGGCCAAAACCCATCGAGCCGATCAGCGAATCCGGGCGTTTCGGCTTGCAAAAACCCAACAGCCAATTGTGGTGTACGCCGATGTCGCTGACCAGAATGGCATTCTCCGGCAACGCCTTGTCGATCTCGGCTGCCGCGCGCTGCGGATTGATCGGCGTGGTGTCGTCGGAAAATCCGGGGGCGACGAACTTGTCCCATTCCTTGCGATAGGTGTCGATCTGCGCCAGCCATTTCTTGCGGGCATCGGCGCGCTTGGTCAGGTCGGCGCGGCGATCGAGTTCGGCATGAATCTGCCGCAGGAAGGTGCGGACATCCGCCATCAGGCCGAGCGCCACCGGATAATTGCGGCCGATTTCCTCCGGGTCGATGTCGACGTGAATAAGCCGGGTCGGCGGAATGGTGAAGGAGTAACCGGGAATCCAGGAACTCGATGTGCGATCGTCAAAGCGCACGCCCAAAGCCAACAACACGTCGGCCTGACGCGTCGCATGATTGGCCTGGTAGTGCCCGGCGCGCGCGACCAGACCGAGCGCCAGCGGATGATTGCAATCGATCGCGCCAAGGCCCGAGGCCGATGCCGCGACCGGAATCTGCAGCTGTTCTGCAAGCCTCACGAGTTCCTCGGCGGCACCGCCATAGCGCACGCCCTGGCCCACGATCATCACCGGGCGCTCGGCGGAAAGCAGCATATCGACCGCCTTGACGACGCCTTCCGGATCGGCGCCGCAGCGGCTCGAGATGTTGCCGTTCCAGGCCTTCGCGTTCGGCGCTTCCTCGGCGGCCGACTCCATGAATACGTCGAAGGGAACGTCGAGCACGACCGGGCCGGGACGGCCGGTCGTCATGGTCTTCCAGGCCTGCCGGATCGCGAGCGGCACCATCTCGCCGCGGGTCGGCTGAAACACCTTCTTGCAATAGGAGCGAACCGTGGAGGGAAAGTCGGCCTGATAATGCCGATAGAGTTCCTGAAATGCACCGCGGTTGAATTGGCTGGTGGGCACGTTGCCGGTCACCGCCAGGAAAGGAACGGAATCGAGAAAGGCATTGCCGAGCGAGATCGGCAGGTTCGCCGAGCCGGGCCCACAGGACGTAAAGGTCGCGGTCGGCCGCCCCGAGACGCGGTAGTAAACATCGGCCATGAAGCCGGCGACGCTTTCATGATGCACCGAGATGGTCTTGAGTTCGTCAGAGCGCTCATACAGCGCGTCAATGAACTGGATGTTGCCATGACCGCACAGGCCGAACACCTGCGGCACATTCTCCTGGATCAGATAGTCGACAATAACCTGGGCACCATTGAGCGCATTGCGCTGCGACATCGGATCACTCCCTAACCATTCGACGTTCTTATCAGGATGTTGGCTGCTTTGTGTTTTGCCGACGCTGCCCGGGCGGGCGGCACCCTATTTGCCATAATGCTGTACGTCAATTTATATTGTGGTATAGACTTCCCTGTGCACCTGCGTGCGAGAGAAAAAGGCGGGGCTGTCGTTGGCTAATCAGGGAGGCGAAGATGAGCGCGGTTTCCGCAGCAAAACTCGCGGCCGAAACTAATCCCGTCAACATTCCGATGCTGATCGGCGGCCAATGGCGGGCGGCCGTCGAAACCTACGCGGTGCGCGACCCCTATCGCGACACGGTCGTTGCCGACGCTCCACGCTCGACGCTGGCCGACCTCCCAACGGTGCCGCGGATCGGGGTTGCATGAAAGTGACGCAGCGGCCAGTGTTGGACGCCCAACCAATTCGACGCATGGAGGCCTAGTTCCGTGGGACCGCGTACAAAGCAAAAGGCCGGTGAAAAGCCTGCACCTCTGCGAAAGGCCGCCGTCGCCAAACTGGTGCAGCCGCCGCCGCGCGATATCGATGACGACGCCGACGACCGCCAGCGCGTAGGCGTGCAATCGCTGGGCCGCGCCTTCGCGATCCTGGAGGCGGTCGCGCGGCACCGCGAAGGCATCGGGCTTGCCGAACTGAGCAGGCTGGTGGGCCTGCACAATTCAACCACCTTCCACCTCGCCAAGACGATGGTGTCGCTGGGCTATCTGCGCCAGGAAAAGGATTCCAAACGCTACCGGGTAGGCCGCCCGCTATTCACGCTCGCCGCCAGCGCGCTGGACGAGATCGAGATGGTGAACGTCGCGACGCCGATTCTCGAAGATCTGTCGCGCGAAACCAGCGAAAGCAGCCATTTTGCGGTGCGCATGGGCGATGCCGTGGTGGTCATTGCGCGCACCAGCGGGCCCGGCGCGTTTCAACTGACCGACCGCGTCGGCGTGGTGCGGCCGGCGCATTGCACGGCGCTCGGCAAGATCATCCTCGCCTCGTTGCGCCCGGATCAACTGAACCGGTTCCTCGAACGCGTCGACCTGAAGCCGTCGACGCCGAAATCGATCACCGACACTCAAGTGCTGTTGCGCGAGATCACCGAGATCAGGAGGACCGGCATTGCGTTCGACGATGGCGAGTTCAATCCGGAAGTGCGCTGCGTCGCCGTGCCGGTCACCGATTTCACCGGCCAGGTGATCGGCGCACTGGGTATTTCCGGTCCGATCTGGCGCCTGTCCAACCAGGCGCTGCACAACAGCGCCCAGATCGTTCGAAACGCCGCGTCTCGTCTGTCCGCCGAGTTTGGCGCCAGAGACGCCACCAAGGCTCCCTAGACCATGACCCGATCGGGTTGAATCGGATCATCATCTCATCTCCTTGTCTAAGCATGATCTTTTCGGAAATCCATTTGCCGCTTTACGCTGACGCGGCCCTTCGGGTCCGGATCATGCTTTAGGCCAACGCAGGCAAGCGCTTTTGACGTTGACAGCGAACACCACCTCCGGAAATATCATCCAATAATAGAAAAACGTCTCTCACAATCTCGCATAGAGCGGAGTTGACAGGGACGTCGCCAAGCGCTCCCGGGAGGAGACCAACGATGAGCCGTTACAGCCGACGTACATTGTTGAAAGCGGGTGCTGCTTTTGCCGGCGGATCGGCGATCGGGTTTCCTTCCATCGTCAGAGGCCAGACCGAAAAGATTAGAATTGGCCATCTGACGCCGCTGACCGGCTTTCTCGGCGCGCTCGGAGCCTATGCCCAGCTCGGCATCCGGATGGCGGAGGAGGAGATCAACGGCGCTGGCGGCGTCATGGGCCGGCCGCTCGACATCACCTCGGAAGATTCCGTCAATCCCGCCACCGCCGCGACCAAGGCCCAGCGCATGCTGGACCAGGGCGGCGTCGCGGTGCTGATGGGCGAGATCAATTCAGCCTCCGCGCTGACCATCATGCAGGTGGCCGAACGCAACAAGCGGCTGTTCATGCAGATCGGGGCGCGTTCCGATGCGCTACGCGGCAAGAATTGCAACAGATACACCTTCCATGTCGACATCCCGAGCACGGTGATGGTCAACGCGGTCGGCAAGGCTCTGGTGCGCGACAACATGATGAAGGACAAGCGGTTCTATACGCTGACCGCCGATTACATCTTCGGCCATGATCTCGCGCGCGCGGCGAATTCATTCTTCGATGCAAATGGCGGCAAGCTGATCGGCGACGAACTGGTGGCGACCGATGTCACCGATTTCAGTCCGTATCTCCTGAAGATCCGCCAGGCCAAGCCGGACATCGTCTGCTCCAACCTCGCCGGCAATCAAGTCACCACTCTGGTCAAGCAATACGCCGAATTCGGACTGCCCTATCCGATCGTCGGCTTCAATCTCAACACCGCCGACGCCTGGGCCGCCGGCGACGGCAATCTGAGCGGGACGTGGCCGACGATCTGGTATCACACCTCCGATGTCCCGGCCTCGAGGACCTTTGTCGCCAACTTCATCAAGAGGCACGGCAAGCCGCCGGAGAACCATGCCTGGATCGAATATGTGTCGCTGAAGATGATGGCGCAGGCCATGAACGAGACCAAGTCGACCGAGACGGACAGACTGATCGGCTACTTCGAGAAGGAAACGCAGTTCGATATTCTCAAGGGTCGCAAGGGATATTTCCGGTCCTGGGATCATCAGCTGATGCAGGAAGCCTATCCTTTCACGGTCAAACCAAAGGGCCGGGCCAAGGACCAATGGGACATGCTCGAACTCGGAGCGGCGATCCCGGGACCAAACGAATCGCTCGAATCCATCGCGCTCACCAAAGAGCAAAACCCCTGCTCCATGTAATCGCTGCATCAGCACCGGGCGGCCGCACGCAAAGTGGGGGAGGCCGGGTGACGCTAACTATCGGCCCGGTCGTCGCCGCCGCCGACATCTTGTGCTTCCGGGATTGAGAATGCAGTTCGGGTTCTTGCTGGAACAGGTGGTGAATGGCCTCGTGCTCGGAGGCTATTATCTCTTGATCGCACTCGGGCTGTCGCTGATTTTCAGCGTTGGCGGCGTGGTCAACCTCGCGCATGGCGCGTTCTATGCGCTTGGCGCCTACGCATCGGTCGAAATTACAAAATATCTCGGCTTCGGGCCGGCGGTGGTGATTTCACCGCTGTCGGTCGCCCTGCTCGGCATTCTGTTCGAGCGCTTCATCCTGCGCCGCTTCTACAACGCCGATCCGATTCTGAGCCTCTTGGTCACGTTCGGGCTTGCCATGGTCACCGAGCAGACGATCCGCATTGTCTGGGGCGCCGCGCCATTGTCGGCGTCGATCCCGCCGGTGTTTCGCGGCTCGGTCATCATCGGCGACTTTCTGTTCTCGCGTTACCGGCTGCTGATTCTCGCCGTAGTCGCCGTCGTGCTGCTCGGGATCTGGCTGCTGCTGCACAAGACCCCGTTCGGCCGCGTGGTGCGCGCCGGCATCCAGCGTCCGGACATGGTGGCCGCCCTCGGCATCCGGTTGCAGCCTTACATGACCGCCATTGTCATGCTCAGCGTCGGCATGGCGGCGCTGGGCGGCGCGTTCTTTGCGCCAATCACCATCGTGCACCCAGCCATGGGCGCCGAGATCATCACGGTCGCCTTTGTCGTGGTCGTCATCGGAGGCCTCGGCAGTTTCTGGGGTGTCGTGATTTCGGCTCTGCTGGTGGGCGTGGTGCGCGGCATCACCATTCATTTCGCGCCGGCCGCCGGCGAGGCATCGATCTACATCCTGATGTTCCTGGTGCTGCTGGTGCGCCCGCGCGGACTTTTGGGCGAGCGGATCGAGAAATTCGAATGATCGTATCAACCGCCGAAAAATTCCGGCCGCTGCTGCTGGCTTGTCTCGCCGTGATTGCGCTGCCCTTCGCCTTGCGGCTGCTCGGACTGTCCTTGAACACGGGAACGATGGTCGTGGCGCTCGCGGTCGCTGCCATGGGCCTCAATCTCTGTATCGGTTACACCGGATTGGTATCGTTCGGTCACGGCGCATGGTTCGGCATCGGCGCCTACGCCGCGGGCCTCATTCAGCTGCATCTGTTCCCCGGCGAGATTTGGCTGCCCCTGCTAACGTCGACGATCGTGGTTGCGATCGCATCCACCTTGGCCGGCGTCATTATTCTGCGACGTCGCGGGGTGTATTTCTCGTTGCTGACGCTGGCGCTGGCCGCGCTGACCTACACCACGGCGTTTCGCTGGAGCAATGTAACCGGCGGCGAGGATGGACTGGGCGGGCTCAAACGCGGCGGCGTCGGAACGATCAGCCTCGACAACGCGCTGAATTACTACATCGTGGTCGCCATTATCGGCCTCGTCGTCCTCTATGTGCTGCTGCGGCTGGTACGATCGCCGTTCGGCCATGTCCTGGTGGCAATCCGCGAAAACCAGCTCCGGGCGACGTTCCAGGGCTATCCGGTCGAACGTTACAAGCTCGCGGTGTTCGTGATTTCCGCCGTGATCACCGGGCTCGCCGGCGGCCTGATCGCGTTCCAGAACTATCTGGTGTCGGCCGAATCCGTCTCGGTGCCGTTCTCCGGCGAGTTGCTGGCGATCGTCGTGATCGGCGGTATGCGCAGCATGCTCGGGCCGGCGCTTGGCGCGCTGTTCTTCATCCTGTTCCGCGAGTTGTTCTCGATCTGGACGCCGAACTGGCTGCTCTGGTTCGGTCTGATTTTCGTGGGCTTTGTGATGTATTCGCCCGGCGGCCTGGTCGGTATCTGGGCGACGCTTTCCCGACGCCTTTGGCCGGCGCCGGAAGAAGCCGCGGCCATGAGCCGGCGCAAGATTTACGAAGGCTTGCCGTTGCCGGGCTTCCTGATACCCGAAGGCCTCAAGGGCACGGTGCTCGAGGTCAAGGACATCTCGAAGCATTTCGGCGGCATCCGCGCCGTGTCGAATGCCAGCCTTCATATCAACGCCGGCGAGATCCATGCGCTGATCGGCCCGAACGGCGCTGGCAAGACCACGCTGTTCAATTTGATATCCGGGCTGTTCCCGGTGGATAGCGGGAGCATCAAGCTTGACGGCAAAGAGGTTCAGAACATCCCGTCCGACCTGATCTGCCATCGCGGACTGACCCGCTCGTTTCAGATCACGAATTTGTTTCGCGGCCTGTCGATCTACGAAAACCTGCGTCTTTCCCTGCAGGCGCAAAGCCACGGGCGTTTCAACATCTGGCGCGACATCGACAGCTACCCTGACATTCACCTTGAAACCGCCGAACTGATCAAGTTCCTGGGTCTTGAGGGCATCGAACGGATCGAAGGCGGCGAGCTTTCCTATGGTGGACAGCGGCTGGTCGACCTCGGCATTGCGCTCGGCTCCAAACCCAAGGTGTTGCTGCTGGATGAGCCGCTGGCGGGGCTTGCCGCCGCCGAGCGCGAGCGCGTCTCGAACCTGATCAAGAACGTCGCTTTGAACATTCCGGTGCTGATCGTCGAACACGACATCGATCGCGTGCTTGGCTTTTCGCAAGCGGTGACCGTGATGAATCAGGGTGAAGTGCTGATGACGGGGTCACCCGACGCCGTGCGGGCCGACCGGCGGGTACAGGAAATCTATACCGGCACCGGCATCCCCGAAGTCGAGCACAGCCGCAGCGATGCGGCGGCGGAGGCAGCGGCACAAATCGCGCGCCTCGATCGTGTCAATACCTTCTACGGCAAGAGCCATATTCTGCACGATGCGACGCTGGACGTGCGCGAAGGCGAGATCGTAGCTCTGCTCGGCCGCAACGGCGCCGGCAAGTCGACACTGCTGAAAGCCCTGGCGGGCCTGGTTCCAACCGCCTCCGGTACAATCGAATATGAAGGCCGCGATATCACCGGCCTGCCCACCCCGGATATCGCACGACTCGGCATCGGCTACGTGCCGCAGGGGCGTGGGCTGTTCGCCGGCATGACGGTTCGGGAAAATCTTTCGCTCGGCCGTCTGGCGCGCAAGACCGATGGCAGCCACGGCGTGGTCTGGAGCGAGGAGAAAATTCTCGAATACTTTCCGCGCCTGAAAGAGCGGTTGGACGTGGCGGCGGATTATCTGTCTGGCGGCGAGCAGCAGATGGTGGCGGTGGCGCGCGCCATGTCGGGCAATGTCAAACTGTTGCTGCTGGACGAGCCGTTCGAAGGATTGGCGCCGGCCGTGATCCTCGAATTGTTCAAAGTGTTCGACCTGCTGCGCCGACAGACTTCGATCGTGATCGTCGAGCATAATCTCGACCTGGTGCTGGCGCTGGCGGACCGTGCCTTCGCTCTGGAACGCGGCGCCGTGTTTCACCAGGGAGCAGCGTCGCCATTGTTGACCGATCTGGAATACCGCAAGAAAATCCTGTGGCTGTGATGCTCAAGGAGACAACGACACGGACAGCGGCCGCGGTCACCCGTTCGACAGCTCAAGCCACGAGGTCCGCGTTGCTTTCGATCGCGAATTCTGGCCAAATACGGCACTAGCTGCACAAGAAGGCAATTTCCCTTTCTTGATCCGAATCAACCACTTCCAGCCCTAATCGGCGGATGCTGAAAACAAATAAACTGCCCATGGGGGAAACATCATGATCGCGCCAGTCCGGGCCGTGCCCAGTTCGCAGCCTTCCGATTCACCCCGCGGCATGGCGCTGTTGCGCGACCCGCTGCTGAACAAGGGGATCGCTTTCACGGAAGCGGAGCGGGACACACTGGGATTGCGCGGCTTCCTGCCCGCGCATGTGCTCTCGATGGAGGAACAAGTCGCGCGCGTTCTCGTCAATCTGCGCAGCCTGCCCAATGACCTGGAAAAATACATCGCGCTCAACTCGCTGCACGATCGCAACGAGGCGCTGTTCTTCCGCGTCGTGTGCGACAACATCGATGAAATCCAGCCACTGATCTACACCCCGACGGTGGGCTTGGCGTGCCAGCGTTTCGGCCTCATCTTCCAGCGGCCGCGCGGCATGTTCATCAGCGCCAAGGATCGCGGGCGTATCGCGGAGTTGCTGGGCAACTGGCCTTATCCGGCCAGGCTTGTCGTGGTCACCGACGGCGAGCGTATCCTGGGCCTTGGCGACCTCGGCGCCCACGGCATGGGCATTCCGGTCGGCAAGCTCTCGCTTTATTCGGCCTGCGCCGGCATCCATCCGGAGTACTGCCTGCCGGTGATGCTGGACGTTGGCACCAACAACGAGGATTTGCTGAACGATCGCTATTACATCGGCTTGCGCCAGAAACGCCTGAGCGGCGCCGCCTACGACGAATTCGTTGACGAATTCATCACCGCCGCGCATTCTGCTTTCCCCGGCGTGTTGATCCAGTTCGAGGATTTCGCCAATCACTCGGCGTTCCGGCTTCTGCACAAATATCGCGACAAGATAAATGTCTTCAACGACGATATCCAGGGCACGGCAGCGGTTGCGCTCGCGGGCCTGTTTTCGGCGTTGCGGGTGACCGGAGGCAAACTCGCTGACCAGAGGGTGCTGTTCCTTGGCGCAGGCGAGGCTGCAACCGGCATCGCCGACCTCGCGGTCTCCGCCATGGTGGCGGAAGGTTTATCCGAAGCCGAGGCTTTGAGGCGCAATTGGCTCGTGGACTCGCGTGGCCTTGTCGTCAAGAATCGCGCAAGCCTCACCGAGCACAAGCTGCGCTATGCACATGATCATGCATCGATCGGAGATTTCCTGACCGCGATCCGGACGATCAAGCCCACCGCGATCATCGGCGTTGCAGCCGTCGGCGGCGCCTTCACGCCCGACGTGCTGCAAGCCATGGCCGAGATCAATGATCGGCCGATTGTGTTTGCGCTCTCCAATCCGACATCGAAGGCGGAATGTTCCGCAGAGGAGGCCTATCGCCACACCGGTGGGCGCGCGCTGTTCGCATGTGGCAGTCCCTACGATCCGGTTACAATCGGTGGCAAGACGTTCGTACCGCGCCAGGGCAATAATTCGTATATCTTCCCAGGCGTCGGTCTCGGCGCGATCGCGAGCGGATCGAGGCTGGTGACCGACGAGATGTTCATGGCCGCCGCGCACACGCTGGCCTATCTTGTCAATCCCGACGACATCGAACAGGGCAGCCTCTATCCGGCGCTGCCGCGGATCCGTGAAGTCTCGGCACACATCGCCGTCGCCGTCGCCGAAGTCGCCTACAAGCGCGGACTTGCGACCGCGCCAGCGCCGAACAACCTGATGGCGTTCATTGAACAGCAAATGTACGACCCCCGCTATTGAGCGCGGCTGCGCTGCTGGATTTCAGGGATATTGATCTTCACGCCATTGCCCATGACAATGTCTCCAGGCCGCTGATCCGCCGCGCAGGGGCCGAGCCACCTGGCCTCCATCGTCATCGTCATCTTGCCGCCCGGCAAGTCCTCGCTTTGTGACGTCACCGTCATTTTATATTCGCTGTCGAAACTGCCGGTGA